>JBEDHZ010000029.1:0-13946 GCA_041173845.1 Pseudomonadota bacterium
AGCACCAAAATCGCTTTACGAACAGAGCCAAACGCCCAAAACAATAAAGAGAAAATCAGTAACAAGGTGATCGGCACAATAATCGCCAGACGTTTAACCGCACGCTGTTGATTTTCAAATTGCCCACCCCAGGTAATCGTGTAGCCAGGTGGCAGCACCACTTTTTCGCGAACTTTTTTCTGCGCTTCCCGAACAAAACTGCCTTGATCTCGACCTAACAAATTCGCCTTGACTGATGCACTGCGCCCGCCAGCCTCACGACTAATCCGTGCGGCGCCTTGTCGAGTTTGTATGCGCGCCAATTCACCCAAACTCACCGTACCCGCGCCATTCGGCAAACTCACCTGCACGAGTGCGACATCATCGATGGCGTTTCGATAGTTTTCTTTTAAACGTACAGTGACATCAAATCGCTTATCGCCTTCATAGAACGTATTGACAGCCATACCAGCCAGCGCTGTTTGTATCGCTATATTGACGTCAACCACATTCACACCAAGTCGTGCAATTTTTTCTCGATCAATAGCGATATCCAATTCACTCTGGCCGCTAATAGGTATCGCAGCCACATCGGCAGAGCCGCGTATGCCTTTGAGTATGTGCGCAATCTGCTCGCTTTTTTCGCTCAGAATTTCTAGATCGGGACCATAAATTTTGATCGCTATCTCACCTTTGACTCCAGACAATGCTTCTTCCACATTGTCTTGGATGACTTGCGAAAAATTGGTAGGGACGCCGGGTATTCTTCGAATCTTTTTGCCCATATCAGCAACCAGCGCTTCTTTGGATGCAAAGCGCCATTCACCCGCAGGTTTAAGATCGGCCAAAATCTCCATGTTGTTTGGGCCCTTGGGATCCGTTCCATCGTCGGGTCGACCCACATGCGACACCACACTGTTAACTTCGGGATAACTGCGTAAGATTTGCCTGACTTGTCGCTCTATGCTTTTCGTAGTGTCCAACGACGTCGCAGGTGGCAAGGAAATAGTGAGCCAAATATTCCCCTCATCGAGCTTGGGTACAAACTCACTACCGAGCAGCGGCGAAAGTAAAAAAGCCACCGTCATCACCGCACCGGACGACATAATCACTACGAATCTATGTAATGCTGCCCAGCGTAAAAAGAGTCGGTAACGCTGCTGCAAACTATCCATCCAGCCTATGTGCTTTTCTTCCATCGTGTGCTTTTGCATGGTGACAGCAAGCAAAGTTGGCACCAAGGTCATGGTGAGTATCACTGCCCCCAACATTGCAAACGATAACGTTAAAGCGACTGGAGCAAAGATTTTTCCTTCAACACGTTGAAACGTAAAAATTGGAATGAAAGCTACGATGATGATGGCTTTGGCAAACAGAATTGGATGTCCCATCTCAACGACGGTACGACGTAATGAAGCCAAGCGCAGTGCCGAGCTAGCTTCATTGTTTAAACCAGGTTCTACTGTATTGAGCGCAAGACGAACCATCAGCGCCTCTACCAATACCACTGCCCCATCGATAATGATGCCGAAGTCAACCGCACCTAGAGAAATCAAATTGGCAGGAATGTTACGAATGTCTAGCATGATGAAAGCGCATAGCAGTGACAGTGGAATCACCGTCGCCACAATCAATGCAGCGCGCCAGTTACGCAAGAAAATCACCAAGATAGCGATCACCAGCGCTGCGCCCACCAATAAATTTTCTGCCACCGTTTTAACGGTGTGAGCGATTAACTCAGTTCTATCGTAAATCGGATGGATTTTTACGCCGGGTGGAAGCTTAGAACTAATTTGTTCAACTTTATCTTTGACCTCGCTAACAACGCGCGCAGCGTTACCGCCTTTGGTCATTTGCACGATGCCTTCAACCACCGTATCTCTGTCGTTATAGGCAACAATGCCTGATCGACTGCGCGCACCAATCGTGGCTTCAGCCAAATCAGAAACCAACACAGTCTTGCCATCTTTTGCCCTAACCACCACTCGGCCGATATCTTCCACGCTCGCGAAAATACCCATGCCGCGAATAACCAAGGCTTCATCTCCACGCCGCACAAAACCGCCGCCCACATTGGCCGAGTTATTCATCAGCGCCGTACTCAGCTGATCGATGGATACGCCATAGCGCTTTAGTGCATAGGGATCAATGCGCACTTGGTATTCTTTAATCGTGCCACCAAAGCTCACCACGTCGGCCACATTCGGCACGATACGTAAATTAGGGCGTATCACCCAATCTTGAATCGCCCGCACCTCGGTGATGGGCATGTCTTTAGGCGCCTCTAATACGTAGCGATAAATTTCACCAACCGCCGTCGTTAGCGGCGCAAGGGTGGGTTGTACCCCAGGTGGCAAGGTCACGTTTTGTAGTTTTTCTAAAACCTGCTGACGTGCGAAGTAATCATCGGTGCCGTCACCAAACGTCAGCGTGACTATAGACAATCCGGAAATTGAAACTGAGCGCAACTGCGTCTGACGCGGCACACCCGACATTTCCCGTTCAATCGGTAAGGTGACGTTACGCTCGACTTCTTCCGGTGCTTGACCTGGGTACTGAGTGACTACCAATACCTGCACATCTTGCACATCAGGGAAAGCTTCAATTGATAGATTCGATACAGCGCGATAGCCAAACGCACAGAGGGCCGCCGTCATCACCAGCACGAATACGCGCTGGGTCAGAACAAATTCAATGAGCTTATTGAGCATCAGCGGCCGCCTCAGAGTTCAACAACAAGGCTCCTTCAACCACCACGCGATCACCCTCAGCGAGTCCGGATTCAACAAACGAGTGATCATTACCTCGCAACGCCAGCTTGACTTGTCGCTTATGGAAAGTACCGGGTTTGGTTTCAACGAAAACATAAACGTAAATTCCTTCAGTAACCAGGCTCGTATTGTGAACGCGTATACCCTTGACTTCGCCATTGGCAAGAAACGATACGCGAGCAAACATTTCAGGCTTGAGCTTGAGATCAGCATTCTTGATGGAACAACGCACCTGCACGCGACGAGTGACTGGATCAACCGCCACGCCAATCCGCTCAACCGTGGCATTGAACAGTTGATCAGGCCATGCATCGGTCTCCAAACTCACCTTTTGGCCAATATGAACATGAGACAGCGATTTTTCGGGTACATCAACGAGTACCCATAACTGACTGGTGTTTGTCACTAAAAATAGGGGTGCTTGATTATCCGATCGAATTTCCTGACCCGGATTGACATTGCGCTCGACGACGACACCCGCTAAAGGAGAGCGCAATAAAAATTTGCCATTTTCATGACCCGATGACTGCAAATTTCTAAGCCGCTGAGACGTACGCCGAGTTTCTGCTTGCGCGAGTCGATAATCTGCTTCAGCCGATTCAAATTCTTTGCGCGCGATGACTTCGTTATCGTATAAATTTTTTGATCGCTCATAGGCAAGTCGCTTACGCGCTTCTTCGCTGGTCGCTTTGGATAATTCAGCTTCAGCAGCAGCGAGATCAGGCGAATCAATTTCTAGCAAAGCCGCACCACGACTGACTTGATCGCCCACACCTGCGCGCAAAGCAATCACCCGCCCTGCGATGGGTGAACTGATGCGGGAAGTCACATTTTCGTCATATACCAAACGACCGTTGACCGGATCCGCTGCTGGCATAGCTTCGGTCACCACTGGCTCACTTCGAATCGCGGATAGTTGTGGCTCGCCACGCTCAAAATGCACAACGCCAGGCTCATGCGTTTGCGGTTTGTTTTTATCTAATTCGGCTTCATGTTTCGCACTTCGATTTTCAACGACTGCCACAGTCGCTACTGCTGCCCCGACGATAGTCAGCAAGACCACCACTTTTGCTATTGTTTTCATTAACGGGATTCCTGAGTGATTGCGGTGGCCGCCTGCCAGGCAGCCGATGCCTTACTAAATTCAACTTGTGCAGCCAGTGCGTCGAGACGCGTGGCTCGCAAAGTGCGCCGCGCATCTAGCACATCCATAATGCCAACCGCGCCATTTTTGTACGCAAACTCGGCTGCATTCGCTGCTTTTTCTGCGGCGAGTAATAATTCATCGCGATTGCGACGAACCCGCTCAGCTGCGCTGCTCAGAGTCGACCACGCTAAACGAATTTCATTGTCAGCGATGGAGCGTGCGCGCATCAAACTCTGTTCAGCTGCCGTGCGCGCAGCCTGTGCGGCGAGAATCTCACCTTTGTAGTAATAGTTGGTGAATAGCGGGACCTGAACAGAAAATCCTACGCTACTGCCATTACTATGAAGCGCGTCACCCGGTTGCGGATAATGCTCATATTGCATACCTACTGATACATCGCGTGTACGTAATGATTGCGCCAAACGATTACCCGCATCGGCGGCATCAACTCGTGCCATTGCAGCCCGAACATCCGGTCGTTGCGCGATGATGTCTTTGAATCGCGCCTCCGATAAAGGTTCAGGCCTGATCAATTCCGCCCAAGGGTCAACGGCCTCAAGGCTGTCCATGCGCTCGGTTATTCCCAATATCAAGGCCAATGTGCGACGAGCTGCAGCTAATTCACCTTTAGCTGATTCAACCTCATTTTGCGAACGCAACGCATCAACGCGCACACGCTCCACATCTGAACCTGCAATATCACCTGCCGACTTGCGTAACTGAGCTGCAGCCAACATAGATTCCATCAGACGCGAAGTCTCGATGGTTGCCGTGCGTTTTTCTTGTGCCGCCTTCAAATCAATATAAGCTTGCGCAACAATCAAGCCTAGCTGTCGCTCTGTATCGACAACATCAGACTGAACGGCTTGCATCAATGTTTGTGCATTTTCTTGACGCAGCTCTCGTTTGCCACCACGCTCAATCAGCTGATCAACCCTTGCGATAGCATCGATCGATCGATTCCACAGTCGACCACTACCACCGCCGTTGGTGGTGTTAATGCTATTGGTGGCGAGGGTTAAGTTGGGATTAGGTGCGGCACCTGCAATCAAGACATTGGCTTTCGCGCTCTCGATCGCGCTGCGGGCTAGCTTGAGATCGTAATTTCGCTCGCGCGCCAGGGATTGAGCTTCCAACAACGTCAGTGGCCACGATGGGTCCTGCGCATAAGTGGCGGAAGCAAATGCTATCGCCAGCATCGCCGTCAGCAGGGAAAAAGAAAGCTTCACAAAATCGCCTATTAAAAGTACTGCGCTAACTTAACAAATGATGCTGCAGCGTACTTATAGAAGCTGTCTTAGGCCTGATCAATTCCTGACGCTAAACTGACATGTGTAAGGTGGGGTTACAAAAAAACACCGGGCCTGAGCCCGGTGTCTTGGTACAGCCATTGAGATAAAAATTAGGCCGCTTCTGGCACGCTGGGCAAACCAGATAACGCCATCGCTAATTCTTTCTCGTCATATTTGTCATCTTTGAGCTCACCTGCAAAGTACGCCGAGTAAGCCGCCATGTCGAAATGACCGTGACCGCAAAGATTAAAGAGAATGACTTCGCTCTTACCTTCACGCTTACAACGTAGCGCTTCTTCGATCGCTCCTTTGACCGCGTGATTCGCTTCCGGTGCAGGCACGATACCCTCTGTTTTGGCAAACAACACGCCGGCCGCAAAGCACTCAGTCTGATGATAGGCCACGGCCTCAATCAAATTCAATTCTTTCAGGTGCGACACCAACGGCGCCATGCCGTGATAACGCAAACCACCGGCATGGAAACCCGGTGGCGTGAAAGAAGAACCGAGTGTGTGCATCTTGGTAAGCGGAGCCATGTGACCTGTGTCACCAAAGTCATACGCGTATTTACCGCGTGTCAACGATGGGCAAGCAGCAGGCTCAACTGCCACAATGCGAGGCTTAGGACCACCACGTAAACCAGCACCAATGAATGGGAATGTAATACCTGCAAAATTCGAACCGCCACCCGTACAACCCACGATCACATCGGGATAGGCATCCGCCATCGCCATTTGTTCCATCGATTCGATACCGACAATGGTTTGATGCATCAACACGTGATTCAGCACTGAGCCCAACGCATACTTGGTATCTTCATTGGTTGCTGCGATTTCAACGGCTTCTGAAATGGCGATACCCAAGCTACCAGGATGCGCTGGTGTTTTTTCTAACACTGAGCGACCGTAGTTGGTTTCGTTCGATGGCGATGCCACGCAGCGCGCACCATACGTTTCCATCACAGCACGACGATACGGCTTTTGATCGTAGGACACTCTGACCTGAAACACGGTTACATCAATACCGTACAGTGAACCTGCAAATGACAGTGAGGTACCCCACTGACCCGCACCCGTTTCTGTCGTTAAGCGTTTCACGCCAGCTTGTTTGTTATAGAACGCTTGTGGAATCGCCGTGTTTGGCTTGTGACTACCAGCGGGACTCACGCCTTCATATTTGTAATAAATTTTCGCAGGTGTGCCGAGTGCTTTCTCAAGACCATACGCACGAAACAAAGGCGCCGGACGCCACAGGCGATATACATCGCGCACAGGTTCAGGAATATCAATCTCACGATCTTGCGAAACTTCTTGCATGATCAATTCCATCGGGAACAACGGCGCGAGATCATCTGGACCAATCGGATTCAGCGTACCGGGGTGCAGCACCGGTGGCAGTGGTTTAGGCAGATCCGCTTGAATGTTGTACCAACGACGTGGAATGCGGTCTTCAGGTAATAAGAATTTGACTTGATTCGACATCAAAGTGTCTCCGTTTTTTATGGTTATCAGTGCGCTGCGCAAGCACTATCTTAAGCAGCCAAACAAACATACTTTTTTGGCAATTTTTATCGACTACCGAGAAAATCGTCCAGACCGAAATTTACTTCGTGAAAGCAGGTTTCGTCCATCACTGAACGCGAAAAAAAGAGGCTTCTGTGATTACTGGGACATAAATGAAAAACCCCCTGTAATAACAGGGGGTTAATTTCAGTAATGCGGGTGAATTGCAGGCTTATAGTTTACTTAGCTTTTAAACATTCACTCATAAAGGCCTTACGCTCATCGCCCTTTTTGCCGGTGGCTTCCTTATTACAGGTCACCATCTTGTTTTGCTGTGAATTCTTTGGCGCTTCAGCAGGTGCTTCAGGTTTTTTGCTTAGGCAGTCTTTCATAAAAGCCTTGCGCTCATCACCTTTTTTGCCAGTCGCATCTTTATTGCAAGTGGCCATTTTGTTTTGCTGTTCATTCGCTGCAAACGCAGGGTTCAAAGCAAATAAACCCAGCAGGGCCAAGGCAGTTATTATTGATTTCATTATCTCTCCACGATGTCTCGGTACGGGATGGAATAGTCGTCACAGACCTCCCCGCTACAGTCTGTTACGCAAAACTATAAAACGCGAACCTTACAGAATTTATACAAGCGCGCTACCCGGCGTATTTTTTTCTAATTAGCCGAACAGCTTCCAGAGCCAAGCGGCCACACGCAGCGCCACCTTATCTTCGCCCGGACGCCCTACCACTTGCAAACCCACAGGCATGCCCGAGCTGCCCTTATAAATCGGCAAATGAACGCACGGCAAACCCAGCAAAGTCCACACACGGCCAAACACCGGATCACCCGTCTGGCTTAAGGTCGCTGGGGCTTCTCCTACCGTGCTAGGCGCGAGCACCACTTCGTACTCACCAAATGCAGCAGACACTGCGGCTCGAGCCGAATGCGCCAGCTGCAAATTAGCGCGGTGCTGATCGATTGAAATCTGCTGACCCATAGCGAGTACTTCGTGCAAGCCGGGACTCAGTTCACTCGAGCGCTGCAAACGCTCGTAAGCCAGTGAACGCACTAAATCAAAACCCATAATTTCTTTTTGAGCTTGCAGCAATCCAGCAAAACTATCGGGCAGCGTTAATTCGCGCACGCGATGACCTGCTTTGGCAAATACCGATGCCGCATGCTGCATCGTTTGTTGAGTATCTTGATCGGCGAATGACCATTCATGCGTATGGCACAAAGCGATGCGCGGTGCGAGCGATGTTTCTAAATGAAGCAGACTGTGATCACCAGTCGCAGCCGCCGCAAACAAAGCCACATCCTCCACCGAGCGTCCTAAAAATCCCAGTGTATCGAGTGAGTCAGATAGAGGTTTTACCCCTGAACGATTTATTAAACCAAAACTTGGTTTGTAGCCAACGATGCCGCAAAACGCTGCAGGGCGAATGACCGAAGCCGCGGTTTGTGAAGCGAATGCCAAGGGGACCATATGATCGGCGACCGCTGCCGCCGAACCACTTGATGACCCACCCGGTGTGTGGGATAGCCGATGAGGATTGCGGGTTTTACCCGGTGTGAATGTGGCGAATTCTGTCGTGACAGTTTTGCCCAACATGATCGCGCCTTGCTCGCGACACAATGCAACCACCGAGGCATCAGCCGCTGGTTGCTGCGATTGATAGATACTCGAGCCATACGTGGTTGGCATATCGACGGTATCAAACAAGTCTTTTACACCAATTGGCAAGCCATGTAGTAAGCCTCGAATCGGACCTTTATCTAACTGCTGCGCATTTTTTAATGCGGCATTGGCTGCCACATGAACCCAGGCTTTCACATCCTCTTCGCGAGCATTGATACGATCCAAACAAGAGCGCACTAGTTGCTCAGCTTTGATTTCTCTAGCCGCTAATTTTTTCGCTAGAACACTGGCACCCAGCTCGTTCAGTGGGATGGACATAGCTGATCCTTTTAGTTTTGTAGGCTTAGGAGGATTTCTTTTAGAGACCGTTTAGAAAGCTTATTAATTAATTTACTACCTTACTTCATTCTACCCGTCAGGTTTCTGTCAGTTAAAAATTGCTCGCACGCAATGCGATTAACTTATCATTTAGGGCTGACGAAAGTCATGTATTTGCCTAAATATTAACTTTTTCGCTTTATCTAATCCTATGCATCATGCTGTTGAAAATCTCCCCGGTTGGCGCGGAGACATAGAGCGCTTTATGGCGCTAAGTTTTATTCAAAATTTTCTGATCGTTCTGATTGTGGTCAACGCCATCATTCTTGGCGTTGAAACGAATCACGAAGTGATGGCAGCCATTGGCCCAGAGCTTCTCCTCGTCGATCACGTCATTCTGTGGATCTTCATCGCTGAACTAGCTTTACTAATCGCTTCACGGCGACTGCAGTTTTTTAAAGATGCCTGGTGTGTTTTTGATTTTTTAGTCGTCATCATCGCATTCGTTCCCGCGACTGGAAGTCTCTCCGTACTCCGCGCATTACGTGTGCTGCGCGTTTTACGACTCATTAATAAAGTCGAGAGCATGCGAACCGTGGTCGGTGCGCTATTGAGTTCACTGCCTGGATTGGGATCGGTATTTAGTTTAATACTGATTATTTTTTATGTATCCGCGGTGATTGCAACCAATATGTTCGGAGCGGATTTCCCCGAACGCTTTGGTTCGCTCTCCACCAGCCTTTACACATTGTTCCAGGTTATGACACTGGAAGGCTGGTCGGAAGAAATCGCCCGCCCAGTGATGGAAGTATTTCCTTCCGCATGGGTCTTTTTCATCTTGTTCATATTGTGTGCCACCTTCATCGTCGTAAATCTTTTTGTGGCGGTGATTGTGGATTCGATTAATTCCGTCAGGTCAGCAGAGAACGCTGGCGCAGGGTTGGCGCTGGACGAAGAAATTCGCAGTCTGCGATCTGATGTTGCGGAACTTAAATCGCTCATCAAAGATATTCATAAAAAAACAGGTAACTCGTAATGTCAGCACATCACCACCATCATCATCCGCATAAAAATCTCTGGCTACTGATTATCGGCGCCATCGGTGTGGTCTTTGGCGATATCGGTACGTCGCCTCTTTACGCACTCAAAGTCGCTGTTGAAGCCTCCGTAGAATCAGGATCGGGTTCATTAGAACCTGCAGTACTCGGCATTTTGTCGCTGATTACCTGGTCGCTAACGATTGTCGTTACATTGAAATACGTCATGATCATTATGCGCGCCGACAACCACGGCGAAGGTGGTGTGTTCGCATTGACTGCACTGGTCATGACCAAGCTAGCTTCACATCCTTCTGGACGCTGGCTTGCCATCATCGCCGGCACCCTAGGTGCCTCTCTGTTTTTTGGTGACAGCATGATCACTCCCGCCATCTCTGTATTGAGCGCGGTAGAAGGTTTAAACATCATCGCACCTTCATTACAGCCCTATGTGATTCCGATTGCGCTAACGCTAATTTCAGCTTTGTTTGCTGTAGAACGTTTCGGCACCGGTAAAGTCGGTGTGGTTTTCGGCCCCATCATGGTGATCTGGTTCGTGGTACTGGGTTTTCTAGGCTTAGCAGAAATTATTCAAAATCCCCGCGTATTCGAAGCATTAAATCCACTCGTAGGCGTGAATTTTATTTTCGAGCACAAAGCAGTGGCCATTGCTATTTTGGGCGCTGTCGTACTCTCAGTCACCGGCGGTGAAGCTCTTTATGCGGACATGGGTCACTTTGGTCTGGACCCGATTCGTCGCGCCTGGATTTTTTTAGTGTTCCCTGCGTTGCTACTGAATTATTTCGGTCAAGGCGCGCTACTAATACGTGATCCTTCTGCAATCGATAATCCGTTTTACCGTCTGGCACCTGAATGGGCTTTAGTACCGCTGCTACTGCTCGCTTTCATGGCAACGATCATCGCCTCACAAGCGGTCATCTCTGGCGCTTTTTCGATTGCCAATCAAGCCGTACAACTTGGCTACATTCCTCGCATACGTATACGTCACACTTCAGCAGATGAGATTGGTCAAGTGTACGTCTCCAAAGTAAACATCGTTCTGTTTATTGGTGTTGTGCTACTGGTGTTGATTTTCAAGAGCTCCGAACATCTCGCATCTGCTTACGGCATTTCAGTCACCGGAGCAATGGCGATTGATACCATACTCGCCGCCTATTGCATGATAGCGATACGTGGCTGGAACAAATTTATTTTCGTTCCCGTGTTTGCTATTTTGTTTGCAATCGACACGATGTTTTTGTCAGCAAATATGTTCAAATTTTTCGACGGTGGCTGGCTCCCTGTCGTCGTAGCTCTTGTGACCCTTTTCATCATGATCGCGTGGATTAGAGGTCGTGATCGTCTGTTGGCAGCACGCTGGAAAGATGCGGTGCCACTCAACGAATTCTTAGCTAAGCTTTCGCCCGAAAGTCCGCAGCGTGTCAAAGGTACGGCCATCTTTATGGTGCCGCATGATGACATCGTACCGATGGCGTTGCTACACAATCTCAAACATAACCATGTACTGCATGAGCGCGTACTGCTAATGCGCATGCATGTAGAAAGCACCCCATACATCGAAGATAATGAGCGAGTTGTGGTTAAACATCTGGATCACAATTTTCACTCCGTGGTGGTTAACTATGGATTTATGGAAGAGCCGAATATCCCGCGTGCACTCGCTTTGCTGCGTGTACGTGAATTTCACTTTAGCTTGCTCGAAATATCTTTCTTCATCGGCAAAGAAAAAGTCGTCGCACGTAAAGATACCTCTTGGTTCTTTGGCTTGTTTATTCTCTTACATAGAATGATGTTAGGTGCTACGGAATATTACAAAATCCCTGAAGACCATGCCGTTGAATTAGGTGGGCATATCAGTATCTAATGTGATCACTGATTCATTAACGTGAAGTGAACATTCATAAAAAAGCCCCGCAAAATTTGCGGGGCTTTTTGTTTATACCAAGCTCATTTTCGAGCTGGTAATTTTTACAATCGACTGCAGACTAAGTCGTAAGAACTCAGATATTTTTGAGCTTAGCGACGATATCATCTTCGCTCATACGCTCAAGCTTTACAGCCTGATCATCTGATATCCAATTACGTTTGAGCATAAGATGAACAATCGTGTCACGCTTCGCAGGTGGCTCATCAGCTTCTGTTATTTGCTCACCAAACAACAAGACCATGATGGTTTTACCTACGATGTTCAACAAAATACCAAACAGTACTAAGCCTAGCAACATCGTTACAATCGCAACCAATCTTCCTCCAAGCGACAGTGGGAACATATCGCCGTAGCCAGTTGTTGTGAGCGTCACCATACACCACCACATTGCGGTTGGTATGGAATTAAAGAAACGCTTGTCTTCTGGTATCGGATTGCCACTCAGTGGATCTGTAGGCATAAACTTACGTGCCTCTGGTGGAGCATCGTCAGGCAAAGGATGAGCAGCTATCTCAGCATCCAGCGCTGCCTGACCGGCAGCCAAAGCCTCAGCCGAGTACAAATTACCTTCGACGTAGTACATCAGTGTGCTGGAAATCATCACCACGGAAAACAGCGCAATGAAGTAAATCCTGAGATTGGTAACGATAGGGTTTGAAGCTTCAACACTGCGCTGAATTGCTTGCAACGCCATCTTGGCCATTTTAAGTACTCGCAACACTCGTACGACTCGCAACACACGAAGTACTTTAGTGCCTTGCAATGCAGCTAAATTCAATGCTTGTAAGAACGTTGGCAAAATCGAGATCAGATCGACTAAACCCCAAAAACTAAAGAAATATTTTTTACGATCTTCAGCGAAATAAAGATTACCTAAATAATCGATAGTGAAGAAAAACACCGCAACATATTCAATAACTTTGAATAAATGACCGTGTGCGGTCGCATAAGCCTCGACAGTCTCACCAGCCAATGAAAGGCAAGAGACGAAGATCCATAAATTGATGATTCGAACCCAAATTTTAAATGCCTGTGAATTTGGGTTGGTAAACATAGCACTAGCTAGGCTTTGTTCTGAGTGAGTTAGGGTATTCAATTTCCCTCCTTTTTTTGCTTTGTTATAAATTTATTTGCAAACTATAAACTTCGTTTTGCTTTGGACTATAGAAATCTATGCCAGGCAGTGTGTTCGCAACATGGCTATTGCAAGATGAGTCGCAATGCGCATAAGAATTTTATAATGCTTAAGGGAAAATCGATAGGTGAATATAAAAAATGACTAGTGATCGACTAGACAATTTTTAAATAAAAATTATGGTTACTCGCCATTACCAAGCAAGCTTCAATCTTAATTTTGCAATAAAGTGTAAATAAGATAACTTTCGCAGAAGACTCAAAAGAAACTCAGAGGGAATCTAATCGTTCGTAAAAAAAGCAAGAAAAGCGGCTGTCAATCTCTTAACGTTTTGAGCCGAGTCTATTAGGCTGAATGAGACACCGGCAAAGCCAACTGCCAACCGGTACGCTTTTCAAATGCTGCCACATCTTCTGGCGTATCAATGTCTAAAACAAAGTGGTCATTATCAGTGATCAGTTTGTGCACCAGAGCTGGGTTATCGTCGATAAATTGTCGGCAAGCGATTTTTTTATTCGCTGCTAGTAATTGCACAATCAGCTCACCTGAAAAAATCACCGGATTACCACGCTGCCCTTGTACTTCGGGATAAACAATTGATGTCTCGGGTGGACGTTTTTTAAATGCAGAAATTAATTCAGTCAGATCGTCAGCAGTCAGTAAAGGTTGGTCCGCCAACATGATCAATACAAGATCCAGCGTATTCGTTAGCGCTTCAAGACCCAGCCTGACAGAGGATTGCTGCCCCTCCTCAGGCACAGGATTGCGAACCACCGTCACAGGAAAGCTTTCTACGGCCGGCTCCACCTCGGCATGGTAATAGCCCGTCACGACCACGACTTCATCCACACCCGCATCGCTCAGTGCAATCATATGTCGCTTTATAAGCGGCATGCCTTGCAAGCTCAATAGACACTTCGGTACTTTACCTAAGCGCGAGCCTTCGCCAGCAGCAAGAAGGACCGCACCCACTCTATAGCGTGCGTGAGGATCTCCAATTTGCTTTAAAAGAGTGTTCATGAACCGCTACCCATCACTAAAGAACGATCCTTGGCTCTGCGTTAGCCCATAAAATTTCGTAGTGATCGCGTTTTAACTGCATTACCTCAGGCGGCAAGGGAGTGATGGATTCTGATAAAAGTAGGTTGGCTTGATACCCATCATCGACCGAACCCCAACTATTCAA
>JBEDHZ010000030.1:0-13846 GCA_041173845.1 Pseudomonadota bacterium
TGATTATAGAAACTGCTGTTCAGATAATGCTGACGTACCCTTCGATAAACGACTGAAAGTACGGCAGAGGCCGGCAGCGCTAGCAATATACCTGTGAAGCCAAATAGCTGAGCAAAAGCGAGTAATGCAAAGATCACAGCCAGAGGATGTAGGCCGATGCGTTCGCCAACTAAGCGCGGCGTTAGATAAAAGCTTTCCAGCATTTGGCCTAGGCCATACACCACTGCAACCGCAATCAAGCCATGCCAATCATCGAAGAAAAGTAGGGCCGATAAGACAGCTAGGGTTAAGCCGATTCCGTAACCCACGTAGGGAATAAATACCAATAAACCAGTGATTATTCCAACAGGTATAGCGACTTCGAAACCCGCAATGGCCAAAGCAACCGAGTAGTAGGTCGCGAGCAGTAGCATCACCAGTAGTTGGCCACGCATGTACTGAGCTAGCAGATGGTCTACCTCATTAGTCATTTCAGAGATCAGCGATATCCAGCGACGCGGAATCATCGTAGCGAATCGAGCGATGACTTGATGCCAATCGAGTAGCAAATAAAACAGCACGATAGGCACCAGTAACAAGGTGGCTGCCCAGCCAATGACAGCACTGCTCCCCTTTCTCAACCAGCCCAACCAACTGAGTCCTGTGCTGTCAACGTTGGCGAATTGTTGAGTCAGCAGGGCTTTCAAGCTCGTACTGTCAAGGGGTAGATTGAGCCCAGTCTGAACTAGAACCGGCCTAACAACGCGATCAAAGGCATCCAGCAGTAACGGTAAGCGCTGCTGCAAAACCGGCAGCTCGGCCACCAGCATAGGCACAACAATTAAAAATACGGCGGCTACTGCCAAGATCAGCGCAATCATCACCAACAGCACCGACAGGATTCTGGGCAATCCGCGATTCGCTAGCCAGTCAACGCCGGGATTCAGCATATAACCGATGACCCCAGCGGCAAGAAAGGGTGTTAGCACTGGGCCTAGCACCGTTAGCAGCACATACAAAACTATGCCGACTATGAGCCAAATAAGCACGGGTCGCTTTTCAGGATTAGGAAATATCGTCATCGATACGGAGGTAAGACGGGCCCTTTTGGTAAAATACCGTTCATCAGGCGTCCAGTCATTTGTTCAGACGTTCATTCTACCTTTTCCTCCGCCATACACTCCATGTCCTCTAATTCAAAGGTCTCTCTGTCCTACCGTGATGCAGGTGTCGATATCGATGCCGGTGATGCATTGGTAGAAGCCATCAAACCTTTTGCTAAACGCACCATGCGCGAGGGGGTATTAGCAGGTATTGGTGGATTTGGTGCTCTGTTTGAAGTGAGTAAAAAATTTCGTGAGCCTGTACTCGTCTCGGGTACCGATGGTGTGGGCACCAAGTTAAAGCTTGCGTTTCACCTTAACCGTCACGACACCGTGGGTATTGATTTGGTCGCCATGAGCGTGAATGACATTTTGGTACAGGGCGCCGAGCCACTTTTTTTCCTGGATTATTTCGCGTGTGGACGCTTAGATGTCGCCAGTGCAACCGATGTGATTAAAGGCATAGCCGCAGGTTGTGAGCAGGCCGGATGTGCATTGATTGGTGGTGAAACCGCCGAGATGCCTAGCATGTATCCCGATGGTGAATATGACCTTGCAGGCTTTGCTGTGGGTGCTGTCGAAAAATCGAAAATTATCGATGGTAAAAAAATTCGGTCAGGTGATGTGGTACTTGGACTGGCATCGTCGGGTGCTCATTCGAATGGGTATTCATTAGTACGCAAGATTATTGAGGTAGCCAAACCTGATCTACATGCTGATTTTCATGGACGTCCTCTGGCTGATGTATTGCTTGCGCCAACACGTATCTATGTAAAACCCTTACTCGCCTTAATGGAAAAAATCGATGTGCACGGCATGGTGCATATTACCGGTGGTGGTTTGGTTGAAAATATTCCGCGTGTACTGCAGCCCAACCTCACAGCGGTATTGCACAAAGATGCGTGGACTTTACCGCCTTTATTCCAATGGCTGCAACAACACGGCGGGGTTGCCGATGATGAGATGCACAGAGTATTTAACTGCGGCATTGGCATGACGGTTATTGTTAGCGCTGCGAATGCTGATCAAGCCGAAGCTGAGCTGAAGCGACTGGGCGAAACCGTGTATCGCATCGGTGAGATTCGTGAACGCGCCGAAGGTGAGGCGCAGACCTTAGTGATCTGATGGTGCTCATCATTGGCATATAAAAAAAGACCGCATTGCGGTCTTTTTTTTAGGCTTTGGTTTGGATTAATCGGAATTTAGTACTGCGCTTTGCGCTGATTATTTTCTGCCAGGGTTTGCAATGGACTGTGTGCTGAACCAGTACGAGCAATACTTACGGGAGGCACAATGCGCGCTGGTTGATTTGAGTGATCGCGAGTTGATAAAACATTGCTAGTAGCTTCCGGAGCAGCATTCCAAACGGGATCGGCGATGCCTTCGAACACGGAGCGTAATTCCTTGCCCCATGAATTACGAAGCATCTGAAAATACTGATTTTTTTCATCGATGGTCACGAAACGATTAATCGTTAGCGCATTCTCATCGTAGAGCAATAAATCAAGCGGGTATCCCACTGAAATATTTGAGCGCAGCGTAGAGTCCATGGAAATTAATGCACATTTGGCTGCTTCGTCTAACGGCGTGTTAGGCGTAATCACGCGATCAATAATTGGCTTGCCATATTTTGATTCGCCGATCTGGAAGTAGGGATTTTCATCATGCGATTCGATGAAATTTCCAGCGGAGTACATTTGAAATAGACGGCAACGTTCGCCGCGGATTTGACCACCAAAAATCAGACTGACATTGAAATCAATACCGAATTGTTCGAGTGACTCCGCATCGCGCTTATGTACGCTGCGAATCGAGTCGCCAACAATTTGTGCGGCTTCATACATCGATGATGCGGTCCAGATACTGGTGCCATCGGGGGTCAGATATTCCGCGATTGTTTGTCGTACTGATTGCGAGATAGAGAGATTGCCGGCGGTTAGCAATACCATGATGCGGTCACCGGGATTTTCGAACAGCGTCATCTTTCGGAAGCTGCCGATATGATCTACACCCGCATTCGTGCGTGAGTCGGACAAAAAAACGAGTCCGGAATTCAGCCGCATCCCAACGCAATAAGTCATGGATAGTCCCGCATAGACGAAAGTTGCATTTTAGCGCACAGATAATTTTTGCATAGTTAATCGGTGATGACTGCTCTGAATCAGCGACCGATATCTCTTACTTTTACATTCACCGACATGGATTCAGTACCGCCTCCGCGACGTATGCCGCGTATCGGTGCAGCTGATTCGTAATCTCTACCCACCGCTAAACGACAATAGCGCGCACTCTGTAAGCAGGCATGCGTCACGTCGATACTGATCCAGCCAGTGTAGTCGGCCTCTTCCACCCAGACGTCGACCCACGCGTGACTGGCACTGTGCTCAACATCGCCCGGGTCAATATAGCCCGAGACATATCGGGCAGGTATACCTAGCGTATGGCAACACGCAATAAAAAGATGGCTGTGATCTTGGCATACGCCTTTACCTAAAGCTAAGGCTACTTCTGCCGTACTTTCGGTGGCGGTGGCTCCAGATTGGTAGCTCACTTCGGAACAAATGGCTTCAGCCAGACTAATCAATTGTGAACTAGTAGGATGGGCTGATAAATGACGGCCAGAAAATTCTCGTATGGTTTCGGTAGGATCGGTCAAGCGCGTGGGCACTGTAAACGCCAGCGCCGAGATGGAGACATTGTCAGGCATGCGGCCGCGATCGGGTGGCTGCACTTCGACTAAGCCACTGGCAATAATGTTGATCTCTTGATGCGGAAATGCGAGCGTTAGCATATCGCTGCTATTACCAAACGCATCGATGGAGCTTTGTCGTTTTCCCTGAGTCTTAATTTCCCACTGTTGTATGCGCTGACCGACTTCGCTTCGCGGAGTTAAGCGCAGTAACTGCAAGGTGTATCCGACAGGTTTCTCATATCGATACAGAGTTTCATGACGTATCGAGAGTGTTAGGTTTTTCATGCGGCTAGCGGGAGCAAGAAGTCACGGCTGACGCGATTGCCAAGCTCGTAGACGTGCTCTAAAAATTCAGTCAGGTAGTCATGCAATCCGTGTTTCAAAATATCATCCATGCTATTAAATTTAAGATCAGCATGCAATCGTCCGGCAAAGCGTTCAGTCTCAGCTGAAATATCATTGCGCACCTCAGCTAAATTGTTAACGACTTCATTCATGCAGGCGATCAGAGAGCGTGGCATATCACCTCGCAAAATCAACAGTTCAGCAACACGCTCAGGGGTAATCACATCACGGTACGCTTTACGGTAAGTTTCAAATGCGGACACTGAGCGCAACACGGCTGCCCAATGATAAAAATCTCTATCGGTGGCCCCAAGCAGCGCATGGTCTTCACCGTGGAATTTTACATCTAGCAAGCGAGCCGTATTATCTGCGCGCTCAAGAAAGGTACCTAAGCGGATGAAATAAAATGCTTCATCTTTGAGCATGGTACCAATGGTGACACCGCGTGAAAGGTGTGAGCGATGTTTTACCCATTCAAAAAATTCACTGGGATCGCGCTGCAGCACTTTGTCTTTCAGCAGTACATTCATTTCTAGCCAGGTGGTGTTTTGTGTTTCCCACACTTCAGTCGTGAGTGTGCCGCGAACTGCACGTGCATTTTCACGTGCTTGCGTTAAACAAGAGATGATAGATGAGCCGTTATCCGGATCTCTCACCATAAAATCAATGACATCTTTACGGGAAACGAGTCCGTACTTTTCATCAAACGCAGGTTGTAACTCGGAGATGCCAAGTACAGCGCGCCATCCTTGTTCAGCCGCTTCGGCAGATTGCGGGAGGAGTTGTGTTTGTATGTTCACATCCAGCATGCGTGCTGTATTTTCAGCACGCTCGGTGTAACGAGCCATCCAAAATAAATGATCGGCGGTACGACTCAGCATATTAATTCTCCAAAACCCAGGTATCTTTGGTGCCGCCACCTTGCGATGAATTCACCACGAGTGATCCCTCTTTCAGCGCGACGCGTGTTAAACCACCGGGCACCATGGTGACGGTCTTGCCAGATAAAACAAACGGACGTAAATCAATATGTCGAGGGGCGATACCGGATTCAACATAAGTCGGGCAGGCAGATAATGCTAAGGTGGGTTGAGAGATATAGCCTTCGGGTTTTGCTTTGAGTCGCTCACGAAAAGCTTCGATTTCTGCTTTGGTTGATGCAGGACCTACCAACATGCCGTAGCCCCCGGCACCGTGAACTTCTTTAACAACCAATTCTGAAAGATGATCTAAGGTGTACTGCAGATCTTCTTTTTTGCGGCATTGATAAGTGGGCACATTGTTTAGTATGGGTTCTTCTGTCAGATAAAACCGAATCATGTCAGGCACATAGGGGTAGATGGATTTGTCATCAGCGACACCCGTGCCTATGGCATTCGCTAACGTGACTCGACCGGCACGATATACCGACAATAAACCCGCAACACCCAACGACGAATCTGATCGGAAAACTAACGGATCAAGGAAGTCATCATCCACTCGACGATAAATCACATCGACACGTTTTGGACCACGTGTAGTGCGCATGTATACGTGATTATCGTTAACGAACAGGTCTTGTCCTTCAACCAATTCCACGCCCATTTGTTGAGCTAAGAAGGCGTGCTCGAAATACGCTGAGTTATACATACCCGGTGTCATCACCACGACGGTGGGATTGTCAACGCCTTGCGGCGCGACCGAACGCAGCATGTCGAGCAAAAGATCAGGATAGTGCGCAACCGGTGCAACTTTATGGCGCGCAAATAAATCTGGGAACAACCGCATCATCATTTTTCTATCTTCCAGCATGTACGACACGCCAGAAGGTACGCGCAAGTTATCTTCCAGTACGTAGAACTCACCTGCACCTGCACGCACTATGTCGACACCGGCGATATGCGCATAAATATCTGATGCCACTGAAATGCCTTGCATCTCAGGGCGATACTGCGCATTACGAAATACCTGATCGGCCGGTAGCACACCGGCTTTTACGATATTTTGGTCGTGGTAAATGTCGTGGATGAATAGATTGAGTGCTTGTACGCGCTGTTTTAAACCTGCTTGCAGTTGCAACCATTCTGATGAGGGAATGATGCGCGGGATGATGTCAAATGGGATGAGTCGTTCAGTACCTGCGTCACTACCGTAAACGGCGAAGGTAATGCCAACGCGACGAAAAATGAGATCAGCTTCAGCACGTTTGCGCGCCAACATATCGGAGGGCTGTTCGGCTAACCAGTCTTCGAATGCACGGTAATGAGGACGGACCTTGGCTCCGCCATCGGCGTACATTTCATTGAAAAAATTGGCCATGGGCCCAGAACTCCGGAGATTAAATAGGTGGAACGTCTGGGCTATGTATCAAGAAATGTGCCAGCCAAGGAGCATTATGGTCTTCGCAAATTTTCTAGCATGGCTAATTCATCAGGTCCGGGCGGATCTGTGATGAGTGACACGATGATCATGGCAAGGAAGGCAGCGGGCACACCAAAAATTCCCGCAGATACGGGAGCGATATGAAACCATAGTCGATTGATATCACCGCCTAAAGCAGGACTAGTTTGCACCAAATAGATGAGGCAGACAAAAAAGCCGGTGAGCATGCCAGCGATCGCCCCTTGCTGGTTCGCTCGTTTCCAAAAAACGCCCAAAACAAGTGCGGGGAAAAGTGTGGAAGCTGCCAATGAGAAGGCGGCGCTTACCAGCGATAAGATGTCGGCCGGCCTGAGTGAGGCCGCGTAAGTCGCAAGTAGTGCAACCACCAGCAATAGCAATTTCGAAATAGTGACTTGCCGCAGACTGGATGCTTCCGGATCGACCATTCTGTAATACGTGTCATGCGCGAGTGCACTCGAAATAACTAATAGCAGACCATCAGCAGTTGAGAGTGCTGCAGCCAACGCACCCGCTGCGATCAAAGCGGAAATAACATAGGGCAGTCCGGCGATCTCTGGTGCGGCTAGTGCAATCATGTCACCATCGATCGTTATTTCTGCTAATTGAACGAGTCCATCGAGATTGATATCAACGATGCTAATCATGGGTTTGGACTTGTCGATATTGGCCCAGTAGGTGACCCAGCTGGGTAAGTGTGCGAAGTCGATGCCGACCAAGTTGGCATAGATTTCAAATTTCACCAGTACTGCCATGGCGGGGAGTGCGGTGTACAGCAGCATGATGAAAAACAAAGCCCAAAATACCGAGGTGCGTGTTTCTTGCACCGAGGTCGTGGTGCAAGATCGCATCAGCAAATGAGGAAGCGCGGCAGTGCCCAACATCAAACAAAACATCAATGCAATGAAATTATTGCGTTTGATGTCTGAGCTTTGTCGATCGAATCCCTGAAACGGTTGCGTGTGTGATTGCAATGGCTGAGATCGCGCGATATCAAGATCCATTTCTTGTTGCCATCGTCGCTTCGCATCTGCAGGACTTTTTGGGTAATCAGTGAGCACGCGATTAGCAGCTTTGATGTCAATCAGTGATGCGTTATTCGTTTGCAGATCTTGCAGATTTTTGCGCGCTTCTATGCGCCCTTCATCCCACGATTTAGGTAGCTGAGCAATTTTTTTAGCGTAGCTTTCTGCGCGCTTGCGATACAGATCGCGCACTTGTTGTTCGCTACTGTCATCGGCCAGTATGTATTCATAGGCTGTTAGCTTCGCGATCGCAGAACCATACGCAATCTGCGGTATGGGTACGCCGGTTTGCTTTGCCGATAGCCAAGCCACTGGAATAGTAAAGGCGATGATGATGATGATGTACTGCGCAATTTGAGTCCAGGTGATAGCTAACATTCCGCCCAGGAAGGAGCAGACTAAAATACTCGCCAATCCCAAAAAAATACCCACTGAAAAATCGATGCCGGTAAAGCGCGACGTAATCAAACCGACGCCATAGATTTGTGCCACAACATACATGAACGAAATGAGTAAAGTCGCAGCCACGGCGAGTAGTCGTACTGAGTTAGCGTTGCCGTTTTTTCCAAACCGGGCAGCTAGATAATCAGGCACGGTATAGCCGCCGAATTTGCGCAAGTAAGGCGCAATCAATAAGGCAACGAGACAGTAGCCGCCAGTCCAACCCATGATGTAGGCCAGCCCATCAAAGCCTTGCAAATACAGCCCGCCGGCAAGACCAATGAAACTGGCGGTTGAGATCCAGTCAGCGGCGGTCGCCATTCCATTAAAAAGAGAGGGTATGCGGCGACCCGCAACGTAGTACTCAGCTAGGTCGGAAGTGCGACTCAATAAACCAATACCTGCATAGACGACGATGGAGGTAAACAACAACAGATACCCTAGCCAGAAGCGCGGGAAGCCTTCGCGCTCAAGTATCGCGAGTGAAATGAGTAGCAGCGCCAAACCCGAGGTAAAAATACCAACGTAACGTCCCAGCTGACGAGAGGACTTAGGCTGACTCATCCGCGCCTTTCGACTCGTTTGCGCGAGCTAGCTTGCGTTCTAAACGATTGACTAGCAATGCGTAGCCACCAATGATCAGTAAGTAAATCAGGATCGTGCCTTGTGCTGCCATATAAAACGGAATGGGCCAGCCAAAAAGCTGTAAGCCAGAGAGTTCGCGTGCATAAAATATCACGCCAAAATTTAATAGTAACCAGGCCGCGAGTAATACGAAGGTGATTACGCGTACTGTTGGCCAGTAGCTCGCATTGCCATCGTTATTTTTAGTGAGTGATTCGTGATTCAGCATCTCGCTAATTTTCTCAAATTGATTTTTCGAGTCTGAAGCAAATTCTAAATAAACTGCCAGGGTGGCGCGGGTCTTTGCTGTGCGGATTGCTGAGCAGTTCGATATCGACCCCGTGACGAATGGCGATCTCACGAACAATAGCGAGACCCAAGCCACTACCTTCAACGTCGGTGCCTAAAATACGATAAAAACGTTCGAAGACATGCGCGCGTTCAGATAGCGGAATTCCTGGACCCGTATCTTCGACTTCAAGTATGGCGAGTCGCTGTTTGTCGTCTGCCTGAACGCGAACAGTCACACTACCTAATGACGGTGTATAGCGCAGAGCATTATCAATTAAATTATTCAGCATCTCGCGCAACATCGTCGGATTACCGTTGATGAGTAACTGAAAATTTTCAGCTTCAAAACCAAGATCAATCCGCCGCGTCATTGCTGCTTGCACCCACTCTTGCACGACGTGTCGAGATAATTCGGTGAGTTCAATCTTTTCAAACGGCATGGTTTGCGCAGCCTGTGTTTCTGCACGCGCCAACGCAAGTAATTGGTTGATCATGCGGGTAGCAGATTCAGAGCTTTTTGAGAGTTGCTCTAAAGAGTGTTGAATCTCTTTTCTATCTGACTGTCGCATCGCAAGCTCGGACTGCATGCGCATACCAGCAAGCGGAGTTTTCATTTGATGCGCTGCATCAGCAATAAAACGTTTTTGTAGTTGTATGCTTTGCGACAGTCTAGCTAGCATGTCGTTCAGCGATCGAACTAAGGGTGAAATTTCTTCAGGTACGGCGCTGGCATCGATTGGCGATAAATCATCGGGTCGGCGTGCACGAATGTGATCTTGTAGTGTCGCTAACGGTGACAGACCGCGTGTCAGCGCAAACCACACGAGTGTGAGCGCGATGGGAAGAATAATAAATTCTGGAAAAATCACGCCTTTCACAATCTGCTTAGCAAGTTGCCGTCTTTTTTCTAACGTTTCAGCCACCTGTACCAACGCATAGCGTGGTTCACCTACACCTAAGGTTGTACTACTTGCAGTTTGCAGATTGACGTAGACATACGCTACGCGAACTTCTGTGTTGCGTATTTGTGCATCACGTAAAAGCACCGCCCAGGGAATCGGTTTTTCTTCTTCGACAGGGTAAGGCACATCCAGATCGCCAGCGATCAGTTCCTGCTGAGGATTAGAGATTTGGAAGTACACATTATCGATATCGTCGGCTCTCAGAATATCGCGTGCCGATAAGGGAAGTTGAGCGCTAACGATACCGTTATTTTCTTTGACCTGTTGTGCCAGGACAGTAACCCGGTCTTCCAACGATCGATCAAAAGGCTCATTGGCAATGGATGTGGAAGCAAAATACGTAATGGCAATACTGATGGGCCAAAGCAGCAGCAGTGGCATCAGCATCCAGTCTAAAATTTCGCCAAACAATGAATGCTGAGAGCGTGGTTCTTGAGGCGATTCTGCCGTTTTAGTTAGCATCGATTTTCGGCTGCTGATGTGTACGTCCACAATCAGCTCGTACCCGCATCCTGATTTTCTGCAGGCGCAGACTGAGAAAATTTTTCGAGGCAGTAACCGAGTCCTCGAACTGTAGCTATGCGTACACCACCGCCCTCTATTTTTTTACGTAGGCGGTGAACATAAACTTCTATCGCATTGTTACTGACCTCTTCGCCCCATTCGCACAGATGATCAACCAACTGTTCTTTCGACACTAACCTGCCGCTACGTTTCAACAGCACTTCGAGCAAACCCAGCTCGCGCGCAGAGAGATCAATCATCGTGTCGTTGATATAGGCGATTCGTCCAACCTGATCGAAACCGAGCGGCCCGTGCTTAATGATGGTGGGCCCGCCGCCGGCGCCGCGGCGTGTCAGCGCGCGCACCCGAGCCTCGAGTTCAGACAGGGCAAAGGGTTTTGCCATGAAATCATCCGCACCTAAATCAAGTGCTTTCACGCGCTGCTCTAATGAATCGCCTGCGGTGAGAATGAGTACAGGAATTCGGGAATCGCGAGCCCTCAGACGACTGAGCACTTCGAGGCCAGAAATTTTTGGTAGATCAAGGTCAAGGATCAAAAGATCGAAATCTTGACCGGATAGCGCGCTGTCCGCTGCTTGACCATTGTTCACACAGTCAATCACGTAACCGGACTGGCGTAGCGAACGAGTAAGGCCGTCGGCCAGGACGCTGTCGTCTTCGGCGAGGAGGATGCGCATATTTTCTGGAGTTTTCTAGTCAACTGAGACTTAGTCTATTGGGTTTAGAGGTTGCCAGCAACCAAGTATTTTAGGTGAGTAGCTATTCAAAGTTAATAATGAAGCAATAAATGAATTTCAAATTCCGCTTGCGTCAGCTACTGTTTTTTTATACAGTACTGCGAAACCCGGTCGTATTGATATGCGCGGCCTTGATTCCACCTTCCACAGCATCGAGAGAAACTCATGGACGACAAAAAACTGGCGAATTCCGAAAAAGGCAAAGCACTTTCTGCAGCGCTGGCGCAGATTGAAAAGCAGTTCGGTAAGGGCTCGGTCATGCGCATGGCGGATGGCGCTGTGGCCGAAGAAGTGCAAGTTGTTTCAACTGGTTCGCTAGGTTTAGACGTCGCTTTGGGCGTAGGCGGGTTGCCGCGTGGCCGGGTAGTTGAGATTTATGGCCCTGAGTCGTCTGGTAAAACCACTATGACTTTGCAAGTCATTGCTGAGATGCAGAAGTTGGGCGGCACCTGCGCTTTTATCGACGCAGAACATGCCTTAGATACTGTGTATGCCCAAAAACTCGGCGTCAATCTTCATGATTTACTGATTTCTCAACCCGATACCGGTGAGCAGGCATTGGAAATTACCGATGCGCTAGTGCGCTCAGGTGCTGTTGATCTGATAGTTATCGATTCGGTCGCTGCATTGACGCCGCGTGCTGAGATTGAGGGCGATATGGGTGATTCTTTACCCGGCTTACAAGCTCGTTTGATGTCGCAGGCTTTGCGTAAACTGACCGGCTCTATCAATCGCACCAATACTATGGTGATCTTCATTAACCAGATTCGTATGAAGATTGGCGTCATGTTCGGTAATCCAGAGACCACCACTGGCGGCAATGCATTGAAATTTTATGCGTCAGTTCGTTTAGATATTCGTCGTACCGGTTCGATCAAATCCGGTGATGAAGTCATTGGTAATGAAACCAAAGTAAAAGTCGTTAAGAATAAAGTGGCCCCTCCATTTAGAGAAGCGCACTTCGACATTTTGTACGGAGAAGGCACTTCGCGTGAGGGAGAAATTCTCGATTTGGGTTCAGAAGCAAAAATCGTAGAAAAATCGGGTGCTTGGTATAGCTACAACGGCGAGCGTATTGGTCAAGGCAAGGATAATGCTCGTACGTATCTCAAAGAGCGTCCTGAGCTGGCGCATGAAATTGAGAATAAGGTTCGCGAGCATTTGGGCGTGCCAGTTTTACCATCGCTACCGGCCAAGCCAGCTGCTGCAGTAGCAGCCGCAGAGGTTGAAGCGCCTCCTACAAAAAAAGCAGCTAAGGCCGCTGCTGAGGCGAAGGAAGCTTGATCTTTTATAGTCTTTGATTCGTTGTGGCGCGACCAAGAATTAGCCTGAAAGCTCGGGCGCTGAGGTATTTATCAGCGCGCGAGCACAGCCGGCTTGAGTTGGCGCGCAAATTGACTCGTCATCTCGAGGATGGGGATGACCTCAATCAGTTACTCGATTGGCTGGTGGCGCAAAAATTCCTTTCGGATTCACGCTTTGCAGAATCCTTGGTCAACCGCCGCTCTGCTCGGTATGGCAGCTCACGCATACTCTCTGAACTTCAAAGTCATGGTTTGGATGATGAAGCTGTCTCCACCTTGAGAATTTCTTTGTTGGAAGACGAAAATGAGCGCGCTTTCCAAGTCTGGGAAAAAAAATTTGGAGTGGCAGCAACCTCGCATGAGGAACGCGCAAAGCAGATGCGCTTTCTGCAGCAGCGTGGTTTTTCTAATAGCGCAATTCAGTTCGTCATCAAACGCGCTCGTCTCGTTAGTTCAGCCTGAAAGAAGTTCGCCAATTGCCCCAAAGCTTGAGATTCTGGCAACCTTTTTAGCCTATCGCCCTAGTGGTCTGTGCTAAACTTCGGCAGCTTTGCAGCGCCGCATGAGCGGCACCAGTCGTAGAAACTGCGACAGGCTGCACAATTCCAGAATTCGTGCTCAAGCTAACAAGCTTTTGCGTACGCTATCGGAACTATGTCACTCCCCGCGCCGAAACTATCTCGTGCTTTGCGCCATGTTCGCAAAATAGAAGCACAGGCCTTTGAGCGCGAAGATGGCTTGTGGGACATCGATACCCGCATCACCGATACCAAAACCCGTGTGTCTCATTTAGCTTCCGGTGATCGCCTACCAGGTGACCCCATTCATGATCTTTGGCTGCGAATCACCATCAATACCAGTCTGACGATAGTTGACGTCGATGCGGTATCCGACGCGGTTCCTTATCCCGGCTATTGCAACACCATTGGCCCTGCCTATAAAAAACTCATTGGTCTGAACTTGATGAGAGGTTTTCGTAAAGAATTGCGCGAACGCTTGGCGGGTATTGAAGGTTGCACTCACTTGACCGAGTTGGCAGGTGTGCTGCCCACTGCCGCTATTCAAGCATTCGCAGGGGATGTTTTACCGACGGGTGATACCGGCTCAGGTGCGGATATGACTCAGGTGCCATTTCAACTCGATCGTTGTCAGGCTCTGCGTCGTGATGGTCCGGCAGTTGAAAAATATTATCCGCGCTGGCACATCAAACCTAGCACAAATAATTAAATCTGAATTCTCGATAAACAGCCTCAAGAAAAAAACTTAAAAACCTAAAACCTTAATTAAGAAAAACACTAAGTACAACTTGATTAAATCCATATCCATTGCATCGGAAGGGAAGTCCGCATGAAGATTCACGAATACCAAGGTAAAGAAATACTCAAAAAATACGGCGTTACGGTTCCGCGCGGTATCGCATGTATGAGTGTTGATGAAGC
>JBEDHZ010000031.1:0-13669 GCA_041173845.1 Pseudomonadota bacterium
GGCGGTCTTTGTTTTTTTACCGATTGAACTTGATGCTGGCGAGCTGTCAGCGAAATGCCGGATAATGCGTAGTTATGCGCGACCCCGCCCGCTCACTTGCCGATCAGATCGAAGATCTACTGCCCCAAACTCAATGTACGAAATGTGGCTACCCTGCTTGTCGCCCCTATGCGGAAGCCATTGCCGAGGGCGCAGCAAACTACAATCAATGTCCACCCGGTGGCTCAGAAGGTATCGCGCGTTTAG
Organism: Pseudomonadota bacterium; assembly: GCA_041173845.1. Classification (GTDB taxonomy): domain Bacteria; phylum Pseudomonadota; class Gammaproteobacteria; order Burkholderiales; family Burkholderiaceae_D; genus Pernthalerella. The sequence continues at coordinate 247 of JBEDHZ010000031.1, forward strand.
CCGCTTTACTTGGGAAACCGGTTATTGCGTTAAATCCTGTCAATGGCATTGAGCGAGAACGTCCCGTTGCCTTCATTGATGAAGCTGCCTGTATAGGCTGCACATTATGCATTCAAGCCTGCCCTGTGGATGCGATTGCGGGAGCTGCCAAGCAAATGCATACGGTGATTCCTGAGCTCTGTACCGGTTGCGATTTATGCGTTGCGCCCTGCCCAGTCGATTGCATTGCCATGATCCCCATCACAGAAAATAAAACGGGATGGCAAGCTTGGTCAGCCGATCAAGCTGAGGCGGCGCGTCAGCGTTTTCATCAGCGTGAACTCAGGTTACGTGTAGAAAAAGAAGAACAAGATGCGCGACTCGCTGCCAAAGCAGCGGCAAAATTAAACGAAGTGAACAACGAATCAGCCCTCAGCGCAGAAGAACTGGCAGAAAAAAATCGCAAACGCGTGATCATAGAAGCCGCCATCGAACGTGCCCGTTTACAAAAAGCAGCTCAGGAACAGAAAAAAACATGAACGCGGAAAAGCGCAAACACATCTTCGAACGCTTGAAGACAGCCAATCCCAACCCCACCACTGAGCTGGAATACACCACACCTTTTGAGCTATTGATCGCCGTAATATTGTCGGCCCAAGCGACCGATGTATCGGTCAATAAAGCGACACGAAAACTTTACATCGTTGCGAATACGCCTGAAAAGATTGTTGCCTTGGGTATTGATGGCTTAATACCGTATGTACAAACAATCGGCCTATATCGCAACAAAGCAAAAAATGTGATCGATACCTGTCGCCTATTAATCGAAAATCATCACAGCGAAGTCCCACGCGATCGCGAATCACTACAAGCATTACCTGGGGTCGGTCGTAAGACTGCGAACGTCGTTCTCAACACAGCGTTCGGTCAGCCCACCATGGCGGTTGATACGCATATTTTTCGTGTCTCCAATCGAACCGGTCTAGCTCCTGGAAAAAATGTCGACATTGTTGAACATAAGTTGATGAAATTCGTGCCGCCCGAGTATTTGATGGATGCGCATCACTGGCTTATTTTGCATGGACGCTATACCTGTCTTGCACGTTCACCGCAGTGCTGGAATTGCCTGATCGCTGACTTATGCGAATTCAAATCAAAAACACGCGCGCCTGAAAAAGGAATCTGACAGGCTAATGGAGGCATTTCTCAACACAGCAGTCGTGGTGGCCTTGGGTGAAATGGGCGACAAGACTCAGGTACTCGCCTTACTACTCGCGGTTCGCTATCAACGTAGCTTGCCTATCCTACTTGGGATCTTTATCGCCACGCTACTCACCATGAGCGTAACCGCACTGGTGGGGACAACATTTTCTAGTTTCATTCCCGCTGCCGTATTGCGCTGGTTACTGGTGGTGATGTTTTTAGGTATCGCTATCTGGACACTTATTCCCGAAGATGACGACGATGAGGAAGAAGATTTACCAGTCAAGTCATCGGTCAGTTTGATTGTCACTGCATTCATTACATTTTTACTCGCCGAGCTTGGCGATAAGTCGCAGATAGCAACCCTCATCATGGCGGCTAAGTATGGCGATTTCACGAACGTGATGGCGGGATCAACTATCGGCGAAATGCTAGCGATAACTCCCGCTGTCCTATTGGGTAAAACGACCGCTCAATGGATGCCCGTGGCATGGATACGTATCGCTGCGGCGGCAGTCTTTGCCGCCATGGGCATGTGGATACTGATCTTTGGATTGGGGTGATCAAGCATGTTTAATCCAAGTAAAGACGAGGTTCGACGTTTTTTTTGTGAGACCTGGAAAAAATCAGTGTCTGGCGCAGTACTAACACCCTTAGAGGCCATCGCGTGTGACTGGATACGACTGCACCCAGAATATGAACCCGACTTAGCTGATAGCGAACAGGCCTTAGCGGCTGACTATGATGCATCAAAAGGAAAAACGAATCCCTTTCTTCATCTCTCCATGCATCTGTCGATTGCGGAACAAGTATCCGTGGATCAGCCGCCCGGCATAAGAGCAGCGTGTGAAACATTGGCAAACAAGCTAGGCTCCAAACATGAAGCCCATCATCACATCATGGAGTGTCTGGGTGAAATGCTCTGGACATCACAACGTAATGGCACACCACCCGATGGCTCAGCCTACATTGAATGCATCAAACGACGAGCGCAAGCATAAAAAAAACCGCAGCAAGCTGCGGTTTTTTTTATGATTCATCAGTGATCATTTACGAACCACTAGCGAACCTGGCAAGCTCGAAAGATACGCAGCAATATCCTTAATATCTGTTTTCGAGAGTGGCTTAGCCATGCCACCCATGACGGCATTACCACGACCATTCGCAGCACTCGCGCCACGCTGATAAGCAATCAATGCGTGCTCTATGTAATCCGAATGCTGACCAGCTAGCTTGGGATAACTAGGATCAATCGGGCTATTAAAGTCAGCGCCATGGCACGATGCGCAATTATATTTTGCGACAGCAGCTTTGCCAGCTTCTGCATCGGCAGCCAACACATTCATCGATACGCAGGCCAACACAGCCACCAGCAGTGAATTCATTTTATTCATGGTGACTCCTTATTTCTGTTGCGCGTAGTACGCGGCAACGTCAGCGATGTCCTGATCCGACAGACCTTTAGCAATACCCACCATCGATGGGTGCGAACGCTCACCCTTTTTGTAGGCATTCAGCGCTGAAACGATATATTTTTCCGACTGACCGCCCAGCATGGGCACGCGGTATACCTCAGGATAGGTCGCTTTGTAACCAGGGATGCCGTGGCATCCTATGCACATCGCAACCTTATTTTTGGCGGCACTCGCATCGCCCTGGGCGTCTGCAGCAGCAGATACCTGAGCTACGCTCGCCAACACGAGAAGAGCAAAGATTTTTTTCATGATAGCTGGGTAGTTAATTCGACACCGAAAAGGCGGCCGTGAAATTCTGAAAAACACGGAATAATTTGCTACACGACCGCTTAAAAAAAAGCCATTAATGATAACCGATTCACATTTCAACGTCTATTTTGAAGATCCGATTACCGACAAAATTAGCCGAATTCAGTCTATTCACTCGTTTATACTCACTCTTATTTTCTTTGACTAATCAGTACAACCATGAATACCCCTGCACGCTTTGAAGGTTCCGAAAATTACGTTGCTACTCACGATCTCAAGCTAGCCGTCAACGCCGCTCTAACGCTACAAAGGCCCTTGTTGATCAAAGGCGAGCCAGGGACCGGCAAGACTATGCTGGCCGAGGAAGTCGCTGCTGCGCTAAAGATGCCACTTTTGCAATGGCATATCAAATCGACCACCAAAGCCCAACAAGGTCTCTATGAGTATGACGCGGTGTCGCGTTTGCGTGATTCCCAGCTGGGAGACGAGCGCGTCAAAGATATTCACAACTATATTGTGCGCGGTGTACTTTGGCAGGCCTTTACCGCTGACGAGCCCGTCGTTCTGTTAATTGATGAAATCGATAAAGCCGATATCGAATTCCCCAATGACTTACTGCGCGAACTCGACCGTATGGAGTTCTATGTTTATGAAACGCGCGAAATGGTGCGCGCTAAACATCGCCCTCTGGTCATCATCACATCGAATAATGAAAAAGAATTACCCGATGCTTTCCTGCGTCGATGCTTCTTTCACTACATAAAATTCCCTGAAAAAGAGACGATGCAGCAAATCGTCGATGTGCATTTCCCGAATTTGAAAAAAAATCTGCTGGCGCAAGCCATGCAAACGTTTTATGACGTACGCGATATTCCCGGCTTAAAGAAAAAACCATCAACCTCTGAACTGCTTGACTGGTTAAAGCTTTTACTGGCAGAAGACATTCCCCCAGAAGCGCTGCGCAGTCAGGATCAAAAAGCGATTGTTCCACCTTTGCATGGAGCGCTTTTGAAAAATGAACAAGACGTACATTTATTTGAGCGTCTGGTTTTCATGTCGCGTAACAACCGCTGATCGCGAGCATTTACTACGATTATGCTGATCGACTTTTTTTTCACGCTCAAAAGCGCGAAGATTCCTGTCTCGATCAAGGAATTCTTGGTGCTGCTCGAGGCCTTAGATCGTCAGGTGATTTCACCATCACTGGAGGATTTCTACTACCTCTCGCGCACCACCATGGTCAAAGACGAAGCTCATTTCGATAAATTCGACCAAGCGTTCGGAAGCTACTTCCATGGCGTTGAAACTCTGTTTGAAAAAAATCCTGAGATTCCCCTCGACTGGTTGATGAAACGTCTGCAACGTGAATTGACGCCAGAACAAAAAGCACAATTGGAAAAATTTGGCTATGACAAGCTGATGGACCGATTGAAAGAACTATTAGACGAGCAAAAAGCGCGACATGAAGGTGGTAACAAGTGGATAGGTACCGGTGGCACCTCACCCTTTGGCAATAGCGGGCAAAATCCCGAAGGCATACGCATTGGCGGCGAAGGTGGAAATCGCAGCGCAGTCAAAGTATGGGAGTCACGCACCTATCGTGATTACGACAGCGAACGTGAATTAGGTACGCGCAATATCAAAGTCGCGCTGCGCCGACTACGCAAATTTGCGCGTGAAGGTGCGCAAGACGAATTAGCATTAGACGACACTATCCGCGCTACTGCCAATAATGCAGGCTGGTTAGATTTGGTGATGCAACCCGAGCGAAAAAATAAGGTCAAAGTACTGATGCTGATGGATGTAGGCGGCAGCATGGATGATCACATTGCGCGCGTTGAGGAATTATTTTCAGCCGCAAAGACAGAATTCAAGCATATGGAATTCTTCTATTTTCATAACTGCTTGTATGAAACGCTGTGGAAAAATAATCGGCGCCGTCATGCGGAACGCTTTGCAAGCTGGGACGTTCTGCGCAAGTACCCTGCCGATACCAAATTGATTTTTGTCGGCGATGCCACCATGAGCCCGTATGAAATAGTCCAACCTGGCGGCTCAGTTGAGTACCACAATGAAGAAGCGGGAGCTGTTTGGCTGCAGCGTTTCGCAAACCAGTTTCCAAAATTTGTCTGGCTCAACCCAGAACCTGAAGGGCTATGGCAGTATCGGCAATCCATCACCATCATCAAACAGATTTTGGGCCAGCGCATGTACCCTATCACCATGGAAGGGTTGGAGCGGGCTATGCAAATGCTGTCGAAATGATGCCAGTTGATACATGCTGTCTTACTCCTAGCTACCGGCTAAACCAATAATTTTTAGCTTAATTCAAACCGAACGACGATTAAGCCCGAAAAATTCATTAGAATGCCGGGGATTTTTTACGTTTGGTACTCACGTCAATCACACTCACTCTTAGTCTACGCATGGCAAGCAAAAAACCTGAATACAGCGAATCATCTATTCGTGTCCTGAAAGGACTTGAACCCGTCAAACAGCGGCCCGGTATGTATACCCGGACTGAAAATCCGCTGCATATCATCCAAGAAGTGATAGACAATGCCTCCGATGAAGCCTTAGGCGGCTTCGGAAAAAATATCATCGTCACACTGCATAAAGACGGTAGCGTCAGTGTCGAAGATGATGGGCGCGGTATTCCGGTTGGCATGCATCCTGAAGAAAAAGTACCTACGGTCGAGATCGTCTTTACCCGTTTGCATGCTGGCGGCAAGTTCGACAAAGGCTCAGGCGGTGCTTATGCGTTCTCCGGTGGCTTGCACGGTGTCGGTGTATCCGTCACGAATGCGCTATCGGTTAAATTAGAAATTACTGTCTGGCGTAAAGACGACAAAGGGAATGGCGTACATACCATCGCATTTTCTGGCGGCGACCTTACTTCAAAACTGAAATCACGTGCTGCTGGCAAAGACGATAAAAAATCAGGAACACGAGTCACTGTCTGGCCTGATCCAAAATATTTTGATTCCTCCGTTATTCCTATCGGCGACTTGCAACGACTGCTGCGTTCAAAGGCAGTGTTGCTGCCCGGAGTAAAAGTCACCTTCATCCAAGAGAAATCCGGCGATCAGCAAACGTGGTTATACGAACAAGGTTTGCGCGGTTATTTGAATGAAGCCTTGGCACAAGGCGGTAGCAGCGATACCTTAATCCCACTCTTCGAAGCCGAACAATATGCACTCGGTGATGCGGAAGGCTTTGCCGAAGGTGAAGGCGCAGCCTGGGTGGTGGCTTGGACGGAAGACGGTGCGATTGTGCGCGAATCGTATGTGAACTTAATTCCTACACCAGCGGGTGGTACACATGAATCCGGTTTACGTGAAGGCTTATTTTCAGCAGTAAAGAATTTCGTTGAAATGCATTCTTTGCTGCCTAAGGGCGTCAAACTGTTACCTGAAGATGTATTCGCTCGCGCTTCCTTTGTGTTGTCTGCCAAAGTGCTCGACCCGCAGTTTCAAGGACAAATTAAAGAGCGACTTAATTCACGTGATGCGGTGCGCTTAGTCGGTGGTTATTCACGCACCGCGCTCGATCTCTGGCTGAATCAACATGTCGATTACGGCAAAAAGCTGGCGGAACTCGTTATTCGCCAAGCACAAAGTCGTTTGCGCTCAGCCCAAAAAGTTGAAAAGAAAAAATCGTCGGGTGTTGCTGTTCTGCCTGGCAAACTCACCGATTGTGAATCAACCGATCTGACACGCAATGAGATTTTCTTAGTCGAAGGTGATTCCGCTGGCGGCTCAGCCAAGATGGGACGCGATAAAGAATTCCAAGCCATTCTTCCATTGCGTGGCAAAGTATTGAATGCGTGGGAAACTGAACGCGATCGATTATTCGCCAATAATGAGATTCACGATATCGCTGTGGCGATTGGTGTAGACCCACATGGCAAAACGGATAATCCTGATTTATCGGGTTTGCGTTACGGTCGTATTTGTATTTTGTCCGATGCGGACGTCGATGGCTCGCACATTCAAGTCTTGCTGCTAACGCTGTTCTTTAAACATTTTCCTAAGTTGATCGATCACGGACATATTCATATTGCCCGTCCACCGCTGTACCGCGTTGACGCCCCAGCACGTGGAAAAAAACCTGCACAAAAAATTTATGCTCTGGATGAAGGCGAGCTCAACGCAGTGGAAGATAAATTGCGTAAAGACGGCGTAAAAGACGGCGCTTGGAACATCGCGCGATTCAAAGGCTTAGGTGAGATGAGTGCAGAACAATTGTGGGAAACCACCATGAATCCCGATACACGTCGTCTGCTTCCTGTCAGCATTGGTGAGTTGGGTCAAAAAGCGTCGGAAGATCGCTTCACTATGTTGATGGGCAAAGGCGAAGCCGCTGCCCGTCGCTCTTGGTTAGAAGAGCACGGCAATGAAGTTGACGCTGATATCTAAGCCAACTACATATAACCTACATCATCAAGAAAACATTACTCGTCTCGGATAGTTAAAAAATACTATGGCTGACCAAACCAATCTCTTTGAAGCTGCCGCCGATAATGGTGGAGAATCTCTGGCACTTGCTACCTTCGCTGAGCGTGCTTATCTCGATTATGCGATCTCGGTTGTTAAAGGTCGTGCGCTACCTGATGTGTGCGATGGCCAAAAGCCTGTTCAGCGTCGAATTTTGTATGCGATGAATCAGCTGCGCTTGGACCCCACCGCTAAACCGCGTAAATCAGCAGCCGTCGTCGGTGATGTATTAGGTAAGTTGCACCCGCATGGTGATCAATCGGTGTATGACGCCATGGTTCGTATGGCGCAAGATTTTTCATTGCGTTATCCACTCGTCGATGGTCACGGCAATTTTGGTTCGCGCGATGGCGACGGTGCAGCAGCAATGCGCTATACCGAGGCACGATTAACGCCGATATCGCAATTACTACTCGATGAAATCGATATGGGCACGGTAGATTTTTCGCCCAACTACGATGGATCGAGTGAAGAACCTAAGCTACTGCCAGCGCGACTCCCGTTTGCGCTACTCAATGGAGCTTCAGGTATTGCAGTCGGTATGGCAACTGAAATTCCTTCGCACAATCTAAATGAAGTCGCTGCAGCAGCGATGGCAGTGATCAAGCAACCAAAAATTTCGCATGACGAATTAATGGCGCTGATACCTGGCCCAGATTTCCCGGGCGGTGGTCAAATCATCACTTCAAAGACGACTATCTCGGAAATTTATCAATCGGGACGCGGCAGTATCAAAGTGCGCGCCCGTTGGAAAATTGAAGATCTCGCTCGTGGTCAATGGCAGTTGGTGGTTACTGAACTACCACCGGGTACATCATCGCAAAAAATTTTGGAAGAGATAGAAGAGCTGACTAATCCTAAAGTTAAGCTCGGTAAAAAAAGTTTAACGCCTGATCAGTTGGGGAATAAACAAACCATTCTTTCTGTATTAGATACCGTTCGCGATGAATCAGGACGCGAAGCAGCTGTACGTTTGGTGTTTGAACCCAAATCAAAAAATCAAGATCAAGAGGAATTTAGCAATCTATTACTGGCTCACACCTCATTAGAAAACAGTGTGGGCGTGAATTTTGTGATGATAGGTGCCGATGGTCGTCCGCGTCAAAAAGGGATAGGCGAAATTCTGCGCGAATGGGTGGGCTTTCGTTTTGATACCGTCACACGCCGAACTCAGCATCGCTTAGGTAAAGTTGATGACCGTATCCATATTCTCGAAGGCAGAGAAGCGGTTCTACTGAATATCGATAAGGTCATCAAAATCATTCGCGAATCGGATGAGCCTAAACCTGCTCTCATGAAAGCGTTTAAGTTATCGGAGCGACAGGCAGAAGACATTCTCGAGATACGCTTACGCCAGCTAGCGCGATTAGAAGCGATCAAAGTACAACAAGAACTCTCTGAGCTACGCAAAGAAAAGAAAAATCTGCAAGAGCTACTCGACAATCCATCGTCGATGAAAAAACTCTTGATCAAAGAGATAGAGACGGATGCGAAAACCTATGGCGACAAACGCCGTACCTTAATCAAGGTCGCTGAAAAAGCGGTCGCTGAAGTTAAAATTATTGACGAACCTGTCACAGTCATCATTTCTCAAAAAGGTTGGGTGCGAGCACGTCAAGCTCATGGGCATGATGCTGCACAATTTAGCTTCAAAGCGGGGGATGCGTTGTATGCGACATTTGAATGCCGCACCACCGACAATGTATTAGCTTTTGGTTCGAATGGACGCGTTTACACGATAGCAGTGGCTCAATTACCTGGTGCACGCGGCGATGGCGTACCGCTCACAACGCTAGCTGAAGTCGAGACTGGAACACGATTAGTTCATTACTTTGTGGGCTTAACCGACACCACGTTGTTACTGGCTTCGACCGGTGGCTTTGGATTTGCTGCCAAAGTCGGTGACATGATCAGCCGCCAAAAAGCCGGCAAAGCATTTATGGCGATGGATGAAGGCGATGAACCTGTTCGACCCAGTGTGATCGTCAAGGGCGCTAGCGCTTTAGCTTGTCTTTCCGAGCAAGGTCGAATGCTGGTGTTTGGTTTAGATGAAATTAAAACGCAATCGGGTGGCGGTCGAGGCGTAACCTTGATGGACCTCGATCCAAAAGAAAAATTAATCGCAGCACAGCCTATCAGTCAAAAAGGTGTGCGCATTCTAGGTACGGCACAGCGCAGTGGCAAACCGCAAGAAGTGATCTTGACTGGAAAAGATCTGGCATATCATTTTGGTAAACGTGCGCGCAAAGGAAAATTACTCGCATCGCGTCTTCGCGCAACTAGCCTAGAAGCGAATTCGTAGTCGAAAAATCATCATGACAAAAAATAAAATCGCCGATTTGATGGGGTAAATTAGCTTTTATTGAATTGAAGTAAGAGAAGGCCATCTTTAGAATGGGCATTATTGCCCTACGCTAAGATGTCATGACTTTCCACTTCTTCAAACGTTTCGCCTGCTTTGTGCGAATCACGGAGCTAAGCCTTCTGTATATCTTAGTAAGCACTGAGATAGCTTGTGCAGAAACTTTGGATTCGACTATCAACGAACAAGTCATCATGCTCCCGGTGACTGAACATGGCGACGAATTTCAATTCGAGACCACTATCTTCAAACCACCAGGGAATGGCCCCTTCCCTCTTTTTCTCATGAATCATGGGAAAGAGATTGGCGATCCTCATAAACAAAAACGCGATCGGTTTCTGGCTATCAGTCGTGAATTTGTCAAACGTGGCTATGCTGTTGCCATACCCATGCGCCGGGGATTCGCGCGATCAACCGGTACCTATACAGATCATGGTTGCAATATGGCTGACAATGGTCATCAGCAAGCTGATGATATTGAAGCGGCACTCGTCGCGCTAATTAAGCAAAACTGGGTTGATAGCGAACGCATTATTATTGGTGGCCAATCCTATGGTGGGCTGGCAGCCATGGCTTTTGGGGTGCGCCAATTTCCCGGTGTACGCGCCTTACTAAATTTCGCGGGTGGACTTCGCATCGATGGTCGCGGCTGCGACTGGAAAAATTCATTGGTGAAGGCCTTCGCAAGTTACGCTACTAAAACCTCTCTACCTAGCCTGTGGTTTTATGGCGAGAACGACAGCTACTTTGATCATGCATTGGCTACGCAATTACTGAATGCTTACCAATCCGCAGGCGCCACTCCCCAATTATCAGCCTTTGGAAAATTTAAAAATGATGCGCATGGCATGGCTGGTAGTCGAGATGGAGTCTCTATCTGGTTACCAGAAACTGAACTCTTTTTGCAAAGGTTAGGTATGCCAACCTCACCCGTCGTTGAAATCGCTGAAATGGCCCGACCCGCAGCGACTAATTTTTCACCGTTAGAAAATATCGCTGCTGTACCCTACTTATCTAACGCCGGACGCACAGGCTATCGTGACTACCTGAAAAAATCATCACCACGAGCCTTCGCATTGTCTGCCTCTGGAAGCTGGAGCTGGGCCTCAGAAGGCGATGATCCTTCTGATCGAGCGTTAGCCAGCTGTCAGAAAAAAAGCACCGTACCATGCAAACTTTTTTCCATTGATAACGACATCGTATGGATTGATTCAGACACGGCAATAACCAATTAATTCATCGTACTAATTATCCCGCCATTGCAGGCAATAACAGACGATAAATCTGCAACATTGCCGGCCCTGCCAGTATTAACATCAAGGTTGGGAAGATAAGAAAAATTAATGGAAATAATAATTTCAATGAGATTTTTTCAGCCGCTTCCTCGGCTCGCTGCCGGCGTTTAACGCGAAGATTTTCAGAATGAATTTTGAGAGATTCACTCATAGCTGTTCCAAATCTATCGGACTGAATCAACATCGCTACAAATAATTCGATTTCATCAACACCCGTTCGAATAGCTAAATTGCGTAAGGCCTGCTCTTTCGAAAATCCAGCTCGTAATTCCATTATTACCCATTGCAATTCCTGAGCGAGAATTTTACTTTTTAAGTGAATTTCATCAGCCACTTTCTTTAAAGAAGCATCTAAACCTAGACCTGCTTCAACACAAATTGTCATCAAATCCAATGCATCAGGAAAATTCTCAACGATGGTACGTTGACGTTGACGCACTTTATAGTGAAGAACGCCGTTAGGGATAAGATAACCAATGCCTGCAAAAAGCATCATTTGCGCTAATACCGTCTGGGTATTTTCAGAATATAGCGCCTCGCCACCGAAGATAAATAAAATCAACGGAAAAACCATTGCCAGTAAAGTTTTAGAACCAAAGAACAGAGTGGGTGCTGCACGTCCACGCCAACCAGCATGCGTTAAACGATGTCGAATGGGTGAATTGATCCAACTCTCCGAAGGGAAGGATAGCTTCGCCAATGGACGACTAATTCTAACGACGTGCTCCATCCACTGATTTTCAACCTCGAACACAGATGATTTCGAAGGTCCTTGCACATCCGCCACCCGACGACGTATACGATCAGTAAACAGCCACCAGACGATACCACCCGTAATCGCTGATACGGCAATAAACACACTCACTAAAATTACGATAATTTGCGTATCCATCATCACACCCGAATCCGAACAATAAAACGCATTACCCAAATACCCAATAGCAGCATAAAGCCCACCGACCAAAGTAAAGTCATGCCAGCAGGGTCGTCAATAAATTGCTGCAAATAATCGGGATTAGTTAAGCAAAAAACACCGGCGACTATGGGCGATAGCAGGCAAAGAATCCAGGCAGACATTCGCCCTTCAGCGGAGAGTACGCGCACATCCCCTTGTAATTTCAGGCGTTGACGCACGAGCAGGCTGACCTTAGTCATTAATTCAGCTAAGTTACCGCCTGTTTCACGCTGTATAAGAATGGCCACCACCAGATAATGAAGATCGGGAAGAGGGACACGCATACACAGACGTTGCAATGCTTCAGTCAACGGTAAACCAAAACTAATTTCATCTGAGACTATCCTGAATTCGCTAGCAATCGGTTGCGGCATTTCTTCTACCAACATTTGCAGACTGACTGAAAACGCATGACCAGCCCGCAAGCTACGACTAATAAAATCTGCCATTTCAGGTAGCTGCTCCTCCAGCAATAATAAACGGCGAGCACGCTTATGAATTACATATACCCATGGTGAGAGTGACGCAATGATCGATAGCACCATCACCATTGCAATAGAAATCGGGAGTAGCTCTAAAGATAAAAAACTAGCCAACGCTATGATCATTCCCATGGCTAAAAATTGACTAACCGACCAAGACAGTCCAGCTTGCATCAGATAGGCATGTAAGCGGTAAATACCAGGCAATCGCTGTAACAATGTATCCACCCTATCTGATTGAGCTAAGCGACGACTCTTGAGCAAGTCAGCTGTATCGCGACTCGATTCTGCATTTTGAGAAGTGACCTGCCGTAATCGCTTATTTAAACGCTTGGCCTTTGTGCTTAGCTTCGAATACCACCATCCCCAAAGCGCTTCACTGGCCAGCGCTATAGCAATAAATAACAGTAAGATGCATCCGTAATAAAGAAGGTCCATGAGTAAATTCCTTCCACACTGTGGTGATTAAAAACGCTTTTTTACTCGCCGAAATACGTTGGGTCGTAGACTGACTCCGGCACTGCCACACCAAACTCTTTAAGTCGTTGATCGAATTGTGGAAAGACACCAGTGGCTAAAAATTGTCCAGTAACCTGTCCTTCAGCATTCACACCTGACCGTTTAAAAACAAAAATCTCTTGCATAGAAATTATTTCCCCTTCCATTCCAGTGACTTCCTGAAGACTAACTAGTTTTCTGCTTCCATCAGACAGCCGCATAATTTGTATAACCACTGTAATAGCAGAAGCAATTTGCTGACGAACTCCTCGCGCACTCAGATTAGCGTTTGCCATACCCACCATATTTTCCAAACGAGATAAAGCGTCGCGAGGGGAATTCGCGTGGATGGTGGCTAAGGAACCCTCATGTCCAGTATTCATCGCTTGCAGCATGTCGAGAGCTTCACTTCCACGCACTTCACCCAAA
>JBEDHZ010000032.1:0-13588 GCA_041173845.1 Pseudomonadota bacterium
GCTGTGATGGGTGCAGTGCGCACTGCGCGTGGATATACCAAGCGCGATCGGGTCGTGATTGTCGAAGGCGGCTTTCACGGCTTGTATGACGAGATGATGTGGAAATCCGATATCGAGCAGTGGGATCCTAAGGGCAGTATTCCACCGTCGGTGATTCCGTTTGGTGGCGGTATTCCTGCCACAGCGCGCAATTTGGTCGATCTGATTGTGCTGAACGATACCGAGATGCTTGAGACGCTGTTTGCCAAACGCGGTGAGCAAATTGCGTGTGTCGTGTTAGAACCCATCATCGGTAATGCCGGCAGTATCTCAGCTACGCAAGCGTGGTTACAACGCTTGCGCGACTTGTGTACTGAGCACGGAACGATGCTGATTATTGATGAAGTTAAAACGGGTTTTCGCGTCGCCAAGGGCGGAGCGCAGCAACTGTATGGTATCTATGCCGATCTCACTAGCTATGCCAAGGCCATGGGAAATGGTTATCCCGTTGCAGCGTTTGGTGGTCGTGCTGAAGTGATGGATGTGGTCGGGTCAAATCGCGGTGGTGTGGTGCACGGTGGTACCTACACTGGCAACTTGGTTGCGTTGTCGGCGGCACACGCGACCTTAAAAATTTTATCCGACACGGATGCGCTCAACACCGTCAATCGCGTCGGCAATCAAATTAAAGATTTATTAGGTCGTGTATTTACTGCAGCAGGTATTGAGTATGCGTTTGCTGGTCCACCAGCGATGTTAGGTATTCATTTCACGCCGAATGTGCCCACTAATTATCGTGACTGGCGCATTACTAACAGCGATCTCTATCGTGCCTTTGCATGGAAATTGATCGAATACGGCGTGATGCTAGAACCAGACTCACGCGAGCCATGGTTTTTTTGTGAAGCACATAGCGAAGTCGATTTGGCGTGGCTGGAGGACGTTGCAACGCGCGCGATGAACGATGCCTGCGAAATGGCAGCCCAGGGCAAGCTTTAACGTAGTCTTTGCTTTACCACTGCGTTGAGCAATAAATAATCGCTGGGAAGCTCGCTGCCCACGCCCAAAAAAATCGATTTAATCCAAAAAATCGAAACACCAAAAAGTGAAATAGGCCGGCGATACCGCACCAAAGCATGGCCCATTGCGGTCCTGCCAGCGCTAGCGGAAACAAACACTCCCATACTATGAACGACCACGAGGCGGTCACAGCAATCGATTTTTTTCTTAGCAGACTGTCATTCGATAAGGGACCGTACAGTCCGCCATCCAAAAAATATATCAGCACGCGTCCGCTACGCCAATCGCTGCTAACAAGTTTAATCGTGCCTGAAATAAAATACGAAGAGATAGAATGAATCGTTACATACCATAGCCCGGCCTTCCAGGCGATGACGGGTCCCACGATAGGTTGTGCGACTTGCGAAACCAATAGCCCCGTCAACACCACCATGGTCATGAAATCGCTGCCCCCATTGAATGCTCCGCGCCAGCGTATGAGTATCAGCAGCGAGCTTATAAAAAGAAACACAGCGCTGACCAAGCTAACGCCAAAAAATAAGCTAGCCGCTGCACCCAAGCGCAGCAGCAAATGAGCCTGATGCACACGCTCTTGAAATAACCAGTCAAATAGTTTTTGCAGCCAGACAGAGGTATGAGCCACATCACCACGTTGTAGCTGCCACGACCACACGCTACGCGCATCAGCAAAGCGACTGAGTCGTAAAAATTCCAGTGTTTGAATTACCAAACTGGTCGCTATCAAGCACTCGATCGCGCGCACGGTCAGAAAAAGATTCATGACAGCCAACGCAGTATGGGTGAGGTTAGTACAGCCATATCTTCGTCGGGTGGCACATAGGCTGGAACTAATCGAAGTTGAAACTGGTAGTGCACAGGTGCGAGCGACTCACACGTGATCAGGTGACGCGCTAACTGCATTACTAAGCGATAGGTAACCAGATCGCGCACATCGCCATCGTCGGGCAGGGCAATAATGTCAGCACTCAGATGATCGACCAGATTTTGATTTGCTAAGGTCAGATTGTTGCGCGGATTATGGAACCAGTCGCGCAGGTTAAATTTAGCTCGTGGCATGAACATGTGCCAATCAGTCCACTGTTGATTCTCATCTTGAATCCGCCAGAACAAGCGCGGCTGATTTCCTGGTCCGTGATAAAAGCGCCAGTTAGGAAAAAAACTGCGCATCAAAAATAGCCAGGGTCCGCTAATCACCTGTCCGCGTCGTTTCAGACTGATTAGCAAAAAAAGAAAATAGCCTGCAATCAGCAGCAGGCTGGCGGTAGCAGTCGTCATAGGGTCACACGGTTGACGTCTAGTGAGGAAAAAATAGCCATAGCGCCAGTTTACGACAGACTAATCACTGATCATGAAAATCAAGCATCGCAGTCGTTTGAAAACTGATGGAGTTTGTATGAGTCGTGTCAGGGCAGCGGGGGTGCGCTAAAATCACATCTTAGTGAATCGTAGGGGATAGTAATGAGTCTGGCGCTGGAACCACGCCATTGGGTGTTAGTGATTTTTATTGTCTCTGCGCTGTATGCGCATTTGCGTGGAACGGTGCGTTTCGGGTTAGTGCGCGCCTTGACCGATTTTACGGTGTTAATTGCGCCCATCAATGCACTGATGTATTTATTTTCGCGCACTCCACGCACTGCCTATATCGATCAAAGCGCATTTCCTGAACTTCAGTTGTTAACTAAAAATTGGGAAGTTATTCGTGACGAGGCGATGGCGCTGGCAGAGGGTGGTCAGATACGTGCCGCTGCCAGTTACAACGATATTGGCTTTAATTCTTTTTTCCGTACCGGCTGGAAGCGTTTTTATCTCAACTGGTATGGCAATGATTTACCTTCGGCTGCGCAAAGCTGTCCTAAGACGCTGGCGCTGTTAAAACAGCTACCCAACATCAAAGCAGCGATGTTTGCTTCCCTACCACCGGGCGCAACCTTGGTTCGTCATCGTGACCCGTATGCGGGTTCGCTGCGTTATCACTTAGGGCTCGTTACACCGAATGATCCCGAATGTTTTATTGAAGTCGATGGCCAACACTATCATTGGAAAGACGGTGAGGCCGTCATGTTCGATGAAACCTTTATTCATCATGCAGCGAATCGTACTGATCATCAGCGCGTGGTGTTGTTCTGCGATGTCGAGCGGCCGTTATGGACGGCGCCGGTGAGATGGTTTAACCGATTGTTTGCCAAGTACGTGATGTCATCAGCTGCGTCCCAAAATATCGAGGGTGAGGGCATCGGTTTCCTGAATCGTTTTTTCGCTCTCTTTTACCAGCTACGGCTGCAAGGAAAAAGGCTGAAGGCCTACAGCAGAAGGCTTTACTACCTGCTCAAATGGGTCGCTATTTTAGGTGCACTTTGGTTGATTTTTTGGTGATAGTTTCTTATTTACAAGAATTCTGAGAGTTGCTACATTGGCGGCATTCTGAGCTACCTGTTTTGCCGCTGATGAGATTTTCTTGGACGCCCCGACTTGTCGTATTTCCCTTGCTGCTAAGCTTGGGTGGTTGCGCCAGCCAGTCTGAGCTCACCGCAATTCAACTCGATAAAGATCACCCTCAGTACGCCAGCCGCGAATGCCGCAACAGTATCGCTTCAAGTGAAGTCCACAAAGATTTGAAAACAGCCACTATGGTCGCGTCGCCAGCCTTAGTTTTGCTGTCTGGTGGTTTGTTACTGCCGATATTAGCTATGAATACAGGTCTTGATGCAGCCGATCGAGTGGATGCTTCAGACATGGCTAATCAATGCGGTGGCCGTGGCCAAACATCTTCTGAAATCGCTTCAGACGTTGCCGTTGGCGCTGCTCTAGGTGTAGCAGCGGGCATACCAGCTAAATGAGGATCAATAACCCACCTTCAGCTAAGGTGTTCGGTTCTTTATCACCTAGCTAAGATGAGTGATCGTGATACCACGGGTGGTTGGCTTTGGCACTTGCGTGCTTTCGTTCGACGCAGAAAATGGCGCCCAACGACAGAGTTGATTGCTGAGTGGCTTGATGGCGTACAGCCTGCGCATAAAGAATTGCTGCTTATAGGCGGTAGCGCGGGTTGGATGATGTCGAGTCGATGGTTGCAGCGATTTGAACGGATCGTGCTGATCGATATTGATCCCCATGCACCCGCTTTATTTAAATGGAACCATGGTCGAGCATTGAGGCATTCGTCGACCCGTCTTGAGTTCATTCAATGCGATGCTTTGCGCGATCTGGAAACGTTGTTATCCACTTATCCCAAGGCCTCTATTTTTTTCGATAATGTGCTCGGCCAGCATGTATACCGGGTGCCTGATTTTGATCGTGCTGAGAGCGATTTGAATAAACTCGCTCAACGACTCGCAGGCCGCGATTGGGGCAGCGTGCATGATTTGTTTTCGGGGCCGGCTAATCCCAAGACAGTGCCCGCAAAACCCATCATGAGTTTTGCAGCGACTCAGTCTGCGCTGGGGGCTAGCGTGGATGGGTTGACAGGCACACCGCTGCACAGGCGCATGCTAGATCAGGTGGGTGGCGTTGATGAGTGGATGGATCATGTGACGAGCGGTGTTTTTCCGCTGGGCACTCATACTCGTTTGATCGCCTGGCCTTTTGTGCCAACGTATGTGCATTGGTTACAGGCGGGATGGGTTAGTACTGCATCATCGAGCTAGTGAAGACCAATGTTGAAAGGCCGGTTCACCATAACCGGTAGAATAAGCGGTTATTTACCCTCGTTTGAATCTTAAGGGCTCGGAATGAAATTTACGTTTTTGTTTGCTTCTGCTGCGGTTTTGCTTGCTACCAGCGCCCAGGCCGGTGGTCCACCAACGGAATGGGGCTATGAAGGCCCGAAAGATGCCAGACATTGGGGGCAGCTCGATCCCGTGTTTAAGACATGCGGCGTGGGTAAGCGCCAGTCGCCGATTAATCTGGACATAGCCGACGTTGAAAAAGGTGGATTAAAACCTATCCCTTTCACCTACAAAGCAGGCCCGGCCGACGTGCTTAACAATGGGCACACAATAGAGATGATTCTGCCGAATTCCGGATCAGCGCGTTTCGATGGTTTGGAATATCGTTTGGTTAACGTGCACTTTCACACGCCTAGTGAAGAAAAAATTAACAGCATGAAGGCGCATATGTCGGCGCATTTTTTCCATCGTGCTGGTGATCTTAAACTTGCAGTCGTAGCGGTCATGTTTAAGCTCGGTAAAGAAAATGCAGCACTGAAGGCGATGTTCGACAATATGCCTGATAAAGAAGGCAAAAAATTTGCGTTAACCAGTTTTAATCCAGCCGATATTTTGCCTGCCGACCCCACGTATTTTTATTATGTGGGCTCATTGACAGAACCGCCTTGTACAGAAGATGTAAAGTGGTATGTCATGAAGACACCGCTTGAAATTTCGTTTGCTCAACTAGACGCGTTCAAGAAACTATATAGAATGAATGCACGATACACGCAGGCTATTAACGGCCGTCGCATTCAGATGATGGTGCCTGATGCAGAAGCTGCACCGGCTAGCGCGCCAGCGGCAGGTGGCAAGGCCAGCGGGCATTGAGATTTAAAGCGAACAGATAACGCATCAGCGCTGTTAGATTCGTTCCAGCGACTGATGCAGACGTAGCAGTTTTTCTTTGAGTTCTGGCCGAGCATCAATCAGGTCGGCATTCGGTACGATAGACGCTCCATGCGTCGTATCGTTTTCTTCAGTTTGTTTGGATGCGCGCTCGCGAGGTAAGAACCAATCAATAGCGGTAAGGATTAGGCTTACCATTAGCCAAAGTATCCAGATGCTTCCTGCCGGTAGTGCGCTTAATTGCCCCAGTGCTGCAAGCTCGGTCAACCAACTACCCCATCTGAGCCGCAGCCACCAAAGCAAGTTGCCTTGAACCAGACTAATCCACAGCGATACTGCAAAAAAGAATAGCCAGTTCAGTGTAAGCAAGTAGGACGAGCGACGCGCACTGTCTCTCATGTTGCCCTTAGGCCTTGAGAGCAGCGACTAGCTTGTCGCTGAGCGACTCAGCGACTTGCATACGCAGTCGTGATGTTTCATGAACTTCTTGTTCGCTACGGTAAGCCGAAGAGACTAATTCCGATGCCAGATTGCGAACGCTTTCAACTTCTTGTACCAGCGCCTGAATACGATCTTCGAGGGCTTTTTTCTCTTGCAGTTTAGTGCCTATCAATTTAATCGCTGCATGGACTTGATTCCATGCTTGCAAGCGAGGGTCGTTGATTTGCAGGCTATCGAAAACGTCTTGGATTGATTCGCCCAGATTAACTAGGGCTTCTGCTGAAAACTGTTCTACCTCAGCGGATTCCACTCTAGTCTCGATGCGTGGTTCTACGCTGGGTTCTATGCGGGCTTCTTTGCGTGGATGATCGTGAATCGATACGACTTCAGCGCTAGTTGCTTCACTCCAGCCCGCCTTGGGCTCGAAACGCATCATGGTAGGCTTTGAGGATGTTTTTGCCATATTCAAACATTTCCTGTAGAAAACTGTTGTGTTGTCGAAAAACATTGATCTATACTGATAGTTATATTATGGCAAAATTTCCTTGAAAGCAATGCTTTTGGAGGGAATAATCCAAAAAATCAATGGCTTGCATGAAAATCAGAGGATTACCATGAGCAAGGCACTAAAAATACTGATTACCAGCCAAAAGGGTGGCGTTGGCAAAAGCACTGTATCTGCCAATCTGGCGGCTTATTTTGCCTATATATCGGGTAAAAAGACCACGCTTGTCGATTTCGACCATCAGGCAACCTCAGGTAAATGGGTTAAAAAAGCCTACCCGATTGGTATTCATTGCCAGACCGTTGATCTACCTAATGCAAAAGGGTCGGGTGTTGCCTTACTAAAAGCTAAGGAAGCATTGCGCAAGGCTGTAGAGACTATGGAAATCGTCATTGTCGATCTGACTTGGACTGATGTTCTGCCACCTGATTTTCTGTTTGAATTTGATTTGGTCTTGGTGCCAAGTTCGTTGTCGCGCGTTGAGTTGGACAGTACGCTTGAGTTCGTGAATCGTTTCTCGTTTGTTTTCAATTCACGTATGCGTAATCCGCCGAAGCTGGTGATTGTTCCAAGTCGCGTGGATAACTTAAATACCTACGAAGGTATTTTCTCCAAATCGTTCAGTGCGGGTTTCTTCCTTTCGCCGCCTGTGATGTACAGCAATAGCGCCGGTGACTTCTTTGGGAATGAATTCTTCGTCATGACGAGCAATCAAGAAATTCGCGAGAACTTCCTTGATTTCGGTCGTTCTATTGAGCAACTCGGACAGACTGAAGCGGATGTACGTTCAGCATCAAAACAAGCAAGCTTGACACACAAGGTCAGTGGTTCGATATTGGATCGCTTCCGCGCGGTTCGTAATTCGACAGCTGAGCCAACAATTAAGCGTCCCGTGCAAAATGAAACTACACCTCCAGGTGTAGCTCCTCGTTCACGGGCGAAGTCAGCTATTCCATCATTTTTGATGATGGGTCGGGACAGTTAAAACCTCATCGAGAATATTCAACCACCACTTATTTTTTGTCTTCGCCGCCCGGCGGAGGCGGTGGTGGTGGTGTGCCGTAAAGTAGCGCTGCCACTCTAGGATTTTCAGCAGCAATCGCCTCCAGTAGTGAATCCACCACCGAAGCTAGCTTTGCCGAATCCGCGGTTCCCATCCATTGGGAGCGGTTATTTCTAATCATCAGTAGCTGTTCAACTGAGCATTGCTTGGAGCGTTGCTGCAACCAGCTGAGTGCGCGCGAGCGGCGCTTGGTTACGTCTTGCTCATCAATACCGATAGCTCGAAATTCAGCGACGACGCAGGGTGGTCCGTCTGCCTTGGCAGTTTTCGCTGAAGCGGCATCATCTGCATTGCCTGCAGCAGCAGGAGTGGCTCCGGCTGCTGGTTTTTTTGCATCGGGCTTGGTATCAGCAACCGCAGGTGTTGCGGGCTTATTAGAAGCGTCCGCAGGTTTTTTTGCATCCGTAGCAGCAGGAGCGGCAGCGGTAGGTTTGGCAGCGGCAGCAGCTTTTGCGTCAACCTTCGTCGTATCTGTCTTAGCGTCAGTCTTAGCATCGGCTGGTTTGGCAGCTGCAGGCGTCGAAGCAGCCGGTGCGCTTTGACCTTGAGCGAACGGCATCGTCAGCGCCAGCAAAAGAAACATAGGCATGGTGGTTAAAACGCGCATGCCACTTATCCTTTAGGTGTTTGATCTTGGTACAAGATGGTGATGCTAATACGTCGGTTGCGTGGGTCAGCCGGGTTATTTGGAACGTAGGGTACGGTATCGGCAACGCCCTCGATACGATAGAAGCGACTCGGAGGCAAGCCGGCCTCAGCGAGTAAACGGCGCGTTGCTTCTGCTCGCATGCCCGATAGCGACCAGTTGCTATTCACGCCATCGTCGTACGCCAAACTATCAGTGTGGCCGCGCACGGCGACCTTATTGGGCATGGAAGCCAGCGACTTGGCGACTTCTTTAATCAGTGTATATGCCTTGGCCTGCATTCTGTTGGTACCCAGGCCAAACATAGAGAAATCTGCCTTGTCGATAATTTCAATACGCAAACCATCTTTTTCGCGAATGAACTTAACCTGATCTTTGATTTTCTCTAGCTCTTTGTTCATAGCGAGGCTTTGTTTGACCTCTTGTTCCAGCTTGTCGAAATTTTTCTGATCGGCTTCAGCGGCGATTTTTGCGCGTTCATCAGCTGAAATTTCTTCTGGATTTTTATTCTTGGTTTCGTCTTTGGTCTTGCCATCGCCGGACTGTGTCCCGGCTTCTGATCGCGGTGTTTCACGATGCATGAAACTAGTCGTTTTGCCCGCATACGGCATGGCGTCACTATCCATCACAGAAAAGCCGCCCATTAAGCCACCGGGCCCGGGGCGATCAGACAAGGCTACAGCACTATGCGAAGTGGGTCGAAAGTAGTCGGCGATACTTTTTCTTTGAGAGTCATTAGTCGCACCCAACAGCCACATGAGAAGAAAGAAGGCCATCATGGCCGTCATCATGTCTGCCAACGCAATTTTCCATGCGCCTCCATGCGCACCCGCATGGTCGGCATCCAACTTTTTCTTTTTGATTATGGGCGCCGGGCCGGCAGGCGCAGCCGCCTCCTCCTCGGCGGGAAGACCTTCCTCGTCGGGGTCGACATTGGCATTCTCTTTTACTTCTTCTGCTTTTGCTTCTTCGTCAGCCATCGCGCTTTCTCATGCAGACTTATCGGCTTATATATCGACCTAAGCCGCTTAAAATGAAGTCACACCCAACCCGCTAGGGGAAGTAATTCATAGGCGTATCCTTTATGAAACATAATACCGCACATATTTCCCCAAAGCACATTTTCAAGTCTTCCTACCTGCCATGATTTTTCGTGATCTAGCCATGTCGTTCGTTCTAATCTGGGCCTGTTTCTGGGGCGGGACGATCGCGCAAGCGCGCAGCCCAAGCACGCCCGAGGCAAATCCTGAAGCAGCTACCGGCGTTACCGAAACTGCGTTAGTGCGCTCAAAACGCTGGATGGCAGCTGCCGCCAATCCCTTGGCAACGCAAGCCGGCGAGCAAGTATTGCGCGAGGGTGGCTCGGCGGTAGACGCGGCGATTGCTATGCAATTAGTGCTGGCATTAGTTGAGCCACAGTCATCAGGTTTAGGTGGTGGGGCTTTTCTGTTGACCTATGACGCGGTGAAAGCACGCGTGCAAAGCTATGACGGACGCGAGACCGCACCGGCGGCGGCTGACGCCAACCGGTTTTTGAGCGATGGCAAAGCGCTGGCTTTCAATGCGGCGGTAAACAGCGGCAAATCCGTCGGAACCCCAGGGCTGCTGCGCATGCTGGAGCTGGCGCATCGTCGGCATGGACGCTTAGCGTGGTCGCGTTTGTTTAAGCCGGCTATTGAGTTAGCCGAGCAGGGCTTTCCTGTATCGCCACGACTGCATGCGCAGATTGCGGGTAATCGTGATTTGTTCGCACAACTCAGTGCTCGTGATTATTTTTATCCTGCAGGCGAGCCCGCCCCCATTGGTTATGTTCTCAAAAATCCGCAATTAGCCGACGTGTTGCGCCGTGTCGCTAGCCAAGGTGTCGACGTTTTTTATCAAGGCGAAATTGCACAAGCTATCGTCGATGCAGTGCATGCACATACTCAAGCGGGTGATTTGAGTTTGGATGATTTGAAAAATTATCGAGCAAAAGAACGTGCACCGGTTTGCAGCAACTACAAACAACTACGCCTATGTGGCATGGGCCCGCCATCATCAGGCGGCATAGCCGTGTTACAGATGCTAGGCATGCTAGAGCAGCATCACATAGATCAAATGATGCCCATGTCGCTCGAGGCTGTGCATTATTTTTCTGAGGCAGGTCGCTTGGCCTTTGCCGATCGTGAGCGCTATGTGGCGGATCCTGATTACATATCGGTTCCGGTTACTAATTTGCTGGAACCGAATTATTTGCGATCACGCGGAGCGCAAATCGATAGCCGTGTCAGCATGGGTGTTGCATTACCCGGTGAAGGATTGCATCTGTTAAAAAAGCGTGGTGCGGACAATGCAGCCGATTTACCCTCGACTACGCATTTAGTCGCCGTTGATGGTTACGGTAATGGTATTTCAATGACGAGTACGGTTGAATCGGAATTTGGCAGCAAGATTTTCGTACGCGGATTTTTATTGAATAATCAGCTGACCGATTTTTCATTGCAACCCAAAGATGCTTCAGGTCAGTGGGTGGCTAATCGGGTGGAAGCAGGGAAACGTCCGCGCAGCTCGATGGCGCCCATCATCGTCACTAAAAATAAGCAGTTAATGATGTTGGTCGGCTCACCAGGTGGAAGCTCGATTATTAATTTTGTAGCTAAGACGTTGATCGGTGTGATCGATTGGAATCTCAATGCTTACGAAGCGATCAAACTTCCTAATATGGGTAGTCGTAATCGCGATACGGAAATTGAGCGTGGTACAGCGCTGGAATCACTTGTGCCGGCATTGCGTGAAAAAGGACACCGGGTCAATATTTTTGCTATGCCTAGCGGTGTGCAGGCGATAGTGCGTGATTCATCGGGTCTCACAGGTGGCGCTGATCCGCGCCGTGAGGGTAGCGTTGCTGGTGAATGAACAACGCTGCCGTGGTTTGAGTGTAGCTACGTTAAATTTCTATTTTGGTGCCGAGTTCGACGACGCGATTCGGAGGAATTCTAAAAAAGTCGGAAGGCTTGGCAGCGTTTTGCATCATCCAGGCAAATAAACGTTCACGCCAAATCGCCATGCCGGGCAAGTTACTCGGAACCACCGTGTCGCGTGCAAGAAAGAATGATGTATCTGAAAGTTCTAGTTTCATTCCAGTCTGCATCTCAAGCAAAGCCAGAACGCGACTAATGTCAGGCGTTTCTTTGAATCCGTGTACGGCGCGTATGACATACACATTGCCACCCAGTTCTTTGACAGTTAGACGCTCTTCATCTTTAACGTAGGGCACGTCCCAAATCGATAATTTTAAAAACAATACGCGCTCATGCAGTACGCGATTATGTTTTAAGTTATGAAGCAAGGCGACGGGAACGAAATCAATATGCGCAGTTAAAAAAACTGCTGTTCCCTCAACTCGATGTGGGGGGTGTGAAAGTAGTGCTGAAACAAATTCTGGCAAACGAATGGAATCGGCTTCGACACGTTCTCTCAGTAAGCGCCGTCCTTTATGCCACGTGGTCAGCATCAGGAAGCAGATAGCACCTAAACCTAATGGATACCAGCCACCATCTTTAACCTTGATCAGGTTGGCGGTCCAGAAAGAAAAATCAACGATAAAAAATAAGCCGATAAGTAAAAACACAAAGATAGGTTTAATTTTCCACTCGTTGTACATCACCACGCCAAGCATGGTGGTAGTAATCAGCATGGTGGTCGTCACCGAAATACCATACGCAGCCGCTAAATTGCCTGACTCTTTAAATTGGATTACCGTAAAAATGACTAAGGCAAGTAAGGCCCAATTCACCATAGGCATGTAAATTTGACCGCGCTCCGTTTCTGATGTGTGCAGAATTTCCATGCGCGGTAAAAGTCCGAGCAAGATGCCTTGATTAGCTAATGAAAATGCACCAGAGATCACGGCTTGTGATGCAATCACCGTTGCTAATGCCGCCAAACCTACCATAGGCCAGATAGCCCATTCAGGCGCCATCAAATAGAAAGGGTTTTCTATGGCTTGCGGATTGGATAGAACCAGTGCGCCCTGGCCAAAATAATTCGCCAGTAGTGCTGGTAGTGCTACCAGTAACCAGGCCATGCGAACCGGCTTACGTCCGAAGTGACCCATATCGAGATACAGAGCTTCAACCCCCGTAACAGACAGTACAACCGACCCCATGACGATATAGGCTTGTAATGCATGAGCTTGGATGTAGGCAATCGCGTACAGCGGTGACACCGCCGCTAATATCTGTGGGTTGTTATAAATATTAACCACACCCAAAATGGCGAGTACTGAAAACCAAATTACCATGATGGGACCAAATAAGCGTCCTACTGCAGCAGTGCCATAGCTTTGTACGTAAAAAAGAAGAATAACAATCACTAAGGTTAGTGGAATCACATAGCGTTTCAAATCAGGCGTAATGACCTCTAGACCTTCAATCGCCGACAGCACAGAAATGGCTGGAGTAATCACCGATTCGCCCAGCAACATACAGGCACCTAATGCGCCCAGCATGAGCAGGCCGGCAGAGATTTTTTTTCTGTCTGAACGCGTTGCGCGTAACGCGAGTGCCATTAGTGAGAGAACGCCGCCTTCGCCATTGTTATCAGCGCGCAAAACAAACACTACGTATTTAACGGTAACGATCAAAATCAATGACCAGAAAATCATCGAAATGATCCCCATCACCGCTTCTGGCGAGTAGGGTATGCCGTGCTCAGGGCTGAAACATTCTTTGAGTGCATACAGCGGGCTGGTACCAATGTCGCAGGTCTTGAGAAAGCGGCTGAGGCGATGATTGCTAAATTACCTCAGGTCCAGGGCACCGGGGGTGATGTTCAGATTGGTCGTGCTTTATTAAATTGGCTCAACCAAACCGAAAAAGAGGCGAGTAAGCGTGGCGACCAATATATTGCTGGCGAACTGTTCCTGTTGGTTCTGGCAGACGATAAAGGTGAGCTTGGGAAAGCTGGGCGCGAGAACGGTCTGAGCCGAAAGTCTTTAGAGGCGGCGATTGATTTAGTTCGAGGTGGGGAGTCGGTGAGCTCGGCTGATGCCGAGGGACAGCGCGAGGCCTTAAAGAAATACACCCTTGATTTGACCGAGCGCGCTCGACTTGGAAAGTTGGATCCTGTGATCGGAAGGGATGACGAAATTCGGCGTGCCATTCAAATTCTTCAACGGCGTAGCAAAAACAATCCAGTCTTAATTGGCGAGCCTGGGGTCGGTAAGACCGCCATCGTTGAGGGTCTCGCGCAACGCATTGTCAATGGTGAAGTGCCCGAAACGTTGAAAGATAAGCGTGTCTTAGTGTTAGATATGGCTCTTTTGCTGGCGGGTGCAAAGTATCGCGGTGAGTTTGAAGAGCGCCTAAAAGCAGTTCTCA
>JBEDHZ010000033.1:0-13574 GCA_041173845.1 Pseudomonadota bacterium
GCTTGATAGATTTCAGCATGATTCCAGTCGGTACTTTCTCAGCCAAAAAACTCAACAAGTAAACCGGATGATTACGATTTGTCTGTAATTTTTCTACGGCAGCTTGCCGAGCTTGCAATGCATTGATTTCTTGATTCAAACTACTAATTTCTTGAATTTTTATATCAAGGATTTTTATTTCAGAATTAAGTAGCGCATTCCTCTCGGACTGTACGTTTAGCTGTTCTTCATTAACAAACCAAACCACCAAAACCACGCTGAGTGCAAGGGCGATATGCAAGGACACAAGCCGATTGAAAATTGCTTTCTTTTGATGACGTCTTTCTTCACGCCAGGGTAAAAAATTAAATCGCATCATTAAGCTTTATCAGTCATTGCAAGCCCACATGCAACTAACCATGAAGAAGCCTCCGCTTGAAGCTTGGATTTATTGATAGCAGGAGAAAATTTCATTTCGGCGAAAGGATTGGCAAATTCAGCAATGACAGATAATTGCTCCTGCATCATGGATGGCAACCGAAACAGGCTCTGTTCTTGGCCAGACAGGAAAAATTTATCGATAGGTACATGCTGAGATGTTGTTGAATACATCTGCAATGCGCGCTTGAATTCTTGACAGATAGCACCACAGAAAGCTTCTGTGGTGGCCAAAACCTGATCGGGATATCGATCGAGATCTTTCTGCAGCCTCTGAAACCCTATATTTAATTCATGCTCAAATATGAGGACTCGATGATTTTCGACAAAAAAGTAACTCGAATCACGTCCAATTTGCAAAACGGCTTGGACTCGTTTGGCCACAAGGGCATTCTCTGAATCTTTCGTTGAGTTTAATCCGGCCATCAACGCTTGAGACTCGATATCAATAACTACTGTTCGAATACCGACGGTCTGCGCTATTTCTAGGCGCTCTGCAATTGTTTCTTTGCGCGTCGCTACCAAAATGACGTCGGCATTGCCAGGATTTCCTTCTGATGGGCCCACAACACCAAAATCAAGATTTAATTCATTGAGTGGGAAAGGTAAATTTTGTGCAGCTTCTGATTCAACCTGCAATTCAATCTCATCTTCAGACAGATCATCCGGTAGCGTCAGCATTTTTCGAATAACTAGCCCTGGTGGAAGCGCCATGGCGGCCTCTTTTAGCCGGCTACCTGATTTTTGTATGACGTCGCTTAAGGCTTGCGTGATTTGATCGACCTGAGCGATGCTTCCTTCACGCATGACGGCTCGAGGCAATTCATGCTCGGCATAGTGCTCCACCCGCCAACCATCAGACAAACGTGCAATCTCAATGACACGTATTGCAGCGGAGCTGATATCGATACCCAATAGGGGCGTCGAACGCTGCACTAAAAAACTCTTTAGAAGTCCCATTCTCAAACCATACCTTCATCGAGTCCGTTGCATTTTTAAAAATTTTATTGATGCTAACAAGCTCCTTTTTTAGCTGTAAAGAAAAGTCCTTCGTACGTTGTCAAATCCTGACGTAATCCACCAACTAAGTTCACTCTTAGTTTGATAACCAGCCATACAAAGCAACAAAGCGTTCAACAATTCAGCCGACATGAAAGCTCGATTGTTGAAACGCTATAATGGACCCCATCAAGCGCATAAGTGCTTTCTTACTGCTTCCCGCATGAATTCAAATTCTCCAGAGGGAGATTCATCCGTAGGTCCCCGCCGGGACCGATTGCCTGCACCGATCAAGCTCGCCTTAAGCATTTTTGGCGTGCTAACCGGTCTGGCAGTGATTGGCCTATTGCTCGTCAGCTTCATGATGATGATGGCCTACCCGAATCTGCCCGACATCGATTCCCTTGCGACTTACCAGCCTAAGATGCCGCTACGGGTCTTTTCTGCCGATAACATGTTGATCGGTGAGTTCGGCGAAGAGCGACGCAGCTTAGTTCGTTACAAAGACATTCCAAAAGTAATGAAACAAGCGGTGCTGGCCATCGAAGATGACCGTTTTTACGAACATGGCGGTGTTGATTACTGGGGCATACTGCGCGCCGCATTACACAATGCAATGGGCGGTAGTCGGCAAGGTGCTTCGACTATCACGCAGCAAGTAGCAAGGAATTTTTTTCTAAGTAGCGAACAAACCGTCAAACGCAAGTTGTACGAAGTTCTACTCGCATGGAAGATAGAAAAAAATCTGACTAAAGATCAGATTCTTGAGCTGTACATGAACCAGATCTATCTGGGACAGCGCTCGTATGGCTTTGCATCGGCCGCACAAATTTATTTTGGCAAAAAGCTCCAAGACATCACCATCGCTGAAGCCGCCATGTTGGCCGGCCTACCGAAAGCCCCTTCAGCGAATAATCCGGTCGTCAATCCCAAGCGAGCTAGGGCTCGCCAGCAATACATATTGCAACGCATGCATGATCTCGGCTACATCACAACCGCTCAATATGAGCAAGCGCGCGATGAGCAATTAAAAATCAAAATGGATAGTAATGAATTCGGCGTCCACGCAGAGTATGTTGCCGAGATGGCCAGGCAGATGGTGTACGACCAGTTCAAAGAAGATACTTATACGCGCGGCCTGAATGTATTTACCACCATTACCAAGGCCGATCAGGATGCGGCCTACCTTGCGTTGCGGCGCGGTGTGTTGGATTATGAAAAGCGTCAGGTCTACCGTGGCCCCGAAGGTTATATGGATATTCCGGCTGACAAAGGAGAAGCCGAGGCATCGATTGAATCCGAACTGGCAGAGCATCCCGATAGCGATGGCATCGTGGCCGCTGTTGTGTTGACGGCTACGCCTAAGAGTGTTCGCGCCTTACTGGCATCGGGTGAAGAAATTACTATTCAAGATACGGGTCTTGGACTAGCCGCCAGCGCTTTAACAGAAAAAACACCTGCTAACCGACGCATACGACGCGGAGCGATTATTCGTGTCATGCAAGAGGGCAATGGCTGGGGAATCATTCAATTACCTGAGGTCGAATCAGCCTTTGTCTCCGCTAGCGCAGAAGATGGTGCGATTCGCGCGCTAGTTGGTGGCTTTGACTTTAACCGCAACAAATTCAACCATGTGACGCAAGCTTGGCGTCAGCCCGGCTCTTCTTTCAAGCCATTTATTTATTCAGCATCTTTGGAAAAGGGACTTTCCCCGGGCACTGTGATTAACGACGCACCGATAACTTTCGACGCATCACAAACGGGTAGTCAGGCGTGGGAACCAAAAAATTACGACAATAAATATGAAGGCCCGATGTCGATGCGCAAAGGCCTATCAAAGTCGAAGAACATGATTTCCATCCGCATCCTTGATCGTATCGGTCCAGCGTATGCTCAAGAGTACGTCACTCGTTTTGGATTTGATCCAGAAAAAAATCCGCCGTATCTGACATTAGCACTGGGGGCAGGCGCCGTCACTCCGCTGCAATTAGCGGGCGCTTATGCCGTATTTGCGAATGGTGGTTACAAGATCAACCCCTACCTGATCTCAAAAATCACCGATAACAACGGCAAGACTCTATTCCAAGTCACCCCTGAAAAAGCAGGCGATGAAAATCTTCGCATCATTGATGCGCGCAATGCGTTTTTGATCGACAGCATGTTGAAAGACGTGATCAAGCACGGCACGGCTATGAGGGCATTGTCATTAAAGCGTAGCGATATCGCAGGAAAAACCGGCACCACCAACGATTCTATTGATGCATGGTTTGCGGGCTACCATCCCAAGCTGGTTGGGGTTGCGTGGATAGGTTTTGATAAACCGAAAAATCTGGGCAATCGCGAAACAGGTGGTGGACTCGCACTACCTATCTGGATAGGTTATATGCAAAAAGCCCTGCCCGGAATAGCTACGGTTGAGCGAGAAATCCCCTCGGGCATTACCACCGCAGGGGGCGACTATATTTATTCGGAAAATTCAGACACGGGCGGCGTAGGATCACTGGGAATTTCACCGCCGTCTGAGTCCAAGCCACCGTCAGAAAAGACGGAAGAAGGACAGAAGAGCGAATTATTCTGATATCAACGGGCCAAAAAAAAGCGCCCGTTAGAGGATGATAGTACTACCCGCTTGTAATGAAGCGACTTTTGACAGCGCTGCGTACAGCTCAGACCCATCTCGAGTATCAAGCCACTGCTGCCCGTTGAATCGGTAATGAAATCCGCCTGAACGTGCCGCCATCCATATTTCCTGCATAGGCGCTTGCGTGTTGACGATGATTTTTGAATCCGTATCAATAAATTCAATTTCCAACACATTCCCACTTCGGGTGCATTCAATATCAACGTCGCTAGTATCAGCAATGTTCTCTAGTCTGATTTCAATATCGTTCAGCACGGCTTCCGCCAGCACCAAGTACTCCGATTCGGTCATGCTACACTCCACTTAGTCGTTTTTTGCGAAACCAAAATCCAGTTTTTTTCATTCATGACTACTTTGCGTGTGATTCTAGCGGCGTTTTTGATTACAGGCATAAGCGCCTGCGGTCAAACCGGGCCTCTGTATTTACCTGACAGTGCACCACCCAAAAATCAACCCTCGGAAGACGCTGGGGGCAGTGACTCCTCATCCCAATCCCGCTAGCCTTGATCATGTCGCACTTTACCTATACAAACGGCAAATTACATGCCGAAAAAACGGCACTTGATCGTATCGCTGCAGAGTTCGGAACGCCTACCTACGTATACTCCAGTGCCAGTTTGACAGAAAACTTCCTTGCGTATGCAACGGCTTGTCAGCAACACGGCAGAGGCAACGATGGCGCACTTGTTTGCTACTCGGTGAAATCCAACTCTAATCTCGCAGTTCTTAATCTACTAAGCAAACTAGGCTCAGGTTTTGATATCGTCTCTGGCGGTGAACTAGAGCGCGTGATTGCCGCCGGCGGTAACCCGAAAAAAGTTATTTTTTCAGGCGTAGGTAAATCTCGCGATGAAATGCGACTGGCGCTATCGCATGAGATTCTCTGCTTTAACGTGGAGTCGATTCCTGAACTACACCGATTAAATGATGTGGCTGCAAGTATGGGTAAACGTGCGCGCGTGTCGCTGCGCGTAAATCCTGATGTCGACCCCAAAACCCATCCGTATATTTCTACCGGCCTGAAAGAAAATAAATTTGGTATTGCATTCGAAGATGCTCTTCAAACTTACCGTGTAGCAGCCGCACTGCCTCACCTTGAAGTGACAGGAATTGATTGTCACATTGGCTCTCAGCTGTTAGATGATGCACCGCTGCTTGAGGCCTTAGATAAAGTGATTGAACTTGCTGACCAATTGCATGAGGCGGGTATTGAACTGCACCACGTAGATATTGGTGGTGGTATCGGCATCACCTACGATCAGGAACAACCTGTCGCAGTGGGTGATTATTTGGGCCGCCTTTTTAAACGAATCGATAATTGGCGTGCCGCTCGCTACAACAACAAGCCCATTACTGTGCTGTTTGAACCAGGCCGCTCTATTGTGGGCAACGCAGGCGTTCTGATCACAGAAGTTCAATACCTTAAGCACGGCGGTAATAAAAATTTTGCTGTGGTGGATGCTGCGATGAATGACCTGATGCGTCCAGCGATGTATGAAGCCTGGCATGGCGTACAGCCCATCCATCAACGACAAGACTCGCCAAAAATTTATGACGTGGTTGGACCGGTCTGTGAATCCGGAGATTGGCTAGCTCGCGATCGTTCACTAGCAGTTGAGTCCGGCGATTTGCTCGCAATTATGTCTGCGGGTGCGTATGGCATGACCATGGCTTCGAACTACAACACACGCGGCCGAGCAGCCGAAGTGCTAGTCGATGGCGATCAATTCCGACTGATACGCAAACGCGAAAAATCGTCTGATCTGTTCGCTTTGGAAAATATCTAAGTCTGACTGAGTCAGACTAAGCCACTGTGGCAGGCGTTCGACGAGAGCGCCATAAAAACACTAAACGTGACCCTAGTAACACAGCCATCACGAGGACTATGATCATAGGCTCTTGAAGATTATTTTTGCCCGATTTCATCCACCAAAAATGTAAAACGGCGAGCAGCGCTATTGCATAAATCAGGCGATGCAACCTTCCCCACCACCGACCCAGTTGTCGCATCATGCGATCGTTACTCGTTGCGGCTAATGGGACTAACAATACAAAGGCCGTAAAGCCGACGGCAATAAATGGTCGCTTCAGTATGTCTTTTCCCATCTCCTCCAGATCAAAAAAATGATCAAACCAAAGAAAACACAGGAAATGCAAAACTGCATAGAAGAAAACATACAAGCCAAGTAAACGGCGCAGTCGCAGTAACCAATTCAACCCAGTCAAACGACGCAAAGGTGTAATTAAAAGGGTTAAGCAAAGAAAATAGATTGCCCAATCACCGGTCGCACGAGTGATAAATTCAAGTGGATTAGCGCTCAGATTATCGTGCACACCACGCTCAATCAATCTCAACAGAGGGAACAGAGCTGCGACAAAAATAAATAACTTAAGTCGCTTAATGTGAGCGGCAGTTAGGTTCCGCATTAACACTTAGGATTAGTAAAATTTTTTCAAATCCAT
This sequence comes from Pseudomonadota bacterium, assembly GCA_041173845.1. Taxonomy (GTDB): domain Bacteria; phylum Pseudomonadota; class Gammaproteobacteria; order Burkholderiales; family Burkholderiaceae_D; genus Pernthalerella. The sequence goes on from JBEDHZ010000033.1 coordinate 6,521, forward strand.
ACCCGAATAGAGCGATGCAACTTCGGGGTAGCCATTAAACATCAAGGTTTTGCGTTTACGAGTAAATAATCCATCTTCGCCTATACGTCGCTCGGTCGCTTGTGACCAACGCGGATGCGCCACCTCGGGATTTACATTCGAGTAAAAACCATATTCGTCGGGTGCGGTTTTGTTCCAAGCAGTTTTAGGCTGCTGTTCTGTAAAGCGTATCCGCACTATCGATTTAGCGGATTTAAAACCGTATTTCCAGGGCACGACTAAGCGTACGGGCGCGCCATTTTGATTAAGTAACGTGTGTCCATACATGCCTACACACAGCAAAGCCAGTGGATGATTGGCTTCATCGATTCGCAAGCCTTCCACATAGGGCCAGTCGAGTATGCGACTGTTGACGCCTTTCATTTGAGCGGGATCGGCGAGTGACGTAAATTCTATGTATTTGGCATTCCCCGTTGGCTCTACTTTTCTAATCAATTCAGAGAGCGAATAACCAATCCAAGGTATGGCCATCGACCAGCCTTCGACGCAGCGTAGTCTATATAAACGCTCCTCTAAGGGCGCTAACTTCATCAGCGCATCGATGTCTAAGGTCAGCGGCTTCTTGACCTCACCATCAACCTTAATGGTCCACGGACGCGTTTTTAAGCTGCCGGCATACAACATGGGATCGCCCTTGTCGGTACCGAATTCATAAAAATTATTATACGAACTCGCATCGTCAAATTTTGTTGGCGTGTCCTTCGCTGTAAACGCTGGATTGGGTGGTGCATTCAGCCTAGGGCGTGCACTTTCTGCAGCCAAGGCATTGCTGGCAAAACTGCTAGCTGTCAACGCACCTACAGCGAGTTGATGCATGAACAAACGTCGTGATTCAACCAGGTGCTGCGGCGTAATCTCAGAGCCCGGGATTTGAATAAAACGAGGTCTCTTGATCAGCATAGGAACTCCATCATTAGAAAGTCACCAGAAGACTTTAACTAAAAAGGCTGCGTTCCGCAGCCTTTTTATGTTTTTACAGTTCGCCGTAAGAATGCAAACCGGAGAGGAACATATTCACACCAAGGAAAGCAAAGGTTGTGACCAGTAAACCAATCACCGCCCACCACGCCGCAATTTGACCGCGCAAGCCTTTCATCAAACGCATGTGCAACCACGCAGCGTAATTTAGCCAGACAATCAGCGCCCAGGTTTCTTTAGGATCCCACGACCAATAGCCACCCCATGCATCGGCTGCCCACAAGGCACCCAGAATAGTCGCAATGGTGAAAAATGCAAACCCCACTGCGATAGCTTTGTACATGATGTCATCAAGCACTTCCAGCGATGGCAATCGATCTTCAAACACACCCTTAGACTTGAGAAGATAAGCAACGCCCACCATCGCCGCTAGCGCAAAAGTTCCATAACCAATAAAGTTGGCGGGCACATGGATCTTCATCCACCAACTCTGCAATGCCGGTACCAGTGGTTGAATTTCTTGTGCATCACGACTGCTCATATACCAAAGAAGAAAACCAACAGCCGCTGAAATGACGAGCAGAATAAAGGCGCTCACCTGCCGAGTCGCATATTTCTCTTCATAGAAAACGGTAAACAGAGCTGTAATCAAGCAAAATAAAATAAAGACTTCATACAGATTAGAAACTGGAATGTGGCCAATATCGGCGCCCAGCAAATACGATTCGTACCAACGAACCATCATGCCGGTAAATCCCATCAAAATCGCAGCCCAGCATAATTTGCTACCCACCGCCGAACCAAAATCAGTTCGTGCCAGCAAACCACCCCAGTGAAAAATCGTCGATAAGAAAAACAACATGCTCATCCACAGGATGGCAGATTGACTAGAGAACAAATATTTGAGCAAGAAACGCGATTGCGCCATCTCGAGATTGCCGCCGTATTGAGCAATCGTCCACAGTGACAACACCGCTATCGACAACATAAGCAAACGCACTGGCCGCCAATACCATCCGAGCGCAACAAAGGTCGGCACCGCAGCGAGCAAGATACCTTTTTCATAGATATCCATGAACTCACCGTAACGATTCAGCGCAAACAAAGCACCTACCGCTAACACAGCTAAGAACAGCCAATCAAACCATGTGCGACTTTTCAACAGGCTAGTCGTTTCAGTGTAAGAAGGATTCTGGGTCAACTCCATTATTTCTCTCCGCGTAAGGCAGGCTATGCAAGTGCGTTTAGTATAGTGCAGGCCTAATAACGCTGCTGATTACCCAGGTTGTAATCAGGGGCAGGCTCAGGAACGCGTTAGATCGCCCTTCAGCTGTTCAAATTCCTTGTCAAAGTCTAGGCTGCGGCGTTGCGTGCTCATCGCCATCAGCGCATGACTACCACCCTCAGCATCAGAACGAATCCAAATCCACAAGCGTCGTTCACGCACGTAGAGCATGGCAAAAACACCTAATACCAAGAATAAACAGCCCAGATAAACCACATTTTTTCCAGGAGAACGCGTTACTTGGAAAACTGAGGCTTTTACCTGTTCAAATCCCTGCAACTGCAACATGATAGGCGCCTCATAAAAAAATGAATCTGCCATCGCATTAGTTGCTAATTGCAAGAAGCGACCATTTTTTTCATCCGCCGTCATGGCTGGCAACCCGTCTTTTTCACGCGCAATTTGCCACAACTCCCACAGACTACCGTTAAGTATCTTCATGAAAAGGTCAGCCGCCTTCTCTTGTTGATCGTCCGGTAATTTACCGATGAAACGCGCAATAGCCACATACCCCGAAGCTTCGCGGTCGCCGATAAATACGTTCAAACTGCGCGCCGAAGATGCTTTGAGCTGCTCGCGCAAGTTCGCGTTAGATTTCGCATCGAGCGGTACTTTTTCAGCGTAACGACTCGCGGCTTTTTCACGTAGCCCCGAATCACTTAACGCAGCACGTAAACGCATCCATTCGTTCATGGAATTTTTTTCATCGGCAGGGATGCGCAAATAACGAAAACCATCGGCAGGAGAATCGCGCAGGCCTGCCAGAAAAATTTCTGCGCCATCAATAGTCACTGGCAGCATGTAATTATTAAATTCGCGCGCCTGACCCGTCTTGTCGCGTAATTTGTATTGAACGCTAGGCCCCACATTTTTGAGATCTTTGGTTTTTTTGTTTTTCGCCGCTGATCCTAATTGCTCATCTAGCTTGGTGGTGAATTTCTCACTAAAACCTTTGTTCTGATTTACCGCGCGCACATCCTGACCATTAGCAGCTGAGGTGTTTTCAACATTAAACGGACGAAAACCTGACCACTCAATGACATACTCACTGCCCGTGCTTCCTAACAGCGGAGTGGAGCGACCCACAACACCTTCGACCTGGAATGGTTGATTGTTCGGGCCTTTCATTGGAAACCCCACCAGCTTGAGATGACTTCCGCCATCCTCAAAACTAGATTGATAGACCGCCATTCCTTTATAAATCAAAGGCTCATTTACCTTGATCGTGGCTGGAAACGACTTTCCCGTTTCATGGTCCGTGACTAACACTTCGCTAGCAAATAACTTCGGCATGCCCGTCGAATAAAAATCAATCACGAATTTCTTCAACTGCAAAGTGAATGGCAATTCTTGAATCATCACACCTTCACCAACTGGAATGATAGCGGTGTTACTACTCGCTCCTTCAGGAACAAACGTATTTCCACGAAACGAAGGATTGCTCAAACCAAGTCTATGCTTTGCAGGAATTTCAGCGATGATGCCATTACCTATAAATGGCGATTTATCGTATAGCCATTGCTGAATGCCGATGGGAATATTCGAGTCGAGCAAACCACCAATGCAGATAATCACGATGGCAGAGTGCGCAAAAATATAGCCCAGCTTGTTCGCCGCGCCTTGCTTGGCGGTTAGCAGTGTTGCGCCATCTTTTTCAACGAGCTTCCATTGATAGCCTTTCGACGCCACCTTGCGCCCGACTTCCTGCGCAAAAGCTTCACGAGTATTTGCTGAACTCCATTCCACACGATGATGAAAGTTACGCAGTGACTGCTCGCGCACACTCTCACGCCAACTCTTCATGTCAGCGATCATCTTGGGCGCATTACGCGCAATACACAGTGACGTCGATGTGACCAGGAATGCCATGATCAATAAAAACCACCACGCTGCGTACACTGAGTAAATCGAAAACCGACCCAAGATGTCGGACCAGAATGGTCCAAACTGATTAACGTAATTAGACATGGGCTCATTCTGAGTCACCACGGTGCCTATGACGGATGCGATAGCAATGACTGTTAACAAGCTGATTGAAAACCGCATCGACGATAGTAGCTCGACGATATCCGACACCCAACGGCGTCGAGTTTGTAAAACTATGCCTTCGGTACTTACGTTCATCTCGTTTACTTTTTTATTTAATTAGCTGCGCACTAATAAAAAAAGGGGCGGCATCGGCCACCCCTTTATATCGAATTTGTCGCGCTTTGCTGTTGCTTGAAATCGCGCTAACGAACGATTATCTGAGGCCAGCGATATAGTCTGCTACCGCCTGCATTTCTTCATCTGACATCCGCTTACCAACAGCCGTCATTTGCGCACTATTGGCACGCGTGCCAGTGCGGAAATTCGTTAACTGAGCAATCGTGTAATCCTGATGCTGACCTGCTATACGCGCGTACTGAGCTGGGATACCTGCTCCGTTCGGACCATGGCAACCCGCACAGGCAGGAACATGTTTTTCTGCGATGCCAGCACGATAAATTTTCTTGCCGAGATCAACGGTGTTTTTATTACGCGCAGCACCTGGAGCTGGTTTTTGTTGCTCAAGAAATGCAGCAATGTTACGCACATCATCTTCACCCAAGGCTTTCGCAATACCCGTCATGACTGCGTTGTTACGATCAGGACCTTTAAAATTGTGCAATTGCTTTTGAATGTAGGCCTCGTGCTGACCCGCTAATTTAGGATTTTGTGTAATGGTCGAATTACCGGCTGCACCGTGACATGCGACGCATGCCAAAATGCCGCGTGACGGATCGCCATTCGAATACAGTGTGCTGCCCTTGGCAGGATCGGCAGCCGCTGGTGCCTTCTCCTCATTAGCCCAAGCAACAGACAAACTCATCAGCGTGACGCAGACGAACTTAGCGAACATTGGTAGAGCACGATTCATTCAAACACCCGGAAATTGAAATGGATTTTTTGCGGTTTCTGATAACGCTCGCCTGACCAACTGAACAAGCTGTTTTCAGTACCAATAACAGCCTGACATTGTACTACAATGGCACCCCTTATCTTGCCCCTGATCCATCAGGGCTACAACATGTCCCTCCTCTGGCAAGCTCGCTTTTTCACTACGGTCAATCGCCTCGGGGATTTACCGACACTTAATGTCCCGGAGATTGCGTTTGCCGGCCGCTCCAACGCGGGTAAATCTACGGCGATTAATCTGCTTTGTAACCAAAAGAAGCTGGCATTCGCCTCAAAGACACCAGGACGTACGCAGCACATCAATTTTTTCTCCCTGGGCGGCGCCCACGTCGGCCAACACCGCAAGGACGAGACTAAAGTCGACGAAATCAACGCGTTTCTGGTCGATTTGCCGGGTTACGGCTACGCGGAAGTGTCTGGCTCCGCCAAAGATCATTGGCAAGAACTGCTGGGACGCTACGTAAAAATTAGAGAAACCCTAGTCGCTTTGGTGTTGATCATGGACGCACGGCGCCCGTTTACTGAGCTCGATATCCAAATGCTCGAGTGGTTTGCCGGGACTGGCAAACCGGTTCATTGCCTTTTAAGTAAGTCCGATAAGCTCAATCGTAGCGAATCCGCTGATGCACTGCGACTTGCACATACGGTGCTGTCAAGTTATGTTGACGAATCTGGCACGCCACTGCCTTTTTCTGTCCAACTGTTTTCAGCAACCAAGCGGGTTGGGTTAGATGAGGCTGACGACACCATACGTCGTTTGCTCGGGCTGGCAGAACAAGGCGCTTCGAAAGAAGCAACGACGGACAAAACAGAATAAAAAAATCCCTGGAGAAAGGGGAAGATCTCCAGGGTCCAACGCCGTTCGCCCGCAGACGACTCGGCCCCGCTAAGGGAGGAGAAGCGGGGGGTGAAGACCACCCGCTAGTCTGAGGGTAAGTAGCGAAAAAAGTTCGCTGCCTGTTGGCGGCGTACTAAAGAGACGCTTCCCCTGACTCAGACTATTACGGAAAATCATGTCCACGCACCCTGATCCGCAGTTCCCTTCGATTCGTATGCGTCGTATGCGACGCGATGGATTTTCACGCGATTTAATGCGCGAAAACATTGTCACTCCCGCTGATCTTATTTATCCGGTCTTCATACTCGATGGTAAAAATAGACGTGAAGCCGTACCGTCTATGCCAGGCGTCGAGCGAGTCTCAGTGGATTTGCTGCTACCGATTGCCGAGGATTGCGTGAAGTTAGGCATTCCCGTGTTGGCACTGTTTCCTGTCATTGATCCCTCGCTCAAAACACCTGATGGCATTGAGGCGACGAATCCCGAAGGTTTAGTGCCACGTGCGGTGCGTGAACTGAAAGCTCGCTTTCCAGAGCTGGGCATCTTGACCGATGTCGCTCTCGATCCGTATACCAGCCACGGCCAAGATGGCGTGCTCGATGCGAACGGCTACGTACTGAATGACGAAACCACTCCTCTACTGGTAAAGCAGGCGTTGGCCCAAGCGGCGGCTGGCGTAGATATCGTAGCGCCATCCGACATGAATGAAAAGCTGAAGATTCAGCTCCTGCGTGACGAGCAGGTACTCCGTCACATTGTGATCAAACTCGATAAATACGCCGTCGAGTACAACACAAGAAAGAGAAGTGGTGTATCAACAGGTAACGAAAAAGCAGTGGAGGGTTAATCTCATGGCAAAAGCAAATGAAATCAAGTATCTAACCGCCATTAAAACGGAGCAGCCTAAGAAGAAATTCTGCCGCTACAAAAAGTATGGTATCCGTTATATCGATTACAAAGATGCTGAGTTCCTCAAGAAATTCTTGAACGAGCAGGGTAAGATGTTGCCTCGCCGCATTACAGGAAATTCATTGAAA
>JBEDHZ010000034.1:0-16468 GCA_041173845.1 Pseudomonadota bacterium
CATGTGCTTCTTCGACTGGCTGGTCAAAAGGCTTTGATACTAATGCACCTCAGCCATCCAACCCATTAATCAAAGTTGCACTTCGTCCTTGAATTCACCTCGGTATTTAAACTATCTCTTTGTTAAATAGTGGTTAAACTGCGTGACAGTTGGTAACAAATTACCTTACGCGCGCCGGAGTCACCATTGCAAAAGAACACACCTATCCGCAGCGCACTCCAAAAGTTTATGGGCTCGAATGTGCAATTATGGCTCGCAGGTGGCCTGATTGCCTTGTCACTTTTGTGGCTGACCATCATTACTGAGCTTGATAGAGATCACCAACTGCTCATCAAACAAGGTGAAGCCGAGGCAATGTCGCTTGCCAACAATTATGCAAAACAATTTGATTATCTTTTTCTGCAAATTGACCAGCTATCGCTTTTTCTGGCCGCTGCAGCTAGGTCACCAAATCCAACAGATACGCTAAAAAAACTGTTTGAAACGGTGCCAAAAGAAAGTCCAATGAACCTTCTGTATGCTGACGAAAAAGGGATTGTTCGCAGTTCACGGTCCAAGGCAGCCCTTAACACAGACGTATCTCAGCTACCGTATTTTTCTGGACACCGCGATTCAGAATCCCTGAAATTAAAAATCCAAAAGCCTGCAATGGGTGTTGGTTACCTTGCCGGAAAAATTGTTATCCGCTTTAGCCGCCGCCTACTCAAAGCAGACGGTAGCTTTGGCGGAGTCATCTCAGTTACGTTTCTTCAAGAGGAACTTACCAATTTTATTACGGGCAGTTCACTTGGCCCGAATGATGTCGTTGGCCTTAAATTTGGTAGTGGCGAATGGCTGAGTTATCAATTCATCGGCCACCCCAAAAATGAAACTCCCGTACTTGAGCCTCTGACCGTAGTCACCCGTCACGATTTAGAATCAAACATGATGGTCAACCAAAAATTGAGCGCATTCAGCTCTGTCGGCTTGAGCCACTATCCCTTACTTACGTTTGTCAGTATTACGCATGACAATATCATGCAGCCTTATCAGGAAACTGAGCGGGCATACAAATTAACACTTGCTGCTGGTACGACATTAATTTTGTTTACCTGTCTCATCGGCATCTGGTTTCAAATTAAACGTGACCAAGAAAAAAGTTATGAAGAAGGCGTACAAAATACTTTCCGGTTAGCGGTGGATGGGGCTCAAGAGGAACTGTATATGCTGTCGCAATTTCTCAATCCTGCTGTCGGTCAGGTTGATTTTAAAATCGAAGATTGCAATGGTCAGGCTGTTCGGTTGTCCGCAGCCAGGCGCTCTGATCTCATCGGCAATTCGATTAGTGAATTAATGGATGAAGCCAATTTTGATTTCACCCGCTTGTTTTTACTGGGTGCAATGGCCAACGGTTTTGCTGAGACCGAGGTCCAGTTCTATCGACCAGGCATTAAAGAAGTGCGTTGGTATCACTGCCGCGCGGTGCGTGCCGATCTGGGTTTAGCGGTTACTTTACGCGACATTCACGACGTCAAGGAAAAGGAGCAGCAACTGCAGGCATTAGCGATGACAGACTCGTTAACTCAGCTTCCGAATCGTCATTGGATGAATCAACAACTCCCTGAAATCATACGAAAAGCGACCTCATCGAACCAAAAATTCGGAGTCATGTTTATCGATCTGGATAATTTTAAAAATATTAATGACACACTAGGTCACCAAGAAGGCGATCGATGCCTGATTGACATAGCCCAAGCGTTACGTGAATCCATTCGCAAACAAGACCATGTAATCCGACTGGGCGGTGATGAATTTATGGTGCTGCTACTGTCGCTAGAAGATACTAACGTTGTTGGAGAAATTGCGTCTCATCTGTTGACTAGCCTCCGCTCTGCCGGCGAAGGCAGTGAGTGGTCCACCATGCGTACACGCGCCTCGATCGGTGGAGCTATTTTCCCGGATGATGCGACGACTGCAGAAGCGCTCATACAAGCCGCCGACATTGCCATGTATGAAGCAAAGCGTGCAGGTAAAGATCGTTTCTCGCGCTACACCAATGCCATGCACGATCACTTAAGCGATCGGGTGACTCTTGAGACCGCATTAGAAAAGGCTGTTCCTGACAATCAGTTACTGTTGTATTTACAGCCGCGCGTTGATGCATTTAATGGAAATCTCTGTGGGTTTGAAGCCCTACTGCGCTGGCAACACCCCGTCATGGGTATTATCTCGCCCGATAGATTCATACCTCTGGCTGAAGAAACCAATCTGATTGTCGACATCGGTAACTGGGTTGCTAACAGCACTTGCGAATTAATTGCACGCTGGATGAATGAAGGGCGATCTATACAACCAATTTCTATCAATGTCTCTGCCAAGCAGTTAAAAGACCGCTCATTCCGTGAAGAGCTAGAGCGCAGCATGCAACGTTATGGCATATCGTCATCGCAGATAGCGATTGAATTAACCGAATCGTCCATGATCGGCGATGACAAAACCACGCAAGAAGAATTACGTATGCTGGAAGGTATGGGCCTGAAACTGATGATTGATGATTTTGGAACCGGCTATTCCTCGCTGTCCCATTTGCAAAAATTAAATGTGGATGTATTGAAGATTGATAAATCCTTTGTTCAAGCGCTGTCTTCAAAAATTCAAAGCGAGCCACTGTGTCAGGCGATGATACAAATTGGAAAAACCTTAGGGATGGATGTGGTAGCAGAAGGAGTTGAAACAGAAGAACAACTAATCGCGTTGCAAGGGATGGGGTGTGATGAGATACAGGGCTTTTTGATCGCGGCGCCCCTGCAGATACCTGAGGCTGAAGCGTTGTTGACTCATGGCCCTTTCTTTAAGCCAGTGCAGAACTCAACCTCTGCTAGGCTGAACGCCGCTTAATACACGTTACGCCAATAATTTTCGATGGCTAGTGATTGCCTCACGCACGATATCGCTAAATTCTTCTGTGTTTTTTTGATCGAGGCCTTCTAAAATAGCTCGGCGCATACGCGGCTCCCAGAAACGCTTGATATGGGAAGCGATATCTTCCAGCGCTTGAGTGCGATCAGGCATGCTTTCGAAAAATTCACCAATCTGATTTGCCATTCTAATCAGGTTATTTACGTCCATAGTGACACCTTTTTATTTTCGCGTTATTAGTATGCGTTGTTAGTTCAATTTAATAAATCAATCTCTTCGCACTCGATCAGCATGGGTATACACCACGTAACTCTGGTCACGCATAAAACCCATGAGAGTCACTCCGGTCTTCTCAGCCAATTCCACCGCAAAACTCGTCGGCGCTGAAATAGCCGCAATCACACCCACATTCATGATGGCGGCTTTTTGAACCATTTCATAACTAGCGCGGCTAGTGATGAGCAACACCCCTGCAGAGAAATCGAGTTGATGCTCTGCCATAACGCCAATCAATTTATCGAGAGCGTTGTGACGACCAACATCTTCACGCACGAATTCAACGTTTCCCTGCGCATTCATCCAAGCAGCGGCATGCGTCGCACCACTTTGCTTTTGCAGTGGCTGCAAATTTTGCATGGCTTGCATGCCATTCACTATCGACGCTTCAGCAAAGTGGTGACGATGCATAACGGCTGTTGTACAGCGAGTGACTTGCTCAAGAGATTCGGTTCCACACAAACCACACCCTGTACGTCCCGCCAAATTTCGTCGCCGCTGTTTCAACAACATGAAACGCTCAGCGGCTATCTCCAAATGCACCAACCAACCTGCTTCAGTGGATTCAACTTCGCAGGCATACAGCTCAGACGCTTGTTGAATAATGCCTTCCGAAAGCGAAAAACCTAATGCAAAATTTTCTAAATCAGCCGGTGAAGCCAACATCACAACATGCGAAATGCCGTTGTATTCCAGCGCCACCGGGACTTCGACTGCTATTACATCGTTTGCAATCGTTTGCTCGCCATTACGAACTCGCAACACCGATACCTGCTTTAGCGACTCGGCGCTGTTGGTGAGTTCATCCGCTAACGCAGGGTCAACCATTGCTAGATAGCTTCACAAACATTTGATTAAAAATAGTTACGCTCCACCCGCTTCAGACTCAAGATGCGCCAACTCTAATTGTTGGCGATTAAATTCCTGATAGTCGCGCTGCCATTCTGAATGCTGAGTTACAGGCATTACTTGCACTGCTGTGACTTTGTACTCAGGACAGTTGGTTGCCCAGTCCGAGTTATCGGTCGTAATCACGTTCGCGCCTGATTCCGGGAAGTGGAAAGTTGTGTAGACAACCCCAGGTTGTACATTCTCAGTAATCGTTGCACGCAAAACCGTCTGGCCTGAGCGCGACTCAATACCCACCCAGTCATCCTGATGGATGCCACGCTCTTCGGCATCATGCGGGTGAATCTCCAATCGATCTTCACTATGCCATTGCACATTCTCGGTACGACGCGTTTGTGCACCCACGTTGTACTGCGACAAAATACGACCCGTCGTCAATATCAACGGGAATTTGCGCGTGATTTTTTCCGTTGTTGGCACATATTGGGTAATAAAGAATTTACCTTTACCTCGCACAAACGTATCAATGTGCATGATAGGCGTACCTTCTGGAGCCGCATCATTACACGGCCACTGCACACTACCCAGTTGTTCAATCTTTTTGAATGTCACTCCGTGGAAGGTTGGCGTCAGCGATGCAATCTCATCCATGATTTCAGACGGATGTGCATAGTTCATCGCATAACCTAAGGCATTAGCTAGTAGCTGAGTCACCTCCCAATCGGAATAACCCGCTTTAGCTGGCATGACTTTACTAACGCGCGAAATGCGTCGCTCAGCATTCGTAAACGTGCCATCTTTTTCCAGGAATGACGAACCGGGTAAAAATACGTGCGCGTATTTTGCGGTTTCATTCAAAAACAAATCCTGAACCACGATGCATTCCATCGCCGACAAAGCAGAAGCAACATGCTGAGTATTTGGATCCGATTGAACAATGTCTTCACCTTGGCAATACAAGCCCATGAAGCTGCCGTCGAGTGCCGCATCAAACATATTCGGAATGCGCAGGCCGGGTTCTGGATTAAGCGTAACCCCCCAACGCGCTTCGAATTCAGCACGTGCGATGCTGTCAGAGATATGACGATAACCCGGCAACTCATGCGGGAACGAACCCATATCGCACGAACCTTGCACGTTATTCTGACCACGTAAAGGATTTACACCCACACCTTCGCGGCCGACGTTACCCGTTGCCATCGCGAGGTTAGCAATACCCATCACCATGGTGGAGCCTTGCGCATGCTCGGTGACACCCAAACCATAATAGATGGCTGCATTACCACCGGTCGCATACAAACGCGCTGCACTACGAACTGTTTCGGCAGGCACACCGGTTACTTCAGCTAAGGCCTCAGGTGAATTTTCAGGGCGGGAAACAAACTCTTTCCAATCTTTGAACGATTGCGCGTCACAACGCTCAGCAATATAGGCTTCGCTACACAAACCCTCAGTCACCACCACATGGGCCAGCGCTGAAATAATCGCTACGTTAGTGCCTGGCTTAAGCTTTAAGTGATAGTCCGCTTGAACGTGAGGCGACTTCACCATTTCTGTGGTGCGTGGATCAACCACGATCAATTTAGCGCCCTGACGCAAGCGTCGTTTCATTTGCGATGCAAACACGGGGTGCGCCACGGCAGGATTAGCACCAATCACCATGATGACGTCGGCATGCATCACCGAATCGAACGTCTGGGTACCCGCTGATTCACCTAAGGTCTGCTTCAAACCATAACCCGTAGGCGAATGACAAACACGCGCGCACGTATCTACATTGTTATTACCAAACGCAGCACGAACTAACTTTTGTACTAAGTAAACTTCTTCGTTGGTGCAGCGTGACGAAGTGATGCCACCGATGGAATCACGTCCATGCTTATCTTGAATGCGGCGGAATTCACTCGCTGCATAACCAATCGCTTCTTCCCACGATACTTCTTGCCACGGATCGGTAATTTTTTTACGAATCATGGGTTTGAGCATGCGATCTTTATGCGTCGCATAACCCCACGCAAATCGCCCCTTAACGCAGGAATGGCCATGATTCGCTTGGCCATCTTTCCAAGGCACCATGCGCACCACTTCATTGCCTTTCATTTCTGCTTTGAAAGCACAACCCACACCGCAATAAGCGCAGGTCGTGATTTTGCTGTGCTCAGCTTGCCCCATCATGATGACGCTCTTCTCAGTCAGAGTCGCCGTTGGGCACGCTTGTACACATGCACCGCACGAAACGCAATCCGATTCCATGAACGAGTCGTTCTGACCCGCAGCAACGCGAGAATCAAAACCGCGACCATCAATCGTTAGCGCAAACGTACCTTGTGTTTCTTCGCAAGCACGAACACAACGATTACAGACGATACATTTCGATGCGTCATAGGTGAAGTAAGGATTGGATTCATCTTTTTTCAAATCCAAATGATTTTTACCTTGGTAGCCGTAACGGACTTCGCGCAGACCCACTAAGCCGGCCACATCTTGCAATTCACAATTACCGTTGGTTGGGCACGTCAGGCAATCTAACGGATGGTCAGAAATGTACAACTCCATCATGCCGCGACGAATGTCTGCGAGCTTAGGCGTTTGAGTCTTGACCTTCATGCCGTTTTCAACCGGCGTGGTACACGATGCGGGATAGCCTTTACGACCTTCGATTTCAACCAAGCAGACGCGGCATGAACCAAATGCTTCAAGTGAGTCGGTGGCACACAATTTTGGAACATTAATTCCGGCTTCGGTGCTAGCACGCATCACTGAGGTACCAGCCGGTACCGTAATACTGACGCCATCAATCTCTAGCGTAACGCTGGTTGCTGATTCGCGTTGCGGCGTACCGTAATCGGTATCGTTGAGCTTATTCATGCTGCCTCCTTGGCTGTATTCTTTGATCCTGCTTGTTTATTGTCGACGCCGAAATCTTCAGGGAAATGATTCATTGCTGAGAGGACGGGAAAAGGCGTCATACCACCCATCGCACATAAAGATCCGTTTAGCATCACATCACACAGATCACGCACCAGATGAATCTGTTGTTCACGTTCTTCACCAGCTATCACTTTATCGAGTGCTTCGACACCACGCGTAGAACCGATTCGGCACGGCGTGCATTTACCGCATGACTCAACAGCGCAAAATTCCATCGCATAACGAGCTTGCTTCAGCATATCGACCGTGTCATCAAACACCACGATTCCGCCATGACCTAAGGTCCCGCCAATGGCTAAAAAAGCTTCGTAGTCGAGCGGTGTATCGAATTGTGATTCTGGCAGATAGGCACCTAGTGGACCACCCACTTGCACCGCACGTATCTCACGACCTGAGCGTGTACCACCACCAAAGTCGTACAACATTTCGCGCAAGCTGATACCGAAGGCTTTCTCAACTAAACCACCATGTTTGATATTGCCCGCCAGTTGAATTGGTAACGTACCGCGCGAGCGACCCATACCGTAGTCACGATAAAACGTAGCACCACGCGCAAAAATAATCGGCACTGACGCGAGCGATATCACGTTGTTGATGACCGTCGGTTTGCCGAACAAACCAGATATGGCAGGCAGAGGTGGTTTTGCACGCACGATGCCGCGACGACCTTCTAAACTTTCTAGTAAGGCTGTTTCTTCACCGCAGACATACGAGCCTGCACCAACGCGCACCTCAAGATGAAACGCATGGCCTGAGCCCAAAACATTCGGGCCTAAATAGTTGTTTTGCTCAGCAACGACAATCGCTTCATTCAACACATCAATCGCATGCGGGTACTCAGAACGAACATAGATATAACCCTTGGTCGCACCGACAGCAAGACCTGCGATCGTCATACCTTCGATCAACATGAAGGGATCATCTTCCATCACCATGCGATCAGAGAAAGTACCCGAGTCACCTTCATCCGCATTACATACGATGTATTTTTGCGAACCAGCAGTCGCACGAACCGTGTTCCACTTAATCCCCGTTGGGAAAGCAGCACCGCCGCGTCCACGCAAACCCGAATCGGTCACTTGCTGCACGATTTGTTCTTGGGTCAGACCTAACGCATTCTTTAAACCGACATAACCTTCATGCGCGACATAATCATCTATCGACACAGGGTCGGTAATGCCGATGCGCGCAAAAGTTAATCGCTCTTGATTTTTTAAAAATGGAATCTGTTCAGTTTTGCCTAATGACAGCGGATGCTGACCACCTTGAGTGAAATTCGCATCAAACAACGACTTCACATCTTCTTCAGTGACCGGGCCATACGCATGTCGTTCACCATTAATTTCCACCTCAACCAATGGCTCTAACCAAAACATGCCGCGCGAACCGTTACGAACCAAAGTAATTTCTATACCTTTAGCTTTGGCTTGTGACGTGATAGCACTCGCCACGTCATTGGCACCGAGTGCAATCGCGGTCGAATCACGCGGCACAAAAATTTTTACGCTCATGCTTGACTCCTTGCGCGGTCGACTAGTGTCTTTAAACGCTCAATCGTCATACGCGCATGAACATCATCATTAATCATGGCTGATGGGCCGCAAGCACACTGACCCAGGCAATACACTGGCTCGAGAGTTACGGAACCATCTTTGGACGTTTCATGAAAATCGCAGCCCAGTACTTTCACAGCATCGTGCGCGAATGCGTCGGCACCGACAGCCTGACATGCCTCAGCTCGACAAATTTGCACAACCACTTTTCCGGCCGGCTTTTGACGAAAGTGATGGTAATAACTAATGACACCATGCACCTCAGCACGTGAGAGATTTAGCGCGTCTGCAATACGAGGCACAACCTCTGCAGGCACATAACCCTCAACCGCCTGAATCGCATGCAAAATAGGAAGCAGCGCTCCCTCGGTCTTGGCCATTCGAGTCAAAATCTCGTCGATGGCATCAGTGGTGACAGTGTCGGACATCAAAATCCTCTTGAATCTGGAATTTATGCAATTAAAAGCCTAAATAAATCCCTTGGATAGGCTGCTTTTCTTTGTGAAACTGAATGGTCAACCTTGCGCCAGACTGTGTCAATATGCTTTTAATCACCTATGAATATTGATGCACTCTGCTACTCAGGCGCCGAATAAAAACGGCGTTCAAACTCATCCCTAAAACATGAAGATCGCAAACAATCATCACATCTATGTAGTCGAGCTATCCAAAGACGTGCTGTACGAACCAAAGTTCAAGAAAGCGAATCCTGATTATCTTTTCGGCAAGCCCTGCGTGTATGTCGGCATGACGGGACTCGACCCGGATTCAAGGTTCGATCGACATAAAGCAGGAATTCAAGCTAACAAGTTTGTGAATAAATACGGGCTATGGTTATTGCCGGAATTGTATGAATCCCATAACCCGATGCCTTATGAAGATGCTAAGTATATGGAAGTTGATCTGGCTATTCGCTTAAGAGAAGCGGGTTATGGTGTCTGGCAGGCTTGAGCTAATCACGAAAAAAGTAGCGCCTACTTAAAAAATATTTTTTTGAAAACTAAACATACCTAATCCTCTTCACATTTCACAACACGTCATTACAAATGCGTAATGCGAAGCGTTATTAGTTGAATTAGCCCCATGAAACTTGCATTGTTAGCCTCGTGTAAAGAAATATTTACATTTCACGGGGTAGATCATGGAAAACAGACAACTTGCACGCCTACTTGGGGCTCTCAGTTTTGAAGAGAGACTGCGAATTATTGGCTCGCTTATTGCCTGCGGCGACGAGGGCTTGTCTCAGCGTGAACTCGCCGAAATTACGGGCCTAACACCTACTAGTGTATGGATACATCTCGATTACATGATGGGCACCGATATGGTATTGAGCCGACCAACACCCGCAGGAAAAATATTCACTGCCGATCTTCAGCTGCTGGAAGAATTATTTACTTTCATGAATGAAAATTATGGCGCAGGCGTTCGCTTAGCCAATCGTGCAGCAAGCAAAAAAGCACGCGTTACTGAGTAAATAACTTCATAACAATCTGCACGTCGCCCCCTCCTACCTGCCCGGCATTAGATTTATAGCTTAAAAGCATTTCACTGCATGCTGTGGACACTAGGCCATCAGTTAGTATCCGTACATAATTCTGCACCCAGCTGCTTATGCAGTACATCCCCGATGAATCGATTGAATAAGACTCACTTGAGCAATGCATCCAGGGCGCTCAAATCTAATTTGCATTACGCATAGATTACCCAAGCTCATGAATATATTACTGATCGAAGATGAAGCAAAAATCGCCGACTTCGTACTGACTGGCTTAAGCTCAGCCGGTATGCAAGCCGAGTATCTGGCTGACGGAAGCGCCGGACTGCAACGCGCTTTATCGACACCCTTTGATGCCATCGTCCTGGATGTAATGCTACCTAGCCTCGATGGCATCAGCGTACTTAAACGTTTGCGCACCTCTGGAATTGCAACGCCGATTATTTTATTAACGGCAAAAACAGATTTACAAGATAGGTTGCAAGGATTTGAAGCGGGGGCAGATGATTATTTACCCAAACCTTTTTTCATTGAAGAGCTGATCGCGCGAATAAAAATACTCATCAACCGACAAGCCGGTCTAACTGCTTCGCTGATTGAAGAAAATGGCTTGCAGCTCAACCGTATATCCCGCGAAGCTACTTGGTCAGATCATAAAGTCATACTTAGCCAACGTGAATTTACCTTGATTGAATATTTAATTAGAAGTCCCGATCATATTTTTTCACGCAACCAAATTCTCAAACATGTATGGGGCTTAGATTTTGATCCTAAAACTAATGTGGTTGATGTCTGCATACAGAGAATTCGAAAAAAACTAATTCACCCGCGAAAAGGTGACCCTAAGAGTTTCCCCATTGAGTCAATCCGCGGCATAGGCTATCGCTTCCGTAAGTCTTAAATTTTTATCACTGTTTTCAATCACTAAAAAAACGTCACTTTTACATGTTTGGTCTTTCAAAATCATTCTATGCCAAGGTTTTTTTGTTGTTCATCGCAACAACACTGGCGATGTTCATACTCAATCAATTGCTGATAGGACGTATCGGTGGCGGCCAGATGCGCAAAGTTTTTATTGAGCGTCAAATCAATGCCAATTTACGCTGGGCGAACGAACCTTTGTCAGAAAAAACAGATGAGGAACTCAAAGAAGAATTATTGAACACTATACACATCGCACGACCTGATGAAGTGCGCGTATTTACCGCCATTCCCGAAAAAAATACGCGATACTCGTTCAATAATTTACCGTTCTCTGAAAAATTCCAACATGCCAAAGTAGCGGTACCAGAGTCCGATGATGAGGCGCCTGAAATTGAACGAGCCATCATCACATTTGAACATATGGAATGGAATGCAACTAAACTGGTTACGCCCCAAGTCATTATCGTCACTCTTGTGAACACCCAAGCCGCAAGCCGTCACATGGAAGATTTTCTTGAAGTTCGCATGCGCACCATTAAACAGATTTTCCCGTTTTCATTAACGATGTCTATCTTGGCAGCTTTTTTCGTTACAAGAAAAACGCTAAATCCCATTAAACGTATACAAGCTTCACTGCGAGCGGTAGACACTCGCGATCTCACCACACGAGTACCTCATCTGGGTGAAGATACGGAATTCCGCGAATTTATTGACGTATTCAATAACATGCTGGCACGCCTTGAGAGAGGCTTTCTTCAGGCGTCGCGATTTTCTAGCGATGCTGCTCATGAACTGCGTACACCCCTAACCATCATGCAAGGTTACGTCGAACGAGCAATCGATGAGACTGAGCCCGGCTCAAAAATTCAGATACAGTTGCGCATGATTTCGGATGAAATCGATCGGCTTTCTTCTATTACTCAAAAATTACTTCTGTTGGCTCAAGCCGATGGTGGACAACTGAAGCTAGATTTTGAATTTATCAATGTGAGTGACGTACTTGATGAATTAGTTGAAGATATGAGCATGCTTGATCCCCCAATAATCACTCGTGGGAAGATCCAGAAAAAACTTATGTTTGAAACAGATCGAGCGCTTTTTCAGCAATTAACGAACAATCTATTTACCAATGCTGTGAAATATAACGTACCCAATGGCTGGATAGATATTACGGCTTGGACTGAAAAGAATAAACTTCATATCAAACTATCCAATCCCACCGATAGCATAAGTGAAGAATTTGCAAGCAAGGCATTTGATCGATTTTCACGCGGAGATGGCGCTCACAACCGCAAGGTGGACGGTACAGGACTTGGTCTAAGTCTATGTAGAGAGATTGCACATGCCCACCAAGGTGAACTTAGCTTCGATGTTTTCGATCAACGAATTGTGACCGTTGAATTTACAGCGCCACTAAAAAATTCAACAAGCTCATATACAAGCTAAGAAACAACTGAGTTTTAAAATTTACTTAAATTCAGAGGCCTGTTTCAATACGCACGGCTAATTTTTCTGGCAAACCCACTGCGCGACTATCCTCCGCTACTGCAGAGTGATCATAGACGACACGATGAAACGTGAGTTTTTCTTCATCCATATCCAACATCGCGTAATTGGCGCGAGTATCACCATCACGTGGCTGCCCTACTGATCCAACAGTCGCTAGCCAGTAACGCTGAGACCTTACATGAATCGCGACATTAGCCTTAATCGGCACGCGTGCCATTTCACGATCTGTTATTCGATAAAACAGAGACTGTTCATGCACATGCCCACCCAGCACATAACGAACTTCGGTATGGCGAGCCACAGCTTGCATGCTTCGATTAGCAGTGCGCTCTTCCAATACATATTGCCAACGTTCTGGTGCGTCGGCAGTCGCATGCACCAAAAACACTTTATCAAACAATAGTGTCAAGGGTAGTTGCTGCAACCAGTCGCGCTGACTTTCAGTGAGCTGCTCACGCGTCCACGCAGCTGCTAATTCAAACCATCCGGCATCAGGTGCGACATCGAGCTCGGTAAAAACATCATGATTACCACGAACAATCAATGCACCCTCTTGCTGCAGCCACCGACAACGTTCAACAACCTCTCCTGGATGAGGGCCGTAGCCTACCAAATCGCCCAATAGTGCAAACCGATCTGCGCCCTGCTCGCGCGCATGCTCCAGACATGCGTCTAGCGCGGGAAGATTGGCATGCACATCAGCTAGCAAGGCAAGTTTCACATTGGGCTTTCAGGAATTTGATGAAGAATGTAAACCGGCCGCCAGTCTGACAGCAACCCCATTGATGGTCTTCGAATGTAAAGTTAGTAACTAACTACCATTACGATCATTTTTTCAAGGGACACTGCCCTCAGAGTAAAAATTACTGTATATTTGTACAGTAATTTAACTAGCCTAGGGAGCCACATCATGCGTTATGACTTAGATAATCACTACGACATCAGCCCTGAAATAAACAACCCCCATCACTGGATACGCGGCACCGATGTCCAGCACGTCTGGAGAAAACACGGCTGGGTACCACCGAGTGAATATCGGCGGGAATATAGACGCGATTTTCAAATGAATTCAATCAAAGATCCCCGCGACAAAGCAGCCGCGCAAACGAATTGATTCATTTACTGATTATTGGCCAGTCGCTAATGAAGCGACTAGCCAAAATTTAGTTGCTACAAACGAGACTGATTGAGCCTCGTTTCGCCGCCTTATCATCGTGACCCAAGATGATCGTCTGTCGATCATTGCCCTGACACGTAATCGCTACCTGAGATTCCTCAGCACTCCAGCAACGTAACCAAGCACTTTGCGGTTTTGAAGAGGCGTTCTTAATTGCTGCCACCTCACAATGCGACCAGCTGGTAAACATCTCTATATTGAATAACTTTGGCTCATCCGTGGTGATGGGAATCGTTTTTTTCTCACCTGATTTACCGAATTCCACAATCTCGAGATAGACCTCTGCTCTGGCATACGATGAAGTCAGTGGCAATAAAAAGACCACCAATAATTGAAGCCAACGAAAGCGATTAATAAAGCAGTTGGTAGCGCGCATAAGCTAAGTAGTTAATTATGAGGATGAAGCAACGATTTTGTTTCTAGACTAAACCTTACCCAAATAGTCGCGCTTACCAATTTCCACGCCGTTATGACGAAGGATGGCGTACACCGTCGTTACATGAAAATACACATTCGGCATAGCGTGGTTTAACAAAAATTGCATACCCTTATAATGCGTTTCGGTATCACCGCGTTTGGTAACAATATCTTTATCTTCAGTGCCATCTATCTGGGACGCACTAAACGTCTGAATAAAAGAGATAGTTTTAGTAATACGCTGCTTCAAATCAGCGATGCTCACTTCGCTATCTTCATATACAGGGATATCGACACCCGCTAATCTCGCCACCACACCTTTGGCCGTATCGCAAGCGATCTGCACTTGGCGTATCAATGGAAACATATCGGGATACAGGCGAAACTGAGTTAATGCGGCTTCATTCAATTTTTTAGTGTCGATGTGAGACTGCGCTTTATCTAATAGATGATCCAAATTGATCAGCATATTGACGATACGAGGCACGCTGGCTTGGTACATGGAAATGCTCATAATGACTCCTTAAAAAAAGTCATTTTCCCACGTTTGAGAAGACGACGAAAAATTCTATCTCGCCACATCGAGTGTGTACCGCACAGCGCTTGAAGAAACCTAGTTCGCATAAATCTGAGTCACTCTGAAATAAACTTTACGCCCCCGGGATAGATGCCTGAGAAAAAATACAGCTCGAAAAAAGATGGTATTTGATTAACGAACGCTCAAGATGAGGCCGGAATTGGGCTGGACTTCTATATCACTCAGTGGCATAGTTAGAAATGCGCCGCGTATTCAAAACCCGTCACTTTGCTCGCTGGATGCGTAAAACCGAATTGACCAACCCTGCACTTTGCAAAGCGGTCGCGGAAATGGCCGACGGCTTAATCGATGCTGATTTGGGTGGCGATGTGGTGAAGAAGCGGGTCGCCCTACCCGGCCGCGGCAAAAGCGGCGGGGTTCGAACCTTGGTAGCCACCCGAAGAGGTACACGATGGTTCTTCGTTTTCGGCTTCGAAAAAAGTGATCGAGCCAATATAACGGATGCCGAACTGGAAGCATTACAGATTTTAGCGTCAGACCTCTTGGCAAGAACTGGTCGTCAGCTAGATCAAGCTGTTGCAGAGGGAGCACTACTGGAGATTTGTCATGACTACAAAAACTAAGGCGAAGAGCCGAATTCTTGAAGCAGTGCATGAGACCGCTGCCGACTTACACCGCTTAGGTTTCATCGATAAACGGAAAATGGATAAGTACGACCTTTTATGTATTGAACCAATTCCTACTTATGACAGCAAAAAAATACGTGCCTTGCGTGAGCATTTGCAACTCAGCCAGGTAGTACTCGCTGCAGTGTTAAACACAAGTCCATCAACGATCCGCAAGTGGGAGATCGGGGAAAAACAACCAAGTGGTCCTTCGCTAAAACTTTTGAATCTAATTGACAGAAAAGGCTTGAAAGCGGTTCTCTAAAATGAAAAATGCCCCGCAAAACCTGCGAGGCATTTTATTTATCTGGCGGAGAGGGGGGGATTCGAACCCCCGGTAGGCTATGAACCTACACACGCTTTCCAGGCGTGCGACTTAAACCACTCATCCACCTCTCCGAAATTCGTTTTAAGGATGCTGTCAAACGAAGGCGTGGATTATAGCAAACCTTCTCTCCCCGCTTAGTCATTCACATAGCAACCAAGCCAGCTGAGATCATTAAAATGCATGTCTCTTAACAAAAGTTAGGCTCGAAGGCAAAAAAAAGCCGCTTCGCCCGAAGACGAAGCGGCAATTCGGTAATAGGGCCATCGGAGTTAGCCCTACGACCTTCCCCCACAAAACCATTTGAATCTACGCCTACTTTTCAACAAAGAGATATCAGATGCGATATCTCTTTTTAAATCGCTTGCTTCAATTGCTCCAGGATCGCTGGATTTTCCAAAGTAGATATGTCTTGCGTAATCTCTTCGCCTTTGGCGAGAACACGCAACAGACGACGCATGATTTTTCCAGAACGCGTCTTGGGAAGATTGTCACCAAAACGAATTTCTTTGGGTTTAGCAATTGGACCAATTTCTTTACCAACCCAATCACGCAATTCTTTTGCAATCGCTACCGCTTGATCACCAGTGGGTCGCGCGCCTTTTAACACCACGAATGCACAAATTGACTCTCCCGTGGTTGGGTCAGGTTTGCCTACAACGGCGGCTTCTGCAACCATAGGATTGGCAACGAGTGCGGATTCGATTTCCATCGTACCCATACGATGACCCGATACATTCAACACATCGTCGATACGACCGGTGATGGTGAAGTAAGCGGTTTTTGCATCGCGAATAGCACCGTCGCCCGCTAAATACATTTTGCCTCCCAACTCAGGAGGGAAATAGCTAGACTTGAAACGCTCTGGATCATTCCAAATAGTTCGAATCATGGAAGGCCAAGGACGCTTC
>JBEDHZ010000035.1:0-20253 GCA_041173845.1 Pseudomonadota bacterium
TGACTGTCATTCATTGATCGGGTGCTGCTAGGACCATCTTTCTGATCTTGCAGCGACACCGCGTCAACCTTCGGTCCTGTGACCGGTTTTTTCTTTTTGCGGGCTGCATGCTCGCTGACAGCCTTCTCAACGGCATGACCACCACGAAAAACCTGGGCTTCTTCTTCAGACATTACTTACCTCTATCCAGGACTCGGTCCATCATCAGCGGCTGCTAATGAGCGCGCGCTGCAATGATTTCAACGGGCGAACCCACGGATCGGCGGGTACGCCTGGCCTAGCGGAAAATGCCTCGGCGTCTTTCTGAGTTGGGAACGGCCCTGAAAGAACGACGTATTTCACACCCTTATCGGTGGTCTTTACTGCCGCGATACGGCTCTTATTCAATGCGGCGTATTGCGCGCGCCATTCTTGTGCTTCAGCCATCGAATTCAGTGAGACATGCTGGACAAAATAGCTGCCCGGACGTGCCTGACGAACGGCGTTATCTGCTCCGCGTTCTGACCGAGGTGCCAGTGCTTCGGCGGGCGACGATTTGACAGTCGCTGCAGGTGCAGTGGCAGGCTCAGGCTTAGTCACTGGCGCGCTTACAACGGGTTCGGCCTTAGCCTCTACTTTTGCTTCAACTTTCGCTTCAGTTTTGACCTCTGGTTTGGCCTCTGATTTGGGAATGGTTTTGTCGGCCGTTACATCAGGCTTGATCTCGGTTTTCACCGGAATCTCAACGGGCTTGATGTCAATTTTTGGGGCCGCTTCTACTATTGCCGCTGGCTTCTCAGAAGCTGGTTTCTTATCGGTTATATCGGTTTGAGGCGTCAGAACTGAAGCGCTGTTTTCTTTTGCCGCTGCTTTAGCTTCTTCAAGCTGCGCAGTGGGTGGCTTGCCAGTGAAACTGACCACAGCATTCATCGCCCACTCAGGCAGTTGGGCCTTGAGCAGGGGAGAGTTGTAAAGCATCGGTCCCATTCGCTGTGGGAACAACAAAATAATCACGGTCATCGCCACCAACAGCACTAAAAATAGCGCAGCTATCCAGCGAGCGATCAGTGAAAAGGGTACGTTAATGCGGGGCTTCGATGTCGTATCAGTCGCTGGCTCGGTAAGCGTTGCTGTAACAGCGGCGGCAACGGGAGCATCGACGGCGATCTCCATCGACGGTTCGGTGCGTTCCACCGGACCTTTCAATGCCTTTTGACGCATAGCGGCCAGCTCACCTGCTGAGATGACATTTTTTTCTTCAGGGATTTCTGCAGCTGCGGCGGCAGCTGCAGCGGCCACGACGGCGACGGGTTTTACTGGTTTGCTGTAGCCCGTGGTCGCAAGAACTTTTTTTACTTCGACTTCATAGCCGGCGGCGCGCGCCATATCGAGTAGGGTTTCGCCTTCTTCGCGCGATGGTGTTTCCAGCGGCCAGCGCATCAAGCGTTGACCAAATTTTTCCAGATTTTTTTCATGCATCTGGGAGCCGATTTTATCGACCAACAAGACCACCGATACGTGCGCGCCGGGGAAATCTTGCACCAAGCGCGACATCAGTTGCATGTCGCGTTCGCTGATGGCTTTGGCATCGTGTGCGAGTAAGACGCGGCGCGGTGCTTGCGATGTCTGCGCATTGCGTGCTTCGTCAATTGAGAGATCAGCCAGTATCTGATTAAAGCGATCGAGTAGGGCTTCGGTGTTCTGCGGTAAAAAAACTTCAACTTGCAAACCATCGGATTTGCGCAGCTTGTTGATCAGTAGTCGGCCGTAATGATCCAGCAAGCCATCGTTGTCGCTGCTTAGCGATAGTGAAAGGCTTTCTTCGCGCACTCCGCGCAGCACATAATCAAAGCGGCGGCGATCAGCGGTGCGAAGAAAAATGCCCTCGGCACCAATTAATTCGGCCATGTCGGGATTTCTATCCATTAGTTAACCGTCTCCTCATTCTCCAACCTACCGTCGGCGTCGAATTGCATATTCGGCGGCACCGTCGTTTGCGGACGCTGCACAGGTGCTGCACCCGGACGGATGCTGGCTAAATTGAATACATAAGCAATAACCTGTGCAACCGCATAATACAAGTCTTCGGGAACTTGATGGTTAACCTCGGTGGTGAAGTACAGCGCACGAGCCAGCGGTGCGGCTTGGAAAATTTCTACGCCATGTTTTTTTGCTTCTTCACGAATACGTGCAGCGACTTCATCAGCGCCTTTGGCTAACAATATTGGAGCGCTATCACCATTCGGATCGTAGGCGAGGGCAACGGCAAAGTGTTCCGGGTTGGTGATCACCACGTCGGCATTTTTGACGCTATCCATCATGCGAGCATTCGACATTTCGCGTTGACGGCGACGGATTTGCGCCTTAATTTCAGGGCGACCCTCCATGTCTTTCATTTCATCTTTGATTTCCTGTTTAGTCATGCGCATTTGTTTGTTGAACTGCCAGCGCTGAAAAGGAACATCAATCATTGCAATCACCGCCAGGGCGCACGCCATGATCAGAGCTGATCGCGTGAGCAGATCGCCGGCGATAGATAAGCCCGGCTCAAGGGCCATACGGCCGATTTTGTTGAGGGTGCCGACGTTATCAACTAACACCCAGGCAACCACGCCGCTTACCAGGGTGAATTTTAAAAGTGCTTTGCCTAATTCGACGGCGGCTTTCATGCCGAACATGCGCTTAATGCCGTTCAATGGATTGAGCTTAGAAAACTTGGGTGAAACAGCGCCTAATTCAAATAGAAAACCGCCGGTGGCACCTGAAGAGGCGATCGCAACCGCGGCTGTTAACAGTAATAAAGGAGCAATCAGCAAGAAGCTATCGAGGAGTTCTTGACCAAAAATCGCGGGCAGCAAATTCGATGACTGCACCAACTTACGGTCAAAATTAAATCCCGACGAAAATGCTTCGGCGAGTTTTGAGACCAGCATATTGCCGGTGATAAGAATCATAGCCAGTGCGGCAATCGTGACAGCCGCTGCAGGCAATTCCGTTGAACGCGCAACCTGACCTTCTTCGCGGGCCTTTTGCAGGCGCCGCGAGGTGGGTTCTTCGGTTTTTTCTTCTGAACTCTCGGACATATCAACTCACCAAGCCAACGAGATCGCGAGCGTGATTAAACGCCTGCATCCACAGCCACTGTATGCGGCCAACAATGCTATCCATCGCCAGTATCAGCACAAAAAAACCGGCAATGATAGAAGCGGGTAGACCCACGGAAAAAATATTCAGACTTGGTGCAGCACGTGTAATTACGCCCATACCGATATTGATAAATAAGAGCGACACCATAACGGGTAGGGCGATCAATACACCGCCTAAGAAAATCATACTGCTCCAGGCAACCACTTTGCCGAAGGCGACTTGTCCAAGAATACTTTGTCCGATAGGCACTGCAGTGAAACTATCGAGCACCATAGAAATCATGATGATGTGACCACCGAAACCCAAAAAAACCAGCGTTGAGACGATCACGACAAATTGAGCGATGACGGGTACGTTACCGACATTCGGATCAATCAACGTAGCCATCGACAGACCCATCGAAGACGAAATAGTTTGACCGGCGACAGTTAGCGCACCAGTGGCCACTTGCAGCATGAGCCCCATCATGGCGCCGATAAATAATTGATTAACGATTTGCAGAATGCCATTCGCCGTGACTGGATCAATCACTGGCCAGTTCACCAGCGGGTAGATCAAAAATGTGACGACTAACGCCAACATGATGCGAATAGGCAGGGTAAGAGCATCCAGCGAAAACAATGGAGCCGTCACCAGCAAGGCCGAGATGCGTAGCATCGGCCACAGGAACATATAAAAGCGTTCGACGATTTCGGATGCTAGTAATGTCATAGCGTCGCTCCGAACGCTCCTTGTGAATTAAGAAAACAGCGCAGGGATGCGCTTGTAAATGTCTTTGGTGTAATCCACCAACATCACCAACTGCCAGCTACCAAAAATAGCTAACGTAGCACCCATTGCAGCTAGCTTGGGTATAAACGATAAGGTCGCTTCATTGATAGAAGTAGCG
The DNA here is from genome assembly GCA_041173845.1 of Pseudomonadota bacterium. GTDB lineage: Bacteria > Pseudomonadota > Gammaproteobacteria > Burkholderiales > Burkholderiaceae_D > Pernthalerella. The sequence continues at coordinate 4,016 of JBEDHZ010000035.1, forward strand.
GCTTGGATAACACCGATGAACAAACCAACACCCAGTGCAACCAGCAGCAGAGGTGAAGAGATCAATACGATGGCCCAGAGTGCGCTACGGCCTAAATCAACAACGGTTGCGACTTCCATGATTGTGTCCTTTTATTCTTTATTTTATTAAGGCATCGCGAAACTAGACGCGAGTGAGCCCATTAACATGCTCCAGCCATCGACCAGAACGAATAACATTAATTTAAATGGCATAGAAATCATCATGGGTGAGAGCATCATCATACCCATCGACATCAACACGGATGAGACGATCAGATCAATCACCACAAAAGGTATGTAAATCAAAAAGCCAATCGTGAAAGCGCTTTTTAATTCTGATGTCATGAAGGCCGGAACCAGCGTTGTGAATGGCACTGATTCAGGGCCAGTCAATTCGCCTTTGGCGCGTGAAATTTCCATGAACATCGCAATATCTTCTTCACGGGTTTGTGCCAGCATAAAGCCACGTATCGGCGCTTCTGCAGCGGCCAACGCTTCTTCAAACGGCAAACCAGAATTCATGTACGGCAGGATGGCGTTTTGGTACACATCCGTCATCACCGGTTGCATGATGAACAGCGTAAGAAATAAAGCCAAGCCAGCGAGCACTTGATTCGGTGGAGTCTGACCCGTACCCAATGCCTGGCGCAAAATGGAGAACACAATAATGATGCGAACAAACGAAGTCATCATCAGCAGCATTGATGGCAACAACGTTAGTACCGTCATCAAACCCAGTAATTGCAGGGTCAAGCTGTACGATGTCACGCCACCTTTGCCGGTGACGACATTCACGATAGGCATACCCTGTGCTAACACTGTCTCAGGCAACAGCGTTGCGCCTAGAAGCAAGAGTAGGGTAATCAGGATACGGCGCGACATAATCAGCCCCTATCCTTATTTTGTTTAGCAGCGTTTAACAGATCAGCAAAGCGTTTTGCCAGCGGAGCGCTAGGCTCGGTAGACGCGGGTGGCGCTACATGATCGGCTGCGATTTCTTCCTCAGTCAGCGGAAAGCCGGCGAGGGTATTAATCTGTTGAACAGTGACGCCGACCAAAATATCTTCATCTTTCACGCGCAACAAAATAATTTTCTGACGTGGGCCGATGGATACCGTGTCGAGTATACGAATACGTCGCTGGCCCATGCCAAGCAAGCTACCGTTTTGCATCTTCTTGAGTGCATACAGCACCACTCCCAGAAGGGCTAGGACGACAGCAAAGCTGACGATGAAGGATAACCAATCAGTGGCGTGCATGATGTCTCTGTTTTAGATGTTGCGCATGCGTTCAGATGCAGGAACGACACGTGTCAGACGAATGCCGTAACGGTCATTAACGAGAACAACTTCACCTTGCGCTACAACGGTGTCGTTAACCAGTAGATCAAGTGGTTCACCAGCGATACGTTCGAGTTCAACGACACTGCCTTGCGTTAAACGCAGCAGATCGCGAATTTTCATTTTGGTGCGACCCACTTCCACCTTGATAGCGACCGAAATGTTTTGTAACACGTCGGGATTAATATGGTGATTGACGGCTTCCTCAACAATCTCGTTGTCGTCGGCCTGATCCTGGTCCTGGTCTTCGGTAGTTTCACTCATAATGGATCCTGATGGGGTCGGTTAAATTAAATTTAATTAAATAGTTTCTGGGTCTAGCGATTTTTCAATGCGGATCGCCACATTGGGTCCTGCCATACCTACCTGGCATTCAAAGGCGGGTAGGTCGCCTATATAAATAGTTGCTAGCTCTGGTTTTTTGAAAAACAACAGATCGCCTTCTTTGAGCGTTTCAATGCGCTGATAATCGTCTACAACCTGACCCAGCAATACCTGCAGCTCGACCATGGAATCGCCCACCGCTTTGGTGAGGTCTTCACGCCATTTCATGTCGGAGTCAGCGCTACCATCGGCCTGCACGCGATTGCGCAGCATCTCGCGGAAAGGCTTCAATGCAGCATAAGGATAAACGAGATCAACAAAACCTTTTGTTCCGCCTACGCTCTCAGTTTCAAATCGAGAGGAGATCACTAAATCATTTTCATCGGCGATTTGCGCGAATTGGGGATTGATTTCGGAACTGACATGTTCAAACTCAACCACCATCAATGGGGCCCACGCTTCTTTTAGTGCGCGGAAAAATACTTCCAAAATAATCGAGATGACGCGCGATTCAGTCGCGGTAAACATCCGTGTTGGGGGCAGTGCATTAGCAGGACCTTCACCAGGCTTATCTCCCGCGCGACGCTTTTGGTTAGCGGGCATACCACTGCCTGTGCCACCAAAAAAATTATCGAGCGAAGAAAACACCAATGTGGGTTCTATCATCACGAGCGAAAAACCACGCAGCGGATTAATACGTACTGTATTAACGGCTAGTGGTGGACGCATATCTTTTAGATAGTCGCCAAAACGTACAATTTGCGCACGCGTAGGATTGATACGTGGACTGGTGCGTAATACATCCATCAAGCCCATGCGGAACAAACGTACGAAGCGTTCATTGATCATCTCGAGTGATGATGTATTAACGCCCAGCGTACTGTCTTCACTGGCCAGATCATGTTTCTTAACACGCGTAGTCAGATTAAAGCCGGTATCAATCGCAATGGTACCGTCATCGATACCCTCAGAGAGGGCAGCGAGTTCTTCTGCTGACAGCAAGTTGCCTGAAGTAGCCATGACTTTATCGTTCCAGTCGGGTTATTTTTTGTGATTCAGCGTTACTGAACTACGAATTCTGTAAACATCACTTCTTCGATACCACCAAAGCCTTCGTATTTTTCGAGTAGTGAGTTAATCACTAAACGTAAATCTTCAGCTAAAGCTTTACGAAAATCGGGTCGGAGCAAATCGGCTTCGGTCTTTTGACGCATAACGTCAAGGATACCGGCACGCAGCGCTAACTCGTGAGTTTTTAAGTTTTTAATCACACGCTCATCATAGTGGGTCATGATGGTCAGTGTTACTTGCATAACTTTACGTGAGCCAGCGACATTCGATAGCAACGGTTTTTCGAACGCATAGTAATTGAACTTCCAACGCTCAGCTTCACCTTCTGGACTGGCGAGTTCTTTACCTTCTGGTTCAGCTACTGGTTTGCCGTGACTATCGACAGCAGGCTTGCCATGAGCATCAGCGGCTGGAGCAGCGTGAGCGTCGGCAGCAGGAGCGCCATGACCATCGGCAGCAGGAGCGCCATGACCATCGCCATGACCTTCGAGTTTGTCGAGTTGCGCATCCACCGCCTCTTTCGGTTTCTTATTAAAGAAACCGGTAGCGAGCAGGGTGCCACCGACCGACAAACCAATCAGTAGCAAGACTGCTCGAGCGGACCTTTTTTCTTCGGTTCGCCTTCGACTACTTCTTCTGCTGGTGCTGCTGGAGCTTCGTCAGCCATTACATCCCCCTACGAGGTTTATTAGGATCAGACCAGGACATCTAAGCCGTTGTTGTCGGCCGCAGATTTCCTGGCGGTCAAATTAGCGCTGGGTTGACCGGTAACTACCGGTGAACTCTTCGACACTCCACTTATTCCGCTAGGCGCTTTTTGGCGCCCAGGTGTCGAATTTCCGCCATTTTGACCATCTTGTCTTACGTTAACATTCACTTGAGCAACTTCCATGCCTGACTGTGCCAACGTTTCTTTTAGGCGGGGCAGGCCATCCACGATTAAGTCGCGGGTCATGGCTTCGCTGGCATTAAAGCTGGCTTCCAAGTTGCCTTGCTTCATATCGAGTTTGATTTCGATATTTCCAAGATCTTGAGGTTTGAGCGTCAGCTCGACATTCCAGTCGCCGCGTGCAATTTGGGCAGCTAGTCGCTGACCAAGTGCTTCGCCCAGACGCTGGGATAGTTTTTGATATTGGTCTGTGCGCAGATCAATATCGGTTTGGGAGGCGTTGGTCTGGCCGGTGCCTGATCCCATGCCGCTGTCAGAGTTGGCATTTGCATTGGACGAACTATGCTGACGGTGTTCCCACATCATGCGTAAATCTTCACCGGTCAGCTCGGTTCCCAAGCTGAGAGTATCGGTCACCACCGAATTGTCCTCAATGGCGCTGATGGAAGAAGGCTCTATCTTGGCTGCGACTGATTTGAAGGATTCACCGGTCAGGGCGGCGATTTTTTCTGCGCGCTGGCTGACTTGTTTGGTCTGCACGCGTTTAGCAAATTGGGCAGCTTCGCCTGCACCCAGTATCAAGGTGGCGGCCAAGTTCTCTGCCGGCGCTTCTTTACTTTGCTGTTGCGCTGCGGCCGTGCTCAGTTCTATACCCGTTGGATTCGCTGTTTTTGCAGTGGTGTCCGCCACGGCCACGGTATCTTTTTTAGTCTCGGCGGCGTTCAGCTGACCCGCTTGATTAACTGACCAGCGCAAGCTGCCGTCGGCACCCAGGTCCAATACACTCATGCCATTAGCGTCGGTGGTTGGTTCCAGTGGAGCGGGTGCGGCTATGATTACCGGTGTTGCAGGAAGGGGGTTGTTGTTTGACTCAGCCTGAACGGCAGGTTGTTGTTTGCCCAATGCCAGTGATTCAGTTAGTGCAGTCAGGGGCGTGGGATCGACCGTGGTACTTGTTTCGATGGCAGGGGTCGCTGGAGTGGGTGGTGCGGCGTGCTGAAAAATCAGCGCCAGTGAAGACTCATCCATCCCTTGCGATCGAGCGAAAGCAAACAGGCTCTCGTCATCCATGGTTGCTGTGTTGCTGGTTATGATGTGTACGGCCGGTCCAAGGACTTCCGATGCCAGTCCTTCTGCCGGGGGTGAAGCCTTGCCAGTCTGTGCGGCAAGATCTTGCCCCTGCAGGCCCATTTGCATGGTAGAGAACATGTCACCAAACTGTCCACCATCGTCGGTGGGGCCAAAGGAAAGCGCAGATTTGGCGGGTTTTTTCGCTTGGTGAGCGGCGTTAACGGCCGGATTCGATACGGAGTTCATCGTTATTTGCTTCCTGAGTTGCCTTCTAGTGGCAGTTCATTAAGCAAAAATCGTGTCAGGTCAAAAAATCCATTTAATTGGCGGTTTTTGGACGATAAATCTTGAAGTTAAGGCGTTGCTGCCTGGCTTAAAGGGCAGAGTGTTAGTTATTGAAATAAAAATAAATAAGGACTGCTCTGGCTTGCACCAGAGCAGTCCTTCGTCGTTAGTCTAGCCCGCTTAAAGCGGCTTGACTTAGTTCAGTACTGTTGAGCGGCTAGTAGCGGGTACCAAGGTCGGTACTTGTAGCCATGCGCTGCGGATTTCATTCATCAGGTTATGGACTTCTTGCAAAGCTTCCAAGTCATTGTTCGCATTGACATGGAACAAGCGACGAGTCACATAGCTATACAAGTCATTCAGGTTGCGCGCGATGTCGCCACCTTTTTCAAAATCAAGGGCGCCTTGCAGACCGACCACAATGCGGCCAGCACGCGAAAGACTTTTGGATTTTTCTACAATGGAGCCGCGTTCCATATGGCCGCGCGCTGTGGCGAGACTCTCTATCAGACCGTCGAACAGCATCTGGATAAGCTGCACATTGTCTGCGCCCGATACACCGGTTGTTACTTTTACATCACCGTAACTGGCGAGGGCTCGTTCTCTCATATTCATGGTCTGTCGCTCCTGAGTAATTCATTGCGTCAGACCTATAATCGGCGGGGTGCCGAAAGACTTGAGGATCGATTTTTGTCTACTTACAAAACCCTTATAAATCAAGCAGTTGGAACGGGCTCTGGTTGCGCTGTCGGGTTTTCGGCAGCCAGTCTTTCCGCTGCCATGGCTTCGGCGGCGGCTTGCAACTCATCGAGCTCGTTGCTGCCCTGATTACTATTTTCTGAATCGGTTGTGGTTTCTTCACCTTGAGCCAACTCCGCTGCAGTCTCTTCGGGGGCGGGCAATGCGGCAACTGATTCAGGATCCGTTACTTCTTCGCCCTCGGCCGCGACTTCTTCAACCGGCTCTTCCTCTGTTTCAAATTCTTCTGGCTCTTCTGGCGGGAACTCTTCTTCTTCCTTGAATGGCATTAAGAGCTTAGACAAGGGATGAGGAGGTAGTCCGGTGGCGGAGAAAATCTCGTCCCCGATTTCATCGAGCTGCTCGCGCAAGGTGTCGGGATCTTCATCGGGCTCGGTAATCAAGCTGTAGCCGACCTTATAAATACCGACCGCGAATTCATGGGGTATCCACGATTCGATATCACCACGCAGGGTAGGCACAATACGCTCGCAGCGAACAGGCATCAAAAAGCCTTCGCGACCATCGTGCTGACCTTCTTCAAACAGAATTTCCAAATGTTTTTGCAATACCACTTCATAGCGTGGCTTGAGCGGAATGATTTCTTTTGGGTTAATGCCACGCATGGGCACACCTATCATGGCATCCCACAGTTCTCTGCCCGACAAGCCGCCAAAGGTATCTGCGGGATTGAAGCGGGGTTTTTGGGCGCTTTTACCTGTTTGTATGTCATCCACTTTTTCAAGGGTGAAGAACATCACGAGTAGGGCGCCGACGATTCCAATCAGAATCAATAGCAGCAGTATGGTGTTGATCTGTTGCGCCATAATTAACCTCTGATTAGCGGGTCCGCGGCTCGGACTTCAGCTGTGTACGAAGCTTTTTCACGTTGGCCGATAGGATTTGCGACACCCTAGATTCGGACACTCCCAGTACTTCGCCAATTTCGCGAAGGTTCAGTTCTTCTACGTAGTAGAGCGAGATCACTAGCTTGTCACGTTCGGGCAGTTGGTCAATCGCGTCGGTCAGCGCTTCCATCATTTGCGCTTCTTCAACGATCGCATCCGGCTGACGTGAGCTTTGATCCGGCACGTTCATGACTTCATCGGTCACCACTTCCATCGAGTAGGTCTCGAACTGGCGTGCGTTACCACGATCTTTTTCAAAACTATCCAGTTCCACGCCCATGTATTCGGCTAACTCGGCTTGCGTTGGTGCGCGTCCGAGCTCAGATGCCAGAGCCTGATTCGCCGTGCTGTGCGATTTATTAAATGCGACAGCAGAGCGGGGTAGGAAAGATAAGCGTCGAACTTCATCAATCATTGCACCGCGTACACGACTGTGTGCGTAGCTTTCGAATGCCACACCTTTGGTCGGATCATAGGCACGTGCGGCTTCGATCAATCCAATCATGCCGACTTGAACCAGCTCGTCGACTTCCATGAAAGGGGGGATGCGTGCTTTAAGATGCACGGCGATACGCTTGACCATCCCCAAATTTTCAAGGATGAGCGCCTCGTCGGGACTCTTGCCGGCTTTTCCAGTCTGTTCGTATAGTCTGATTGATGGTGGCATGGCTTAAGCCCCTTGGTTCTGCCGTACCAGACGTTCCATGAAGAACTGAAGTCCTCCAGAGGCGTGACTAATACTAGGCAGGTGGGTGATGGCATCAGCCAGACGGCGGTAATCTCGCGCACCGGCACTGCCGGGAGCGAACTCCATCACTGACTGATATTTTTTGAGGGCGGCGAGAATCATCTCGTCGGACTCAATGGATGTTAAATATTGTAGGGTCTTACCCAGAAAACGATCGCAGACTTCATTCACGCGACGATATAGCTGAGCACCAGCGGCCTGGCTCTCCACCATATTTGGTATGAGATAAATTTCATCCAGTTCGAGGTCGCGTGTCATGACTTTGATGATGCCGTAAGCATCCGCAATCGAGGAGGGCTCATCTTTGACCACGATAAAGCGTCGCTGACAGGCTTCCATAAACGCCAATACCGACGGCGCGATACCAGCGGCGGCATCTAAAATTAAGTAATCAATATCGTCATCGAGTTCTGAAAAAGCTTGCACGATGCCCGCCGTAATGGCTGGGCTGATCGCCGCCATTTCATGCACACCGGATGCGCCAGGCACCAGTAATACGCCTTGACGAGAGGTGACAATGATTTCTTTCAGCGTTTTTTCACCGGCAATCACATGCGAGAGGTTGTACTGTGTCTTGCAGCCCAGCGCGATTTGCGCATTGGCCAGACCCAGATCGCCATCCAGCAGCATGACTTTTTTATTCATCATGGTGAGAGCAACGGCCAGATTGGTTGAGAGCGTCGTTTTACCCACGCCACCTTTACCACTGGCGATACCAATCACTTCGGTGTTGCGTTTTACGGTTTTAGCTTGCATGAGCGGCAGTCTCTATACGGTTGACCAAAGCATGAGTGGCAGTGACCACGGTCATTTCGTCTTTATCTAATACTTCGTCAGCGACCAGCGTGGTTTCTAATCCGAGTCCACGAATCGCCAGTGCCACCAGTTCATTGGCGGTTAGTACTTGAGAACCGTCAGTGGCGAGTGGGCTGTGGGAAGCAGCGGACAACTTGACTGGTTTTTCGCACAGCATTTGCAACAGCGCCCAGGGTTGAGTCGCTTCATCCATGCGCGAGACCATTAAGCTGGCCCAGTTAATTTTCATGTCGGCCAGATAGCGACGCACTGTCGTCATCGAAGCATCGGCAGGCACAATTAAATGAGCGCTCAGTTCAGGGCAGCACTCAATGATCTGTTGAAGTTTTTCTGCTGTTTGTACACCGGGTGTATCGATTAATACCAAACGACGCTGACCGAGTTCAGAGAGCAGGGTTTTCAATGTTTCAGGATCGTTAGCGCGCAGGCAATCAACGCCGGATTGCGCGCACAGCATTTGTATTTGGCTCCACGCACCGGCACGTTGATCGCTATAGCTAATCACTGCGACCGATTCAGCACCTTTACGTTCAGCGGCAGCGCGCGCTAAGCGGGCCACCATTAATGTTTTACCTGCACCAGCTGGACCTGCAATCGCGTGCACACCGCGCTGTGGCAGTTTGGCCCAATGTTCGCCGACACTTTTAGTCAGATGAAGTCGTAATGCTTCCTTGGCTTCATCGAGATCCGTCATTGTGTTGATGTGATCAACTAATAAAGTACGCAATGAAACAGGGATGCTGGCTTCTGCTAACGCAGCGATCAGCGGTCGAACTGCGGCATTCGCTGAGCTTTCTGATTGCCAGGTCGCGACGCGTTGGGCTAACTTAAATTCTTTACGGATGGCAGAGAGTTCATCACGCACCATATCAACGATTTCTCGTCCGCGTATGTATTCGCGATGTTGAGAGGCATTCGATGCATCGGCATCCTGTTCTTCATGGCGATCGTTATGCGCATGCTGATGGGCGTCGTTTTTGATCGAGATCTCGTCAGCAGGGGAGGCAGTCGCACCTTTATCCAAGGCTTTGAATGACTGATGCAACACTTCGCCGAAGCGCTCACCATCACCTTTAGTGCTGGCTTCTACCCACGGTTCGGGGTTCACGTCGACAGCGACGATCACTTCGATCATTCCGTTGGCGCGTGAATTCGACACGAAGAGCACGTCCTGACCGTACAGGGCAACCGCCTTTTCGGTGGCCCGTCGGAGATCTTTTGCGAGGATGCGTTTAAGTTCCATGTTTTTTCCTGTTGCGACTCGTCTGATTAGGACTTGGTCTGTGCTTCAACCGTATAAATAACTTTGACTGCTTGATCATCAGGGATCTCGGTATACGAGAGCACCGTCATTTCTGGTATGCGGTGGCGAACCATCTTCGATAGCCATGGGCGAATCGAAGGGGCGACCACGAGTACAGCAGGATTACCATCGTCTTCGACGGTACGGCCCGCTTCACGCAATGCGGCAAACAAACTTTCTGCAAGACCGGGCTCAATCACTACGGATTGTCCAGGTGCTCCATTCGACAGCACGTTGTGCAGTAGTTGTTCCAAATCGGGAGCCAGCGTCATTACTGGCAAGCTATCTTTCATATCCACCAGCTCTTGCACGATCATGCGGCCAAGCTTGGGGCGAACGTAGGCGGTGAGTTGTTCTGGGTCTTGCGTTTTGCCAGCGACATCGGACAAAGTTTCAACAATCGTGCGCATGTCACGAATCGCCACACCCTCGGCCAGCAAATGCTGAAGCGTGCGAGTAATAACGCCCAAGGCCATCTTGCCGGGGACGAGGTCCTCAACTAATTTAGGAGACTTAGCGGCTAATTTATCGAGCAGCTGCTGTGTTTCATCGTGCGAGAGCAACTCAGATGCGCTATCGCGCAGTACTTTATTTAAGTGAGTAGCAATCGCTGTCGCCGGATCCACTACGGTGTAACCGAGCGTTCGTGCATAGTCGCGCTGGGCAGGGTCAATCCACACGGCTTCCAAACCGAAGGCCGGTTCTTTGGTGGGTATGCCTTCCAGCTCACCATAGACTTTGCCAGGGTTGATAGCCAGTTCACGACCACTCTTGATTTCGCCGCGACCGCGCACCACACCATTTAATACGATGTGATAAGCATCAGGGTCTAGATTCAAGGCATCACGAATACGAACGGTCTGAACCAGGAACCCCAATTCAGCCGAGAGTTTTTTGCGTACACCTTTGACGCGTGGCATTAACTGCCCGCCAGTCTCAGGGTTTACTAAAGGTATAAGTCCATAGCCAATTTCCAGGCCGATCAAATCCACTTGATCAACGTCATCCCAGTCCAGCTCTTTAGGTGCGTCGGTTTTGTCGTCAGCGGCCGCTTGTTGCTCGGCTTCTTTAGAAAGCACCTCTTCTTGATTGAGCAGCATGACACCCAGACCCGCTGCGGCTAAGGCCAGCGTCAAGAACACCAGATGCGGCATGCCCGGCACGACACCCAAAATCGTCATGATGGCCGAACCAATGAAAAGGGCGGTCGGGTTGGCCAATTGCGTCATGGCCTGCTCGGTCATGGTTTCCGCTGTCGTTACGCGGGTGACGATGATGGCAGTGGCCAGCGACAAAAATAAGGATGGAACCTGTGCCACCAAGCCATCACCGATGGTCAGCAATACATACAGCTTGCCGGCTTCAGCAAATGACAGGCCGTGCTGACCGACACCAATCGCCAAACCGCCGATAACGTTAATTAGTAAGATCAATAATCCGGCCAAGGCATCGCCGGAGACAAATTTAGAGGCACCATCCATGGAACCGAAGAAGTCGGCTTCTTGAGATATCTCGTCGCGCCGTTTTTTGGCTTGTTCTTGGGTGATCGAGCCCGCATTCAAATCGGCGTCAATCGCCATCTGCTTACCAGGCATCGCATCCAAGGTAAAACGGGCATTCACCTCGGAAACTCGGCCGGCACCTTTGGTGACGACCACGAAGTTGATGATCATCAGGATCACGAAAATAATAAAGCCGACCAAATAATTGCCGGCAATAACGAATTCTCCAAAAGCAGCAATCACGGCGCCCGCAGAATGTTCGCCTTCATGGCCATTTACCAGAATGACTCGGGTCGACGCCACGTTCAATGCCAGCCGCAACATCGTTGCAAAAAGAAGAACAGAGGGGAACGATGAAAAATCCAGCGGTTTTTTTGTACCGATGGCGATCATGATTACGACCACGCTGACGAGAATATTAAAAGTGAAGAAAACATCCAGCAGCATGGGGTGCAAGGGCACGACCAACATGGCCATGATCAGCAATACCAAGAAAGGAATGCCCAGGCCCGAGACTTCGAAGCCAGACAGACGCTGTCGGATTGTTGACATGGAAAGGGTGCTCATTGCTATGCTTTGTTTAAAAGTCTTTAAAAATCAATAAGTTAAAATTTAGGTCTATCAAATGCAAATTTCCTCGTGGAACTACTAAGCAATTGATGTGCCACCGGTTTTTGGCCCTTTTTCCGGCAAGGTTTGCTGTTAGCCAGGCTGAATTGGGCGGGATTCCTAGGGAAAAATTATCTTTTAACTATTTTTTAGCCATTTTGATGAGTTTCCGGTAGGCATTTCGTTAAAGAACCTGAAATGACTGCCGATTAAGCGGGGGAGTAAAGGAATTTTTGCTCACCGTAAATGCTTCGGTAGAACGTGGTCTCGGTAGTCCAGTCAGGTTCTAGTGGTTGGTTTTTCGAGAAATAACTAGGTTTCGCAAGAAGCGTTCCGGGTGGGACGAATGCGATGACGACAAAAAGGGGTGATTCATGAACAAGATGTCCAAATGCAAAATGGTTTCGCTGGTTGCGCTGATTTCAGCTTGCCAGACGTTTCCCTCGGTAGCGATGGCTGACAATTCGTCCGCTAAAGCTGAAGTTAAACCAGTTGAGTCGGTTAAACCGGCTGAACCCAGGACGCCTGCAACTGAAGTTGCACGCTCCGAGCCTAAGGCAGAATCCAAGGCATCGGCTGAGCCTGTGAGCATGATTACGCCGATGATGGAGCGTCAGCAGACGATCCGCGCAACCGGCTACGCAGTCATCAGCACACAGAACCACAAAAATGCTTCGCAACAGCGCCTGATGGCTATTCGTGCTTCCAAGCTCGATGCTTATCGTGCGTTGACGGAACAGGTCTACGGTCAACAACTCGATGCAACGACAACAGTTGCTGAGATGATGGTGACGAGTGATACCTTCCGTACGCGTGTACAAGGCATCATCTACGGCGCGGTTCTCGAGTCGATCACACCGATTGGTGACGATACCTATGAGACCACCATGTCATTGGATGGCCGTGTAGTTAACGATCTGCGCGTTCTGTACCTGAATCAGTTGGCTGCTCGTAGCCGCTAATCAGTACTGACACTATTACGGTGACTATCATGCGTACCTCTCGTTTTCTTCCCTTGCTCCTGGCTTTGCCGCTGGCCGGTGCATTGGTGTCTGCTTATGCAGGCGACACACCACTGCCTACCGACCCGCGCAAGCGTCTGGTGGCTCTGCAAAATGCACTCGTTAAGGCCGCGATGGATGGCCAGACACGCGTACATACCGCAGCTTGGGTAGATAACAATGGCAAACTGCATGAGAACACACGCATTAGCTCAGACATGAAAGTGAGTGGAGTGCGCGTGCTAAATTATCTTCAGGCAGAAGACGGCCCATCAGCCGCCATCATTGCCGAAGGCAAGGGTATTACGCCTTCCGAAGAAATTTGCCGCGCTAACCTTCAGCGTTATCGTCGTGAAGCGACGTTTGATGCTTCCCTGCGGATTGCCACTAGCGGAGCAGATCAATATGACTGGAAGAGGCTGCTTAATCAGGCTAAGTCCAAGTTGTTCGCCCGTGCAACGGCGGGCCGTAAATGGTCGCTGGCACCGACAACTGTGGTTCCGACCAATGCCTATGATCGTGCGTTAAGCGGTGCCACGCCCGATATCGCTCCTTATCATATGCAATTGGAATTGCTGCCATCGGGTGCATTGGGTATTGAAGCTATACGTCCGGCTGACACGAAACCTGTGTTGCAAAAAGTAGTGAGCGCAACGCGTGATTTTTTCAGTGATGATGCACCACGTCGCACACCGGTACCGTTTGTTATGCGCTTGACAGTGACTGAGCGTAGTAGCCAGCGCTTGTTGTGGCAAGAGGCCGTGCCATTGTTTTTCCCCGCAGCAGAGTTGAGTACAACTAGCCAGCCATTACCGCCCGGTTTATTGTCTGAACTCGACCGTGTGCTAGATCGTTGGCAAGATAAGATGGACACCGATTTTGGATGTAAACCACAGCAATTCAACGTGATGCCTGAGAGCGCCGTGAATGGTTGGGTCATCAATGGTGGACAAACGGCAGGATTAGCTATCGGCGATCAGCTGTTGTTAATGAACCGTGAGTTTTTACCTGCAAGAATTTTAGAACCCGATAGTGCCCAGCATTTGGCATTGGTTGAGGTTGTCAGCGTGGATAACGGCAAAGCCATCATCAGAAAGCTTGCCGGCCCCAGAGACATCGCAAGATCCGGCGACTGGATCGCCACCCCCTTCTGAGAAATCTGGAGATAAAAAATGAACAAGTTACGTATAAATGCACTTCTCGCTTGCCTGCTGTTGGCATTGGGTAGTTCGGCTCTCGCCAATGATCCACCCAAGGAGCCTGCGAAGGACGCTAAGAAAGAAGAAGAGAAACCCGCTGAGCCGGATTTGCCTTCTAAACCGTATCCAAAAAATGCGGTACCTAAGGCCTTCCTGCCAAAGAAAGACGAGCAGAAAGAAGCAGCTGCAAAGCCTGAAGCAGGTCACGATAAGCCTGCTGAAAAAGCGGCTGAAAAACCTGCAGACAAAATGGCTGACAAGCATGCTGAAAAGCCAGCAGATAAAACGGCTGTCGTTAAATTCGATGGTGGTCATGATCAACCTGCTCCAGTTGCAGTTGCTCCTAAGCGTCACAAGCCAGCACGTGCTCATGCACCTGCGCACGCTGCAGCACATGCACCTAATCCAGTGATACAGCAAGTCGCTGGTGAGAGCGTTAGAACTGCATCGGCTGATCGTGATGCGTATGTCGCACAAAAAAATGACACGCTGGATAAGGTGATTGCTAAAACGTTCCCTAAGACGCCGTTTTCTATGGAAATCATGCGTGAAGCATTCGTTCGTGCTAACCCACAATTAAGACCGCCTGTGAAAAACGTTAAGTTGAATGCAGGTCAGGTGTTGCAATTACCGGATGTGAATGTGATGCGCATGGTCGTCATGGGTGAAGGTGGTAGTGGTGCAACCATGGCTATGAGTGGCGATGTGCATTACGAGAAAAAGCAAAACTTATTCGTACCTTCGGCCAGTGCTCCGTCGGCTGTGGCACCGGCAGTAGCGGTTCAACGACAAATCGCTATTCCTCCTTTACCAGTGAATGTTGCTAGCGCACCACCTACGCAAGAAGTCTCTGCTGAGGAAAAAAAGAAGTGGGTTCGTTTTCCTTAATCGGATAGGTATCCTGACTTACTGAGTTGCATCCCATCGGATGTCAGGTACTGAGCCGATCGCCGCTTCGGGTCGCATACACCCGATTTCTGCAGAAATTCGCCCGCTGCAGCTGGAAGTCACGCAAGCCCGTGAAATGGGTTTGCGTGATGGCCAGATTATCCAAGGCAGCATGGAATTACGCGGCGAGAGTTTAAAACTGCTGCTCAACGGGCAGCTGATTGATGTCCCTCCTGGTTTTCATTTTCGGCCCGGTGATCCCGTCTGGCTTAAAGCGCAATCTCGTGCTGGTGGTTGGTGGCTACGACTCATTGATGCGCGCAAGGCAGCGGCGGCAACTCATCAATCGAATGCGGATCATCCCGAGACTATTTCAACGACTGAAGCAGCAGCCACTCCACTCACTCCCTCGCGTTTGCAGGCGTTGTTGTTGCGCCCGCCAATGTCGTCCACATTGATGTCGCTATTCGAACCTAAAGAGATCGCGACCTTGCTGAAATCAGCGGGTGATGAGGAATTGATTCACCAATTTTTGCGCATGCGTCTATCCATGAGCAGCCTCTCGGCAGGCGCCTTACAAAATGCGGTGCAGGGCTCGGGTTTATGGCTGGAGTCCATGCTAGCCCGTGGACAAGCCTCTGCAGTGCTAGATGTAAAAACCTTATTGCGACGTTTAATCCGAATTTTGGGTGAGCGTGATTCTCCACATAAGGCTAGCTTACAACGAGCGATAGATGATATTGAGGCTGCGCAGGTGGAGTCCTTATCCGCGCAGTCACGCGGCGAATTGGCTTTTGCTTTGGTACTCCCTTTTGCTAATTCCAATCCAGTCGAGATCGAATTTTTTCGTGCATCACGCCGACGCAATCAAAAAGAAGCACCGCCATTGATAGTGAATATTCATACTAACCATCATGTGTTAGGCGAGCTGTGGTTGAAGATTTCTTTCTTAGGTCGATCGCAGATTGATCTGATGGTCTGGGCGATTAAACCAACGACGGCAGAGCGTGCTCGACAAAAAGTGAGTCAGTTGACCAAGGCATTGCGTGAGTCGGGTTTGAGCTTGGGTCTTTTTCGAGTATTTAATTCAGCGCGCCCCAGTATGCCGACAGGTTCTTCACCACCGGGTGCGATGTTGGATGTGCAAGCATGAATCGCCCACCTGAACTCGAGCCATCTGAACCAGATGAGCGGCAGCTGATACCGTTATCGGCGTCCGCCAGTCACTCGGTATCGTTAGCAATTATTGAAGAAGCGCAGCGGCGAGGCACTGAGATCGGTGAAGACCACGAATTACTCGCTTTGTTTTCTAGTATGGATGGGGAAGAGCAGATACCGCGCGAAGTCTATGTGGGGGTTGCTGCTGTGCTAGCTTGGGTGGATAGCTTGAAATAAATCAGATCGTTTTAGGCTTCTTCGAACCCGCGGCCGCCGCGTCTGCGGGAAATGCGGCCCATGCGATCGTAGACTTCCACTGAGGCAGTGGCGTCGCTACCATGCAGCGTTTGCAGTGTGCCTTTGATGGC
>JBEDHZ010000036.1:0-12968 GCA_041173845.1 Pseudomonadota bacterium
CATCATCTCGTCATACAAGCCGTGAAAGCCGCCTTCGACAATCACGACCCGATCGCGCTTGGTATATCCACGCGCAGTGCGCACTGCACCCATCACAGCTTCGGTACCCGAATTTGCGAATCGCATCTTCTCTACATTCGGGCACATGGCTTTAATTTGTTTGACAACTTCGGTATCCAACTCCGTCGCAAAACCCGACAAGGTACCCCGCTGCGTAATTTGATCAATCACCGCCTGATCAACACGCTCATCGCGATAACCTAAAATGATAGGACCGTAACCCAAACGAAAATCAACGTAACGTTTGCCATCGCAATCGGTTAACCAGCAACCTTTGGATGACTCAACGAACACCGTACGATCATCACCCCAATAGCGATAATTTTCAGCCACGCCTTGTGGCATGTGCTGATGAGCTTCGGCCATCAGTTGTGATTGACGTGTCACTGGCTTGTGGGATGAATCCATAACGCTCATAGTTATTTCGATGGAGTAGTCGGCTCGCCGTGTGGTGGGCGCAATAGCATACCCACTCTATCTTCCAATAGTTTAACGACATGTAGCTCAGCAGCGGATTCACCATAGGTTTGCGCTGCTTGTTGAAATAAGGATTCTACAAATTTACCCATGGTGAGTTCGTAGCCCTGACTGCGCGCTATGTCATTAATCAAACCCAGATCTTTGCAGCATAAGGCCAACGAAAAACTCGGGTCGTAGTTGCCTGCAAAAATAGAAGGCACATCATGCTCCGCCACCCAGCTATTACCTGCGCTCGATTTAATCGCTTCCCACACAATAGGCAAAGGCACACCAGCTTTGGCGCCGAGCATGAGTCCTTCACCAATGGCAGCTGCACTCACAAACCATAATAAATTGGTGAGCAGTTTGATGGTCGCACCATTTCCAGGCGCACCCACATGAAAAATCTTCGTCGCCAATACGTCGAACAGGGGACGGTGTTTTTCAAAAACTGCGACATCACCACCCACAAAAATAGATAGCCGACCTTCTGCTGCTGCATCAATCGCATTAGTCACTGGCGCTTCAAGAAAATCAATCCCACGCTGTTGGCAGGTATCGACTAACTCCTTGACCAAATCAACCGCACTGGTAGTGGTATCGATAATGGTGGTGCCTGGGCGCAGCGCCGCAATCAAACCACCTTCACCCAACATAACTTCTCTAACTTGCGGTGGACCTGGCAAAGACGTCATCACGATGTCTGCTTGCGATGCGCCTTCAGCCAAACTGGAAGCGGACTTAGCACCGAGCTTAATTAGATTCGTGGTTTTCTCGACGGCTCGATCAAACACAGTCACGTCATAGCCGGCTTTCACTAAATTGGCCGCCATGGGATTACCCATGTTGCCTACCCCAACAAAAAACAAACGCGGCTTTAGCGCTGCATTCTTACTCGCTGCATTCATTGATAGCTCAGGCCTTACGGAAAGAAATGAAATGACTGTATTGACCGACATTGCCTTCGTGATGGAAACCATAGGTTCCCAATAATTCACGTGCCTCGTCCCAGCTATAGGTACGGTAGTTAATCGTTTGCGCCATCACGACTTCGGCATCATCAGCGAGATAGTAGTGCTTGATAAAACCATGCTGCGCAGGTTCAATTTTTTGCGAATAAATCATGCCATTCGATACGGGCTTTTCGTAATCATGATGCGGGCCTTGAATACCGAGCAGTAGTTTGCCACCGGAATTAACATGATCCGCCAGCCGCGCCAGACCACGATGATTGTCTTGTTCATCGTATAAATGACTGACCAAAAAAGGCTCGTTATCACCATCGATCACAAAATACCAAACGCCGCCGTAAGAAAATGCGAGGTCGTAGGTTTTTTTCAAATCAAACTGCGTAATATTTTCCAGCGCCAAAGAGATGTTTGGAAATTTTTGCAGTCGCTCCGATGCAATGGAAAGCATGGATTCGGTGAGATCCACGCCCATGATCTCAGTGCTTGGGTGATGCTGCCCGAGCTCTTCAAGTATCAAGCCTGTCCCACAACCGACTTCAAGCACACTGCCAAAGCTGTTATCTCTGACGATGTTTTCAACAATTTTTTTATAATCGTAATAGCCCGACGTCATGATCAAATCATAGTAGGCGGACATATTCGTGTAATCACCCATTGCTTTTTCAACTCCCCCTGTAATAACGGTCACCTGATAATCAAAACGAAAAAAAACCAGCCACTAACATGCGGCTGGTGCTAGTTTTCAGTATTGGTATCACTCAGGCAATCTGTAATCTTCATTTTATTGTTTTGAGTATTTCGACCGCAGCTTGTTGAAATCCTTCTTCAAAATCCCCACTGAAGGTTTCAACAGTGGGGATGAGTTTGGTTGGATTTTCCCGTCGGGTCAATCTTATTGACTCTTTTTTTAAGTAAGAATATCTATTTAACAATCAAATCCCAGCTAATTTGAACTTAGCTTTCAAGCAGCTGACACATAAAAAAACCTGCCATCAAAGGCAGGTTTTTAAAATACAACTGACGAATCGAGTACAGATTATTTTCCTCGCAAGCCGTCAAAAACTTCAGCGAACCCAGGTTGATTGTGGTGACTAATCACACCACGGGCGCCTTCAATGACGAGTGGTACCGGATAGCCTTTGAGAGTACCCACGATCATCTCGTTAATCACTTTGTAGACTTGACCTTCTTCGTCAATGATCTGGCCCAGACGGTTAGCCATGGGATCAAACACACCATACGCCACGAAAACCCCAAGGAACGTACCAACAAGCGCACCACCAATCAGTCCACCAAGTACTGGTGGCGGTTGATCAATCGCGCCCATGGTCTTAACCACACCAAGAACACAAGCCACGATACCCAGCGCAGGCAAAGCGCCCGCAATGGATGCCAAGGTGGCTTGGAATTTCATTTCATCGTGGTGGTGAGTCTTGATGGCGTTTTTCATCACGTCATCAACGGCATCCGCATCAAGATTACCCTGCGCAATAACGACCAAACGCAAAGTATCGCAAATCATATGCACGATGGAGTGGTCAGCGGCAAGTTTGGGATATTCGCCAAAAATCGCAGAAGAGTCAGGGCCTTCAACGTGAGCTTCAAGGGCCACAGCACCCTCTTTTTTCATCACGTTCAACAGTTTGCCCACCAACAGAATCAGATCCAGATAGTCCTGCGGGGCCCACTTGGGACCCTTAATGCAGCGGACCATACCGCCAAAGGCACCTTTAAAAATGCCCATGCTATTTCCGATCAGCTGAGCGCCAACAGCGGAGCCCACAATAATGAAGCCCTCAACCGGTGCGGACTTAATAATTGGAGCCATTTTGCCGCCCGCCATAATAAAGCCGCCAAAAACGCAGCCAAAAACGACGGCAATTCCCACGAAAAATAACATCTGCTTCTCCTTGTGCTAGCCCTCAAACGCCATCGCGATGCGGGCGCAGGGTATCGATTTGTATATCGACACACCTCCTGATAATTCAAGCCTTCAACTAACAGATTACCAAGTAATTATTGCAATTGTGAAACAAAGTGAAGAATTGCGCCACCCTTATCGCTGTTGGGCTCTGATACACGCAATGGAATTGCTATTTTAAAAATAAACACCACACGCCCACGCACTGACCTGTAATGAATTGGAGAATAAAATCAAGCACACCGCCGATTAACATGGCCGGCACACCCAGATACAGCATGATGAGCAACCAGCCCATGCCTGTCAGACGCGGACTGGGAATATCGTGCCCAAGTATGAGTTCGCGGGGAGTCGAATTAAAAAAACGCTTTATCATGCGCTGCCTTTTTTTGATTCTCAATTATAGCTAGCTCATAAACATACATAACCATTGATGCACATACTCTGGAACCAGATCGATAGACCTGCATGGGATAAAGCGCACACCCAGGTGGGCGGCGCCCTTCAACAAGACTGGGCCTATGGCACCAGCCTCACTGTGCCCGGTGTCACCTGTCAGCGCGCAGAAGTGATTCTCGACGGTGAAACAGTCGCGCTGGCCCAGTTCATCTGCCGCCGCTATGGTTTTATACTGAGCGTTGCACTCTGCACTCGCGGTCCGCTTTGGCTCAAACCTTTAGCTGCCGATATTCGTGCTCGCATCTACAAAGAAATTAAACGCAGCTTGCCACTCTCGCGACCGCGAATTGCTCTGTTTTCTCCCGAGATTACCGATCCTGCTGATGCCAGCGTTTCAAAGCTGATCCGAGTTATGACGGGCTACTCCACCTTATTAATCGATCTAACTCAATCCAGTGATCAATTGCGCGCTGAACTCGATGCACGATGGCGCAATCGTTTAGGCGCCGCAGAAAAATCCGGACTCACTATCGTCAATGACGAAGTCGCACCCGAGTATGTGAAATGGCTGCTCACTGAAGAGCAAGCACAGCGTGCGCAGAAATCATTTCATGGTTTACCCGTGGCCTTTGTCGAGCGTTACATAAAAGCAGACACACCAACAAAACAAACTGCTTTGATGCTGCATGCAGAACATCAGGGGAAACGCATTGCTGCGATGCTGTTTCTACTTCATGGACGCGTTGCAACCTACCATATAGGTTGGGCTGATCAAACGGGACGCGAAACGAATGCACACAAGCTTATCTTGTGGCGTGCTTTTGAGATTTTGCGTACTCGCGGAATCACTACGCTCGACATGGGGGGCGTTAACACGCATGACTTGCCGGGTATTTCTCGCTTCAAGCTTGGCATGGGTGGCACCGTCGTGACCTTTGCCGGCATGTTTGTGTAGATGCTTAATGAGATGGAGAAGCCGTTTTACTTAACAACAAACGGCGCTTGGTAAATCCACACCGGCTTGCCTTCGACATGCTCGACGTGAGCGTAAGGCTCTAATTCCAGCGCCGGAAATTCCAGACTCACCAGCCAGCCACCCGGCTTCAATTCAGCAACTGCTTTCGCTACGGCGCGCGGCATAGTCTCGGGGCGTTGAAACAAATACACCATGTCATAAGCGGACCAATCATCCTTCCACATATCGCCTTGCCGAATCCTAGCCCAAGGACACAGAAGACCAGTCAGTATGCGTAATGGCCAACTCCACTCGGTACCCGCAAGACGAGCGTGCGGATAAGCTGAACGCAGCGCACGTAAACCATGCCCCAAGCCACAGCCCGCATCCAGAATGCTGGCCCCCTCGGCCAGCCGTACCTGCTCAGAGAGATTTAACAAAGCAGTTGCGGGAGTGGGAAATAGCGGTGCATCACTCCAGGCATTCATGGGGTAGACCAAAGCGATGATCACCAAAGGGATTAACCATGCCCAGCCGGGGATCGATACTCCACCCGATAGCAGCAAGGACAAAGGAAATCCGGCGGCAATCGCCAAACGTCGCCAAGGTGTACTTGCCAGCACACTGGATAGCGCGCCCAGCAAAGCGCACGCAGCGATGGCCAACCAGGCATCCCAATGTGATTGCTGCAAAAAAGAAAAAAGCAGCCAACTAGCCGCCCAAACGAGCAACGCGGGAATGGGCCAACGCAGTAAGTAATTTTTTTTAGTTAACACAAGCTGGATTATAGACGGGAGCAGTCAAGCATCCTTCCTATGGATGAACACCAAGACAAGGTATGATTCGGCCAGTTCGCTCTAACAAAAACTATCTGGGAGATCCACATGAAAGTTAAACAAATTCTCACTGGCGTGGAATTAGTGATTGCCGACCTCGAAGTTGAATTGAATGGCACGCTGCGATCGAACCACACACTATGCGCATTACTTACCGATGATAATCAACGTGAAGTGCTGATACCGCTGAACACGCCGGACGGACGTCCGATTTTTATGAACCCTGATAATGCGATTGCCGATACCAGCACGCACTAATCTCGCTACAGGCAAACACTATCAGACGATACGGAAGATGGCTTAGTTAGATAGCTTCTTGGATGCGGTCGTTGCCAACGACCGTAAGAAAAAGTGTTACAGAAAGCGATCGAGCAAGCGACGCGACATGCGATCTAAAGAACGCATATCCAGCACGCGATAAGTCACGCCGTGACTGTCTGTGACTAACAGCCCGTTGCCGCGCAACCGACGTATATCTTCTTCGCCTTTCAACACAAAACTACTCACACCGCGGTCGGTGCGTACCGACCATGTGGTTGGCGTTGAAAAAGTAGACACCGAAATAAGCCGCTCTATGACCGGGATAAATTCTCGGTGAGCGATTTCCTCTAGAACGAGCTGTCGCGTTTCAAGGTCGAGATCGGTTATCGCAGGAACAAATGCTAGCTCATGGCCCTCAGTACTAACTAAGGACAGATGTTCACCAGGCGAATCAATAGGAAAGGCCTGAACAGGTATTACGCCAACGTGGTGATGACCAAGCTCATCAATAAACACCAAACTGCCATGCGCATCTTTCACCAACTGGTGCACATCGGAGCGAAAAGGTTTGCCGCCATCCTCATCAATCACGATGTCACCTTGGTCAATGGAATATGCAGGCGAGGTGGATCCTTGTCTTCGGTATCCACATTGCGTGCTTGAGCTTCGTACAAACGCCAGTAGGCACCGCGCGCTTCGATTAATTGATCGTGCGAACCGACTTCAACGATCTCACCACGATCCAGCACCACTAAACGATCAGCGCGACGCAAGGTTGATAATCTGTGAGCGATTGCGATGGTGGTACGTCCTTGCACCAAGTTATCCAAGGCTTTTTGAATTTCTTTTTCGGTAGCAGTATCAACACTCGATGTGGCTTCATCCAACATCAGTATGCGCGGATTGATCAGCAGCGCGCGTGCAATCGAAATACGTTGACGCTCACCACCTGATAAACCCTGCCCACGCTCACCAACAATAGAATCGTAACCATGACGCAGACGTAAAATAAATTCATGCGCATGCGCGGCACGAGCAGCAGCCACAATTTCTGCGCGCGATGCATCGGGTTTACCGTAAGCGATATTTTCAGCGATGGTGCCATGAAACAGGAAAGGCTCTTGCAGCACTAATCCGATATGACGACGATAATCTGCCACTGCGTAGCGACGCACATCGACGCCGTCCACATGAATACCACCTTCATTCACATCGTAAAAACGGCAAATAAGATTAACGAGCGTACTTTTGCCCGAGCCACTGTGACCCACCAAGCCAATCATTTCACCAGGTTTGATATCAAGACTCACGCCTTCAAGAATACGGCGACTGCCATGTCTGAAGCTCACATCCCGAATCGAAATAGAACCTTCAACACTCTTGACTCTGATTGGATTAGTTGGCTCGGGAACGCTAGAGCTGTGATCGAGAATATCAAAAATTCGTTTAGCACCTGCCGCCGCTTTTTGTGTGTGCGACACAATACGACTCATGGAATCAAGTCGGCCATAAAAGCGTCCAATGTAGGCAATAAATGCCACCAGTACACCGACCGTTACACCATGATTCATCACCAACCAAATACCAAAGCCCCACACCACTAACAAACCTACTTCCGTCAGCATCGTGACTGTCGGCGCGAACAAGCTCCAGGTGCGATTCAGTTTGTCATTCACTGCGAGATTGTGTTGATTGGCATCGCGGAACCGCTGCGATTCACGCGACTCTTGCGCAAAGGCTTTCACGACGCGAATACCGGGAATGGTATCGGCGAGTACATTCGTTACATCGCCCCAGATGCGATCGATTTTTTCAAAGCCAGTACGCAAACGGTCGCGTACCAAATGAATCATCCAAGCTATCAGCGGCAAAGGTAACAACGTAACGATCGTCAGCCAGGGATTGATAGAAAATAAAATGACTGCTGTCATAATCAACAGCAGCACGTCGGTGGCGAAATCGAGTGCGTGCAATGAAAGGAATACGCAGATACGGTCGGATTCATTACCGATACGCGCGATTAGATCACCGGTACGCTTAGCACCAAAATATTCCAGACTGAGCTGCATCAAGTGATCAAAGGTCGCGGTTCGTAAATGCGCACCAATTCGTTCCGAGACCAATGCCAAAAGATACGTGCGCCACCAACCTAAAATCCACGCAGTCATCGCCGCAGCAAATAGCCCTGATAGATAAATCAGCACATCATGTGTATCGATCTGCTCACCGGTGTGAGTTGGGATAAGAATTTCGTCCATCAGCGGCATGGACAAGTATGGCGGGACCAAGGTTGCAGCCGTCGCCGCCAAAGTTAAGAAAAATCCCAGCAATAACTGCATTTTGTAGGGCTTGGCAAAACGCCACAAACGGAACAAGACCCAGGTGGATACAGGCTCGAGTAGCTCGCGATGGCAGGTTGGGCACTCTTCCGTTTCCTCGGGCAGTGGCGACTGGCAGCTGGGGCATAGAGCAATACCATCATCCTCGGGAATAGCTTGGCCGGCCTGGCTAGCTTGAAGGCGTTCGTATTGATGCAGCAAACGGATCGCTCCGACCTCCTGCTCAAGGGTAAACCGCCAACGCACAAGGCAGCTTTGCGCATCGTGCAAAGACAGCGTACCCACGCCGGCATGATCACTGTGCTCGAGCTTCATACCGGGCTGCAGAGGCCAGCTGATCCACCGTCCGCCAGCTGAATCGCTTATCATTCGCTGATTAGTTAGTAAAACGCGGCTGGTTGCAAAGCGCATCTCTGCGTCTAGATCCGGCTCCATCGTGGCAAGAACGGTCTCCCCTTCAAGAAGCTCTGGCTTAGAACGAAGCGTAGCCGTCTGCACAACGGGAGAGTCAGGAACCGGAATGGATGAAGCGCTTGGCGGCATGTGTTGGGATTTTTAAGGCAGTGAAATTCCGTGGTAACGCAAAATATCAGTCTCGGTTCTTGCAGGTTGGCCCGACTTAGCTGATCTCATTAGCAACACGAATTGTCGCCGATGTCAGCCTGCCCGTCCAATAAGCCCTCTATATTACCTTGTGTCCGGCCCTAGCTCTATATGAACGCCCCCAATAAAGACGCCCTTACCCCTCCTTCGCCACTGGGACTGGAGATCGTAAAAATCACCTACCTCAAGGGTCCCAACATGTGGACCTACACTGAGGCGTTGGAGGCCTGGCTCGATCTGGGCATCTTGGAAGACTGGCCAAGCAACCGTATTCCTGGCTTTGTCGACCGTCTGCTTGCCGTTCTGCCATCGATTGGTGGACATTTTTGCAGCCCGGGAGTGCCGAACGGATTTCTGATGCGATTACGCGAGGGGACATGGATGGGCCATGTACTCGAACATATCGTGATTGAATTATTAGAAGCCGCTGGGCTCGAAGCTGGCTTTGGCCAAACCCGAGAAACCATACGCTCAGGCTTGTATCGCATGGTGTTTCGGGTACCAAACGAAAAAATCGGTCGCGTCGCTTTAAAAGCAGGCCATGAATTGCTGCACGCAGTGCTCAACGATCAACCCTATGATGTAGCGGCTGCGGTTGATGATATCGGCGACTACATTGATGGCCGCTATCTGGGACCCAGCACGGCGCACATTGTTAAAAGTGCCACCCTCCGAAAAATTCCGCACATACGACTGAATGACGGCAACCTGGTTCAGCTCGGTTATGGCGCACGTCAAATCCGTATCTGGACCGCAGAAACTGATCTCACGAGCGCTATCGCCGAAGGTATCGCTGGTGAAAAAGATCTCACCAAAGTACTGCTAAAAAGTTGTGGCGTGCCCGTACCGAAAGGCGAGCTTGCTGAAAGTGCGGAAGATGCCTGGCGCACGGCGCAAGATTTAGGCATGCCCGTAGTCGTCAAACCGACCGATGGTAATCGCGGTCGAGGTGTGATGGTCAATCTCTCGCAACGTGAGGACATCGAAAAAGCCTGGCACATTGCGAAAGTAGAAGGCAGCGATGTAATCGTAGAAAACTACATCGAAGGCGATGAACATCGCGTGCTAGTCGTTGGTGGCAAGGTCGTTGCTGCCTGTCGTGGTGAAACTGCGTGGGTGGTAGGTGATGGGGAATCGTCGATTCAGCAACTGGTCGACACTCAGATCAACAATGACCCGCGACGTGGCAACTCTGATATTCACCCCCTTGAAACGGTGCAGATACGCAGCGTTGTACTGGCCAATTTAGAGCGACAAGGTTTAGGCCCTGATTCAGTGCCCGACCTCGGTCGCCGAGTCCTGGTTTCGGCCAATGGAAATCATGCGATTGACTGCACTGACGACTTGCATCCTGAAGTCGCTCATATTTGTACCCTCGCCGCAAAAGTTGTGGGGCTCGATATCGCAGGTATTGATCTCGTCTGTCGCGATATTCGCCAACCTCTTGCTGGACAAGGTGGCGCAATCGTCGAGGTAAATGCCGGGCCCAGCCTTTTGATGCATTTAAATCCCGCTCAAGGTCAGACGCGTCCGGTGGGACAATCTATCTTGAATCATTTATTCCCCGGCGATACGAATGGCAGCATACCTATCGTTGGCGTGTCGGGTAGTTTGCATAGCAATCAAATTTCGATGTTAGTCGCTTGGCTTTTACAACTATCAGGACATCAAGTCGGACTTGCTTGTCGCGATGGTTTGTTTGTCGGGCCACGTAAGCTGCAAAATCTGGACGATACCGTTTGGGAATCAGGACGACGACTTTTGATCAACCGTAATGTTGAGGCCGCCGTTTTTGAAACCGATCCTATTACGCTGCTGACCGAAGGCCTTCCGTATGATCGCTGCCAAGTAGGTATTGTCACTGACAGCCTACCCGTGCCTGGTCTGGATGAGCATCTGATGCCTGAAGCAGAGCATCGCTTCAAAATTCTACGAACACAAGTCGATGTCGTATTACCTTCAGGCGTTGCAGTCCTGAATGCTGCAGACGCCACCGTGCTTGATATGGCCAAACTATGCGATGGCGATGTGATCCTCTACGCGATGGATGGTCAACACCCTGCCCTGATTGCACATCGCGCCGAGGGTAAGCGCACAGTTTTTATGAAAGATGACACCGTGGTTCAAGATGATGGACGCCATCGTTTTGATCTCATCGTTAGAAATGATTTGCCTGATGTGGTTCGTGCAATGCCTGCCGAAGTGCTGCTCGCAGCAGTTGGCGCAGGATTGGCGCTCGCGATGGAAGCCGACACGATTGCCACCGGCCTTAAAACATTCGAACCCCTACATTCTGGTCATAAGCTCACTGCTTAATACGTAATAGAGACTGAATACATCCATGGAATTGATACAAACCCGAGCCCTCAGAGGCCCTAATCTTTGGAGCCGTTATACCGCTCTTGAAGTCGAGGTGCTTTGCACTCCGCAGGAATGCGCACTTGATAGCGTGAATGGTTTTATAGAGATGCTGTTGAGTTCTTGCCCTGGCATAGGCGCCCTTGGCGCAACAGGTTATCAGGGACCACTCACAGTAGCGCATGCGCTTGAAGCGACGCTGCTAGCATTACAAGCACAAGCGGGTTGTCCGGTAAGTTTTAGCTGTACGAACGCGACACCAGTTACAGGTCTATTTCAAGTCGTGGTTGAATACAGCGAAGAAGATGTGGGTCGTCTCGCGCTGAAGATGGCTAAAGAGATCGTTGAACACGTGTGGTCTGTCTGCGCTAACTCAAGTAATACAAAATCAACACCACCCGACTCATCAGCAATGATCGCGCAGTTGCGTGAAATGGATGAAGATTTGCGACTAGGACCGAGTACCGGTTCCATCGTTGCAGCGGCAGTAGCTCGCGGCATTCCATTTCGGCGTTTGACACAAGGTAGCTTAGTTCAATTGGGCTGGGGGGTGCGTCAACGACGCATTCAAGCGGCTGAAGTTGATTCCACTAGTGCAGTTGCAGAGACCATCGCTCAAGATAAAGATCTAACAAAGCAATTACTGCATGCCGCAGGGGTGCCTGTGCCTCGCGGCGCACCGGTTCATACCCTAGAAGAAGCATGGGAAGTCGCGCAACGAATTGGTTTTCCGGTTGTCGTGAAACCGCAAAATGGAAGCCAAGGTAAAGGCGTCACCGTCAATATTCAAACGCGCGAACAACTCGAGCAAGCCTTCCCCAGTGCAACCGGTAAAGGCGCGGTGCTAGTCGAAAAATTTTTCCCGGGTAGCGACTATCGTTTGCTCGTGGTCGGTAGCAAATTAGTCGCCGCAGCACGCCGTGATCCACCACAAGTGATTGGTGATGCTGAACATACCGTTCGCTCATTAGTGGATATCGTCAATGCTGATCCACGTCGTGGTGATGGTCATGCCACCCCACTGACAAAAATTCGTTTCGATGACATTGCGATCGCCTGTTTATCTGATCAAGGATTAACCCCCGATTCCATTCCTGAAAAAGGTCGGCGTGTTGTGCTTCGTAATAACGCCAACCTGAGCACCGGCGGTGCAGCAACTGATGTTACTGATGATGTTCATCCAGAAGTTGCTGCGCATGCGATTGATGCAGCAGGCATGATTGGTTTGCATGTATGCGGTGTTGATATTGTGTGTGAAAACATCACACGACCATTAGAAGAACAAAACGGCGGCGTAGTGGAAGTGAACGCAGCACCGGGTTTACGCATGCATCTGAATCCTTCCTTCGGTAAGGGCCGCAACATCGGTGCCGCAGTCATGGACATGATGTTTGAACCGAATGACGATGGACGTATTCCCGTTGTCTCTGTCTCAGGCGTGAATGGCAAAACAACCACCACTCGCCTCATCGCTCATGTACTCACCACGAGCGGCTTGTGTGTTGGCATGACGAACACCGATGGTGTCTTTGTCGGTGGTCGTCAAACTGATAGCGGTGACTGTAGCGGCCCGTACAAGCTGCTGTTCTAGAAACGGCGCGTGGCGGTGTACTGCGTGAGGGACTTGGCTACGACAAATGTGCTGTTGCTGTCGTTACTAACATTGGTGAAGGTGATCATCTCGGTATGAATCACATTCACACACCTGAAGACGTCTCACGCGTTAAACAAATCGTGGTTCAAAACGTAGCACCCAATGGCTACGCCGTGTTGAATGCGGCCGACTCACTGGTCGCCAGCATGGCA
>JBEDHZ010000037.1:0-12732 GCA_041173845.1 Pseudomonadota bacterium
ATCCAACTGCGAGCGATCTAAGGTGATGATCTCACCCAAACCGACTAAGGCGTGCTGCAATGCGCCGCCTACTTGACCATTGCGGCCGGTGACGAGAATTTTCATGCAAATACTTCAGCAGAAGCGAGAGGTACTCCCGCTTTATCTTTAACGGACAACAGAGGTTCTTGCTGCAAAGGCCAATCTATACCCAGCACCGGGTCATTCCAAAGCAAAGAACGCTCGTATTGAGGCGCGTAATAATCGGTGGTCTTATATAAAAATTCTGCGCTATCGCTAGTCACTAAAAAACCATGAGCAAATCCAGGCGGCACCCAGAACTGCCTATGGTTTTCAGCTGACAAAATGACGGAAACTGATTGTCCAAATGTTGGCGAACTGCGGCGCAGATCGACGCACACATCAAATACTTCACCGGCAGTCACACGCACTAACTTGCCTTGGGTTTGTTGAATTTGATAATGCAAGCCACGCAGCACTCCTCGCGCTGAACGCGAGTGATTGTCTTGAACAAAGACGGGGGCTGTGCCGGTCAATTCTTCAAAACGACGCTGGTTGTAGCTTTCGTAAAAAAAACCGCGATCATCACCAAATACTTTGGGCTCAATGATCACTACACCCGGTATCGCTGTCTGTATGACGTTCATGAAATCAATACACCTTTTCTTTCAACATACGCAGCAAATACTGGCCGTAGGTATTTTTTTTCAGTGGCTCAGCTAATTTTTCCACTTGAGTCGCATTGATATAACCCTTGCGATACGCTACTTCTTCAGGACACGCCACTTTCAGACCCTGACGTTTTTCTAGCGTAGCGATAAATTGCGCCGCTTCCAACAATGATTCATGCGTACCTGTATCTAGCCATGCCATACCGCGCCCCATTAACTCGACTTGCAGTTGCTGTTGCTCGAGATAGACTCGGTTGACATCGGTAATTTCCAACTCGCCGCGCGGTGATGGTTTGATATTGGCTGCGATATCACACACCTGTTGATCGTAAAAATACAGACCGGTGACGGCGTAATTCGATTGTGGATTTTTAGGCTTTTCTTCGATGCTAATCGCGCGACGATGATCATCAAAACCAACCACACCATAACGCTCTGGATCTTCTACGTGATACGCAAATACGGTAGCACCCTCTTGCCGTGCATTCGCAGCGCGCAAGCGCGCATCTAAATCATGGCCGTAAAAAAGATTATCGCCAAGGATAAGCGAGGAAGGATGATTGCCAACGAACTCGCGTCCAATGATGAAGGCTTGCGCCAATCCATCGGGCGATGGTTGCACGGCGTATTGAATATTGATACCCCACTGGCTGCCATCACCGAGTAAATCAGTAAAACGTGGTGTGTCTTGAGGCGTAGAAATCAGCAGTATGTCGCGTATACCCGCTAACATCAGCGTGGTCAGCGGGTAATAAATCATGGGCTTGTCATACACCGGCATGAGCTGCTTGGATACTGCCATCGTGACAGGATACAAACGTGTGCCTGAGCCACCCGCTAAGATGATGCCGCGACGATTATTTTTTTGTTCTGAGCTCACGCTGCACCTCCGGCACGTTGGCTGTAATTACGATCTATCCATTTCAGATAATCACCTGACTGTACTTTGCGTACCCATTCTTGATTCGCTAAATACCATTGCACGGTTTTACGCATACCGGTCTCAAACGTTTCAGTGGGACGCCAGCCGAGTTCACGCTCTGTCTTACGCGCATCAATGGCATATCGACGATCGTGACCAGGGCGATCTTTAACGTAAGTGATTTGCTCACGATAGGATTGTTTTGCAGGAGAGAGCTCATCCAATAAATCACACAAGGTATGCACCACATCGATATTGGCTTTTTCATTCCAACCACCGATGTTATACGTCTCACCCGGCTGTCCATCAGTTAGTATGCGACGGATCGCACTGCAATGATCACCGACATACAACCAATCACGTACCTGCTGACCATCACCATAAATCGGCAGCGGCTTACCCGCTAATGCATTAGCAATAATCAGTGGCACTAATTTTTCAGGAAACTGCAGCGGGCCGTAATTATTCGAGCAATTACTAGTCAGTACCGCCATGCCATAAGTGTGATGCCAGGCACGCACTAAGTGGTCAGAAGCGGCCTTCGATGCGGAGTACGGGCTGTTCGGTGCGTAAGGTGTGGTTTCAGAAAAAGGCGGATCACCGGGATTGAGTGTTCCAAATACTTCGTCAGTCGATACATGCAGAAAGCGAAAAGCTGCTCGCTCAGTATCAGATAAACCCGCACAATGAGCGCGTGCTGCTTCTAATAAACTAAACGTGCCATCGACATTGGTTTTGATGAAGTCGCCAGGGCCGTGAATTGATCTATCCACGTGACTCTCGGCCGCGAAGTGCACAATAGCGCGCGGCTTGTGTTGAGCCATCAGTTGATTCAGCAACTCACGATCGCAGATATCACCCTTCACAAAATGGTGACGTGGATCGCCATCTAACGAAGAAAAATTGTCTGGATTGCCAGCATAGGTTAGTTTGTCTAGATTGATGACAGGCTCATCATTCGATGCTAGCCAGTCAATCACAAAATTGGAGCCGATGAAGCCAGCGCCGCCGGTGACGAGAATCATGCTCTTACCTTATCGTTTCAATAACTACTTTGTTGAATTAACCCTGCATTTTAACGGAGCCACTCAGCTCAGTTGGAAATAGAATGAGCAACTAGATTCCGGGAAAACCCTTACTTGCTTAATTATTAATGACGCTCTTTGCTATCGGCGACTTACAGGGTTGCGCGGGCCAACTCGACCTGCTGCTGGAGCGCGTACTCTCAGTGTCGCCCGACGCGAACTTTATTTTCGTTGGCGATCTGGTCAATCGTGGCCCGGACTCCCTAGGTTGTCTGCGCCGGCTGCGCGCCATGGGCAAACGCGCGCAGATGGTGTTGGGCAATCATGATCTCCATTTACTTGCGGTGGCGCATGGACTGCGTTCGGCCAGCCGCTCGGATACCTTAGATAGCCTGCTCTCTGCAACCGATAAAGATGAGCTACTCGACTGGTTGCGGCAACAACCACTAGCCCTGATGGCCGATGGCCACTTAATTGTTCATGCGGGCGTACTACCGCAATGGACGGCGCAACAAACCCTAGAACTAGCTAGCGAAGTATCGGCTGTGCTGCGCGGCGATCACTGGTTGGATTTTTTACGCGCCATGTATGGCAATGAGCCATTGCGCTGGAGCGATGATTTACAAGGTAATGATCGACTGCGCTGCATCGTGAATGCGCTGACGCGTTTGCGTTATTGCACAGCAGATGGCGAGATGGAATTTAAAAGCAAGGAAGGTCCGGGACAAAAACCTCGCGATTATCTACCTTGGTTCGAGGTGCCGAATCGACAAAGCCAGGATGTGCCTATCGTCTTTGGTCACTGGTCTACACTCGGACTCGTTTTAGAACCGAAGGTGATCGGGCTCGATACGGGATGCGTCTGGGGCGGTAAGCTCAGCGCGCTGCGCTTACACGATCGACTGCTGGTGCAGGTGGATTGTCCTCAACATCAGCAGCCAGGGTAGCAGCTGAGATAGTTGACGGTATCAGCACCGAGGCAATCATTTCTCTCGCTGTCACTGCTAAATCACGTCGATGGGCGCCTTGCGTAGCAATTGCAGGCAGTCGAATTAACTCCGCTTGAATGCCACCGCTTTTTATAATCGCAATCACACTTTCAACAAACGTCATCTCACCGATGAAATCGGCTGCGTTATGTAATTTTCCATCTGCATCGACATAACGTAGTGCATAAGGTTGCACAGGTACCTGAGCTTCAATCGCAGCCTCAAATAAATTCGCATGAAACGGCAGTACCGTGCCTTGCGATGCTGTCGTCCCCTCAGGAAAAAAAGCAACTCGTTCACCGTCGTGAATACTTTTTACTAAACCTGCATAAATACGTCGCACATCACTCTGTTTGCCACGAGCGATAAAGATCGTGCCAGTTTTATGGCACAACCAACCAATTAATGGCCAACTACGTATATCGGATTTAGCAACGAAGCGACACGGATGAATCGTATTGATGACAAAAATATCTAGCCACGAAATATGATTACAAATAATGAGAGCGGGAGATACCGGTTGTTCTTGTCGCTCAGCATTCAGCGACATACTCACGCCGCATATCTCCACTAACTGACGCGACCACCGTTGAATACGACGATCACGACCTGCTTCGTCCAACCAAGGAAAAAGCACAGCAGTTTTCCATAAACCGACGAACAGATGTAGGCCTAGCCTAGCTAAAGGTAATACCGGCATCGTCACTAGCGACTGTAAGCAAGTCGACCAGAAACGATCGTGTGCCTGACCTGACCCGGTAATTCATAACCCAGAAAAGGCGTGTGCTTACCTTGACTCACAATGGCTGACGCGTTAACCAACCAACGCGCATCCGCATCAAATACACACACATCAGCGACACTGCCTGTCGATAAGCCACCGGCCGACAAGCCGGCAACGCGTGCTGCATCAGCAGTAATGCGAGAGATGGCAATCGATAGTTTGTCGTTGCCAGATAATTGCTCATCGGCCCACTTCAGTGAGAGCGACAGCAGTAACTCTAAGCCAGTCGCACCGGGCGATGCTTCACCAAAGGGTAATAATTTTTCATCATCATCAACTGGTGTGTGATCAGAACAGATAGCATCGATGGTTCCATCCATCAGCGCTGCGCGAATTGCATCGCGATCACGCTGACTGCGCAATGGGGGTGAGAGTCGCGCATTCGGATCAAAGAAACCAATGTCATTATCAGTCATATGTACATGATGCGCACCCACATCACAACTCACTGGCAAACCTTCAGCCTTAGCGGCGCGCACTAAAGCGATACCTGCTGCGGATGACAAGCGACACAAGTGCACACGTGCACCGGTAGAGCGCATTAGTTCAAAGATCGTATGCAGTGCAATCGTTTCGCTAATAACAGGCACACCTGACAATCCCAGTCGCGACGCCAGTGGTCCACTATGGGCTGTACCGCCTTTACCCAGATGCGGATCCTGCGGACGTAACCACACGGTGTAACCAAATGTTTGTGCGTACTGCATCGCACGCATTAGCACGGTGCTGTCTTCTATCGTTTGCTCTGCTTGCGAAAAACCGACGCAACCTGCCTCGGTTAATTCGGCCATTTCGGTTAACTCACGACCCTTAAGACCTACCGTCAGCGCACCCAAAGGATAAACATGGGATTGATTCAAAATACGTGCACGATGCACCAGCATTTCAACTAAGCCTGGCTCATCCAGTACAGGATCTGTATCGGGTGGACATAGCAAACTCGTCACACCACCCGCTAAAGCCGACTGCAATTCTGATTCTAGGGTCGCTTTGTATTCATAACCTGGCTCACGCAAACGCGCAGACAAATCGACTAGACCCGGGCACACAATTAAGCCGCTGGCATCAATGATTTGATCCGCTACAAAACCTGCAGGTGCTTGTGTAATCGCGGCGATACGACCATCAGCAATAAAGACATCGTGCTGTGCATCGATGTGGTTAGCCGGATCAATCAATCGTCCGTTTTTGATATGTAATCTCATGCTATTTTTTCTTTTTAAGCGCAATCTATTGACTATTAAGTACCCGCCAACATACTCATCACTGCCATACGCACTGCAATACCAAAGGTCACCTGCGGCAAAATCACCGCTTGCGCACCATCGGCAACCGCTGAATCAATTTCTACACCGCGATTCATGGGCCCCGGATGCATAACAATCGCATCGGGTTTAGCTAATGCCAGCCGTTCGGGAGTGAGGCCGTAACTTTTGAAATATTCTTGCGCTGAAGGTAGCAACGCACCTGTCATACGTTCATTCTGAAGGCGCAGCATGATGATCACGTCTACGTCTTTCAAACCTTCATTCATATCTGTAAATACGCGCACACCCATCTGCTCTAAACCACCCGGCAGCAAAGTTCTGGGGCCAATCGCACGTACTTCAGGCACACCCAACGTCGTTAAGCCATGAATATCTGAACGTGCAACACGGCTATGCAAAATATCGCCGACGATGGCGACGGTGAGATTCGAAAAATTCTTTTTGTAGTGACGTATGGTGTACATATCCAACAAGCCCTGCGTTGGATGTGCGTGACGACCATCGCCTGCATTGATCACATGCACGTGCTGCTGATTGGTATCAATCAAATGCTTGGCAATCAAATACGGCGCACCGGATTGCGCGTGACGCACCACAAACATATCGGCGTGCATCGCCGCCAGATTGTCGATGGTATCTAGCAGCGACTCGCCTTTACTTGCGGACGAGGCAGAGATATTCAAATTAATGACATCCGCCGAGAGGCGCTTGGAAGCAATCTCAAACGTGGTTCGCGTGCGCGTAGAATTTTCAAAGAACAAATTGAATACGCTCTTGCCACGCATGAGTGGTACTTTTTTTACCTCGCGATCACTCACACCGACAAAAGAAGCGGCTGTATCAAGAATACGGGTAAGGATCGCCTTGGGCAGGCCGTCGAGAGTAATTAAATGCTGTAGTTCGCCGTGCTTATTGAGTTGAGGATTATGCATGGTCTATAGTCAAAGATAAGCGGCCATCATCGGCCTTTTGCAGCACGAGCATCTGTTCACTGGGAAGCACCAGAGTCTTCGCAACAAAATCTGCAGAAATAGGTAGCTCGCGGCCACCGCGATCAACTAAAGCTGCCAGCATTATTTTGGCGGGGCGGCCATAGTCGAACAGTGTATTGATTGCCGCACGCGTGGTGCGTCCGGTATACAAAACATCATCTACCAATAAGATATTGGCACCTTCGATCTCAAAGGGAATTTGACTAGGCCTGACTTCTTCTTTCAGGCCGCGCTTAGCGTAGTCATCACGATAAAACGATACATCGATAAAACCTGGCTCTGCGACATTGAGTGCCTTAGCAAGTCGTTCAGCCAGCCACGCACCACCAGAATAAATTCCTACGATGGCGAGTTTGGGTACGCCCGCCAATGCAGATTTCAACTCGGTCTCGAGTTGGCTGTAAAGGACTTCGGCTTGAAGTTCAGTGGGATTCATGAGTATCGAAAAATTGTTGAAGTATCAGCGCCGCAGCCTGACTGTCTACGTGCTCGCCACGTGATGCAGACAATACTGCTGAGGTATATCGCTCGTCTATCAGCACCGTTGCCACTCCGAAGCGGCCGGTAATCTGGTTAGCGAAACGTCGGCAACGCAGAGTCATTTCATGTTCGGCCCCATCCGGATGCAAAGGGAGGCCCACAACAATGCTACTGGGCTGCCATTCATCTATTAATGTACCGATCGCCGTAAACTTTGCTGCATTGGTTGCTGCATCGATGATGGTTAACGGCTGCGCCTGCTTGATGAGCAGGTTACCCACTGCAACACCAATACGCTTGAGACCAAAATCGAATGACATAACCGTGCTCATGTGCGCGGCGCATCAAGCATGCCCAGCTTCTCCAGTGAGCAGTGTCGGATCAATCCCCAACAAGTTCATGGCCGCTGCGAAGCGTTGTTCGCTGGGCATATCAAACAATATAGCGGGATCGGCTCGCACCGTGAGCCAGCCGTTACGTAAAATTTCTTCTTCGAGTTGACCCGCACCCCAACCAGCACAACCGAGTGTCACCACTAATCGTTGCGGGCCGTTGCCTTGGGCAGCTGCTTCCAGCACATCACGCGATGTAGTGAGCGACACATCATCCGACACCGTCAATGATGAGTTGTAATCGGCTGAAGGTGCATGCAACACAAAGCCGCGCTCAACTTGCACTGGGCCGCCAAATAGAACGGGTACCTGCGGCTTTATTAGATCGTTAGGAATGATTTCAAGTGATAGATCTAGACGCTCAAACAAAACATCCATGGTCATGTCGGTAGGGCGATTGATGATCATCCCCAGAGCACCATTCTCGTTGTGCTCGCATATGTAGACCACCGTGCCACCAAAAACCGGATCTAGCATCGAGGGCATGGCAATCAAAAAATGATCTGCCAGCTGCAAAGACTGAATCTCAGTCTGCTTCTCAGACGCTGAATCGATATTTGAAGAAGAAAAATCACTGACATCCGCGGTAGCCGCGGAAAATGATGGGGAACGCTGCTTGCCTTGCTTGGCCATGAGCCGAATTTTATCAGCTTTACCCGAGCTTTCGTTCATGCTGGCAGATGAACTTTGCCGACCAACGCTACACTTAGCTTTTTATCGCGCGAGATACTATTAATGAACTATGAAAAAGCGCTGGTGTGGTTTCGTCGCGATCTACGAGATTTCGACCACGCTGCACTGCACCATGCCCTCAAAGTCAGCCGTACTGTCTACTGTGCTTTCATTTTTGACAAAGATATCCTCGATCCTTTGCTTGCGCATAGTCGTATCGATCGACGCGTAGCGTTTATCCACGCCAGCCTGAAGGAACTTGATGCCTCGCTTCGAGAACGCGGGGGCGGATTGATTGTTCGTCATGCACTAGCGGTGAGCGAGATACCTAAGCTAGCCGATGAACTAGCGGTCGATGCTGTGTTTATTAATGAAGACTACGAGCCCGGCGCAATCGAACGGGATCGTAAAGTCGCTCAGGCATTAAAAAAATCGGGCAAAGAGCTGCACAGCTACAAAGACCAGGTCATTTTTGCGAAGGATGAAGTTCTTTCGCTCGCCGGTAAGTCTTTTTCAGTTTTTACTCCCTATAAAAATGCATGGCTGAAAAAACTCGGCTTACCGTCCTTCGAGCTAGATCTGCAGCCCCTCGCACCGTTGACATGCGATGGCGGACAATTGGCGCGACCTGCTACTACGCCAGAGATGCCATCGCTACGCTCCATGGGCTTTGATGAGTATGATTTGATGCAGCATAAAATCCCGACCGGCATGACGGGGGGCGCAGATTTACTCAACGATTTCCTGCCACGTATGGCACGCTATGACGCCACGCGTGATTTTCCCGCCGTAAAAGGACCCTCGTATTTATCGATTCATTTACGCTTTGGTACGATTAGTATTCGCGCGCTTGCACGACAGGCGTTAGAGCAAAACGAAACTTTTTTAAACGAATTAATTTGGCGTGATTTTTATTTCATGATCCTGCATCATCATCCACACGTGACCGAGCGAAGCTTCAAACCGGATTACGATCGCATCGAATGGGAAAATGGCGCAGAAGCCGATGTCGCATTTACTGCTTGGTGCGAAGGTCGTACCGGCTATCCATTGGTGGATGCTGCGATGATGCAGTTAAATCAAACGGGCTATATGCATAACCGTCTGCGTATGGTGACCGCCTGCTTTTTGATTAAAGATCTGGGTATCGATTGGCGGCGCGGAGAAGCCTATTTCGCGCGGCATTTGAATGACTTTGATTTGTCGGCGAATAATGGCGGCTGGCAGTGGGCCTCCTCATCAGGCTGTGATGCACAACCTTATTTTCGAATTTTTAATCCAGTGACTCAATCGGAACGATTTGACGCTGAGGGTAAATTTATTAAACGCTACTTACCCGAACTCAGCAAACTGGATGCCAAAACGATTCATGCACCCTGGCTTGCCTCTGCAATGCAGCTACAAATGGCCGGTGTCACGCTGGGTAAAAATTATCCTCATCCACTGGTAGCGCATGATGAAGCACGTAAAAAAACACTGGAACGCTATGCTGTAGTAAAAAAATAAATAAGGTGATTTGCTGCGCGATCAATAGATTTATGCTCTTAGCACTTTAGTGTTTTTGCGACTAACGACTCACGCTGTCGACGTTAGTGTTCGATTGTGATCGATACGATTGTGGGAAGTCGTTAGATCTTGTACGGGTGCGTATTGCGCAAGCCATTCTAAAAGTTCTTGCTCGCGATAGGGTTTACCAAAATACGCATTGGCACCTAAGTGCATCGCATGTTGTCGGTGGCGCTCTGCCATTCGTGAAGTAATCATCGCTACCGGCAATGATCGAAAACGCTCATCAGAACGTAATCGACTCAACAATTCAAATCCATCCATCGTCGGCATTTCTATATCCAGTAACACGGCTGCCGGTCTCTGTTGACTTAACAACTCCAATGCATGCGCTCCATGCCTGGCAAGTGCCACGCCATAACCCTGTTTTTCCAACATACGCTGACTGACACGACGCACTGTTAAGGAATCATCAACCACCAAAACTAAGGGGGGCACATACTCTGGAACGATCGTGTTGGAAATTGACCTGGCACTGGGATTTAAAACAGCATATGCGTTTAGCTGTAACAAATTCATGACCAACAAAATATCTCCATCAGGCAGCATTGCCGCACCCATTAATCCCGGCACGCTGGCCAATTGAGGGCCAGGTGGCTTAACTACCACTTCGTGATGACCATGAACTTCGCCGA
This sequence comes from Pseudomonadota bacterium, assembly GCA_041173845.1. GTDB lineage: Bacteria > Pseudomonadota > Gammaproteobacteria > Burkholderiales > Burkholderiaceae_D > Pernthalerella. The sequence goes on from JBEDHZ010000037.1 coordinate 10,397, forward strand.
CTTTAACCGCGACCCAGTCATCGAGCTGGTGCAAAATAAGGAATGAAATGCGATCAGAGGCGCTATGAGTCACTGTCGGCTCTCTGATTAAATCGCTTAAAGCGCAGAGTGCTATTTTTTTATCCTGCCACAACAAAAAACCTTCTGCCATTGCTTGCTTCGCACTCGCTGAAGTCATAGTTAACACCTGCTGAACCATGGCAGAGGGCACAGCGATTTTTTGATGGGCGTCAGATACCAACACTATCTTCTGTGTCGAGGATGATTTCGGCAAAGCCATAATGACTGACGTACCTAACCCCGATTGACTTTCAACTTTTATTGCCCCACCCATAGCGACGATAGTCGCCTTGACGGCATCCATACCTATACCGCGACCTGCCAGGCCTGTCACTTGTTCGGCGGTAGAGAAACCTGATTCAAAAATTAATTGTGTCAGGCTGTCGAAATCAGGCTCAGCATTGTCGGAAAGTAAACCACGGGCGATGGCTTGCTCGCGAATACGAATAAAATTCAAGCCGCGACCATCATCACTAACTTGCAAGCGTAATTCAGCGCCCTGCTCGCTTAACTTTATAAATACTAGGCCTTGTCTGGGCTTACCCAAAACTTCACGTTCATCGGCGGGCTCGATTCCATGTGCGATCGCATTACGGATCAAATGAGACAGTGGTCCATTTAAACTCTCAAGATGAATCCTGTCTATTTCAAGCTGGCCGCCATCCAACTCAAATCGTACATCGCGTCCTACCTCCATAGCCACTTGACGTACCAGTTGCCGAAACCGATTTTCAATACTAGAAAACGCTTGCGTACTGGCGCGATACAAATCGGATTGGAGTGAACGCGCATGACGTGTCTGCGCTACCAACATCGTTAATGATGCATCGATCTGATGCGCCAGACTCCGCTGCACTCCCATCAAATCCGCCATGCTTTCGGCAGTCATGCGCGTCAATTCTTGCAGCCGTGTGTAGCGATCGAATTCCAAGGGATCAAAGCCGGATGCTCGCGGCGCAGATTGAGAAGAAATACTCGCTTCAGATTGCAGTTCTAGCTCACGCAGCTGAGTGCGAAGACGCGATAAGTTCTCAGCGAGATCAACCACTAATTGTTTTTGCTGGCGCAGATCATCCGTAGAACGTACTGCATTGACGAGTAATTCAGCTACTGAGCCAGACGCACGCTCGAGTAAATCGACGCGTAATTTCGTAGGCGCGACAGCCGCTTTCGCCGCAGGTCGATCTACGAAAGATGCGTTGATATTGACTACAGCATCGCTTGAATTTTCAACTGACTGCGCTGTATCGTCTTTAATTAGCCCAACATTAATCAATAGTTGATGCACCTCTGTTTGTAGCAAGGCGATTGCAGCCGATTCAACTGGGCGTTGTTGCGCGAGCTGGCTAACCCTATGCTCAAATTCATGGATAGCCTCGCCCAAAGTCAACTCGCCCGCCATACGAGAGCTACCTTTTAGCGTATGTAGCAAACGTAACAGTCCTGCTGGAAGTGAAGCATCGCCCGGACTGTCTACCCACTGCGACAGCAATGATTCAAGCTGCGGTAACAGCTCGTCGGCCTCTTCACAAAAAATTAAGTGCAATTCAGGATCGATCGCATCGGTCGACGCAGAATAATCAAATTCATCCATTAAAAGTGATAGTGAAGATTCTGAATTACCCGACTCGACCTGAGTGATATCGTGAATTAATGCGGATGCCTCTTGTAACGGCGACTCATAGGAATGCAACGGCTGCAACGGCTCGTGATTCAGCGGATGCTTTGACTGCTCAAGCACTGCGACCTGTGCAGGCTGAATAAGTTCGGCTACTACGATGGATGGTGACTCTGGTGTGAAATTTGAAAGGGAGATAAGTTCCGCTCTCTGTTCACTATCATTTACGTGCAACTGCTTTTCCAACGCATCGATAGTATTGATTAGCTCAGGCAAATAAGCGTGCTGCTGGTCTGCCCCTAAGACAATAACTCGCTCGATTAAGTTTTCCAAAGCTGATGCTAAGTGCTGCATAGCGTAATGACCTACTGTTGCGGAACTGCCCGCTAAGGCATGCGCTTCAATCGCGGCATGCGACGGGAGTAACTCAGATTCACTCAACGAAAATTGAGTCACCAAAAATCTCAATACACTTAATCTATCTTTAGCTTCCAACATAAAGATATCTTTGAGTGTGGTATGGGGAGTTGTATTGGGAGTTGTATTGGGAGTTGTATTGGGAGTTGTATTCAGCGCTGCATCGACTTGAATATCGGCCATCGAAGGAATCTGACTCTCCACTGATTGCGCACTAGCGGCCAAGTACAATGGTATATCG
>JBEDHZ010000038.1:0-12666 GCA_041173845.1 Pseudomonadota bacterium
CCCGGCATTTCCTTCGCTAACGCAACCGCTTGCGCCACCATGTCAGTTTCTAGTCGACGCCCAAAGCCACCACCCAGAAAAGTTTCAGTCAAATCGATTTGATCAACTGATATATCAGCTACCCGAGCGGCTGTCGCTACGACTATCGATGGAGCCTGCGTCGACACCCAAATTTTTAAACGATCATCTTTAAATTGCGCCGTGCAATTAATCGGCTCCATCGGTGTATGCGCGAGATACGGTGCGCTGTACTCCGCCTTGATGGCTTTCGGTAGCTGATCATCATCAATCTCATCACCGACGCTGTAATACGTAAATCCTGATTCATCGCTCAGACTCTGGCGCAACTGCTGCATCATCGTTTGATTATTCAGTTGTGAATGCGGCCCGGCTTGCCACACGGGTGTGAGTAAATCGAGCGCGCTTTGTGCAGTCCAGCGACTGCCAGCAATCACCGCCACGGCATCCGGTGCACCGGAGCGCTCTTGATCCAGCCTGACCACTTTCAACACACCGGGTAATTCATTCGCGGCGCGCGTATCAACACTGGCCAGACGACCGCCCAAGTGTGGACACATCAACAGCGCGGCATACACCATTCCCTTGGGCTTGATATCCATACCAAAGTCAGCACTGCCATCAATTTTTGCTGGAATATCGAGTCGGGGTAGTGATTTACCGATTTGACTAAAGGCAGAGGCTTCTTTCAGTTGAAACGAAACATCGCCCAGCTCAGCCGCATCAGCAGCCAATTCGCCATAGCTGGCTTTTAATCCCTGCGCATGAGTGACGCGCCCATCACTGGTATTGCACTCTGAAACAGGAACACCCCAACGGTTAGCCGCCGCCTGCATCAAGCGCGCTCGGGCTGAGGCACCCGCTTCACGCATAGGCAGCCAACTATCTTTAACGCTGGTTGAACCACCGGTTACTTGAATTCCCAACTCGCGTTCGATCTTGCGTGAAAGCCATTTTCCTAAGTTATGAATGGCACTCTGATCCTCGGGATGAAATGGCAAACCATCCGCCAGCATCGAGGTATCCCCATAGATCTTGTCCAGCGGTGCCTGGACCAATCTGATCGAAGTCAAGGGCACATCCATTTCCTCGGCGACCAAGGTCGGCAACGCCGTCATAATGCCTTGCCCCATTTCACTCTTGGCCAGCACGACAGTCACGCGGTTGTCCTTACCCACCATGACCCAACCGTTGAGCTTGACATCGCCGTGGCGCATAGGCGGCAGTGTTGAGGTGTCCAGCCGCTGCCGGGGCGGCATTAGCGCCCAACCCACAACCAGCGAACCTGCAAGCGCGGCACCGCCTATCAAAAAATGGCGACGATTGAATTGGCCCGATGGCTGGTCAAACATGACTACATCCTCATTCGTTAAGGTGAACAGACCGAATGCTAGCCGATCTTAGGAAAAGACTCATAAAACTTCTGCAGTCGCCATCAAGCAGCCCGCATTAACTACCAGCAGCTAACGAGCCATAGATTAGGAAAACCCATGACTGAAAATTTTTTTCAGACCTTTGTTTTACTGCTGCTTGTCACTGACCCATTCGGAAATGTGCCGTTATTTATCAGCACATTAGCCCACGTCAAACCCGAGCGTCGCTCGCGCGTCGTGGTTCGTGAATGTCTGATCGCCTTTTTTTTACTATTGATATTCATGTTTGGCGGCCGATATTTTTTGGAAGCGCTGCAGTTAACTTCAACTTCCTTGCGTATCGGTGGCGGCGTGATTCTTTTCCTAATCGCTTTAAAAATGGTTTTCCCCAGCGCTGATGGAATTTTTGGCCCGATGCCAGAACATGGCGGCGAACCTCTCATCGTTCCCTTAGCTATTCCGGCATTGGCAGGCCCATCGGCACTGGTGACCGTCTTGTTATTTTCGACCAGTCACCGCATGAGTATGGGGTTATACGTTATCGCGCTAATGATGGTGGCCGCGGTTTGGTTGATGGTGCTGCTTTCAGCTGAACGTCTGCTCAGAGTCCTGGGGCCTGCCGTCATTACCGCCTTTGAGCGCCTGATGGGATTAATCCTGACGGCTTTGGCTATAGAAATGCTTTTGGCGGGCATAACCACCTACATTCACGGACTTAACGGGGTTAGCCCCTGAGGCGAGCACATTAAGACGCTTAAAGTGCTTATAAGCGACCACGTAAGCGCTATTATTGCGTTTTAGTCATAAATAGCGGCCCGAGGGCATCATGTCGGGTCAGTCACCATGGATCAATTCAAGCAAATTTCCACCTTCGTTGACGTGGCCGCACGTGGCAGTTTATCGGCAACAGCGCGAGCTGAAGGTATTGCCCCCGCAGTGATCAGCCGTCGGCTGGACGCATTAGAAGCGCGACTCGGCGTCAAACTCTTGCAAAGGACCACCCGTAAAATCGTCCTAACCACTGAAGGCACCGCTTTTCTAGAAAATTGCCAACGCATACTGCAAGACTTGGAAAACGCTGAAGCACAAGCATCTGAGCGCAGCGCTCGCCCCAGTGGTCACCTGAGCGTATCGGCGCCTGCGGGGTTTGGTCGTCAGATTGTGGCACCGCTGATTCCGTCATTTCTGGCCGAGCACAGAGACGTTACCGTCACCTTAAATCTGAATGATCGTGTGGTTGACCTTATTGGCGAAGGCGTCGACATCGCTATCCGTATCGCTGACTTATCTGATTCGAGCCTAATAGGTATCAAGCTCGCAGACAACCAACGCGTGGTGGTCGGATCGCCGGAATATTTTCGCAAACATGGCCGCCCCGCCGCACCAGATGATTTGTCGCGCCATAACTGCCTGGCGATTTCCAGCGCTGGCAGCCAGCGCGGTTGGACATTCAGGCAAGCAGGAAAAAATGTCACCCTCAAAGTGGGTGGCAACATGGTGTGCAATGACGGTACGGTGCTGCACGACTGGGCGCTTAGTGGCAAGGGCTTAGCTTGGCGCTCTATGTGGGAAGTGGGTAAAGAGATTGAATCGGGCACGCTGGAAACGGTACTCGACCAATTCTCGGCTCCGGGCAATGATATTTATGCTGTCTTTGCGCAGCGCCAGCACTTGCCGCTGCGAATACGAGTGTTCGTAGATTTTCTCAGACGCGCATTCGCGGAAGAGAACTATTGGAAGAAGTGAGAAAAAAACTGGAATGGAACACTGGACTGCTGAACAACTGAACGACTGACTATCAACTAGCTACAACAGAAAGTAAAAGCCCCGGGTTTACCGGGGCTTGACTTACTTATACTACTTGGATGTTCGAAGCTTGCTTGCCTTTAGGTCCGGACGTTACGTCGAACTTGACACGCTGGTTTTCCGCCAATGATTTAAAGCCTTGCGACTGAATTGCGGAAAAGTGTGCGAACAGATCTTCGCCACCTTCATCGGGAGTAATGAAACCAAATCCCTTTGCATCGTTGAACCACTTCACAGTACCTGTTGCCATCTTACTTCCTATCTTAGTTCGGTTACGGCGGGGATACCGCCAGAAAAGCGTCTCAACCAAGTAAGGAATTACAGAAAGCCCTGCACCACTGCTACTCGAATCTCAACGTGGTCGCGATTATACTTGAAAAAAATATCACACTCCTTCTCTGTCCTCTGGGAATTTGATATAGATCGAACGCTGGCCATTCAAATGACACGATGGCAAGCATTCATGCTCATCTTAAAATGGACCTACCAGCACCTAGTCATACCAAATAGCCTATAGTTCTAGCCTTCTAGTCTCTAATCACCGGTCTTATTCATGAATTTCGATGTTGCCATTGTAGGTAGCGGTCTGGCTGGCCTATCCGTTGCCCTGCACTTAGCCGACCACCGCAAAGTTGTCGTTATTTCCAAACGCGCACTACGCGACGGCGCTAGCGATTGGGCTCAAGGGGGCATAGCCGCCGTACTCGATTCAGCGGATAGCCATGATCAACACGTGAATGACACGCTGATTGCAGGCGCTGGCCTATGTGATGAGGGAGCCACCCGCGCCATCGTAGAACAAGGTCGAGCCGCGATTGAGTGGTTGATTGAGCAAGGCGTACCATTTACTCGTGATGTTGATGCCGAGATGGGCTTTCATCTGACTCGCGAGGGTGGACATAGTCAACGTCGCATCATTCACTCAGCCGATGCTACCGGTCACGCCGTGCAAGTGACGCTAGAAGAACAAGTGCGTCGTCATCCGAATATCACGCTACTAGAAAATCACTACGCGATCGATCTTATCACCTCAGACAAGGTCGGTGTAGATAACGGCACACCTCATTGCATGGGTCTTTACGTGCAAGACGTCACCACTGGTCAGGTGCAGACGATCGCCGCCGACCACACAGTGTTAGCGACTGGCGGCGCTGGCAAAGTCTATCTCTACACCACCAATCCAGACACAGCGACCGGTGACGGCATTGCCATGGCCTGGCGCGCTGGTTGCCGGGTCGCGAACATGGAGTTCATACAATTTCATCCGACCTGCCTGTATCACCCTTACGCTAAGTCATTCTTGATTACCGAAGCCGTTCGAGGTGAAGGTGGTTTACTCAAACTACCTGCTGCTGCTGGAGCCGCCGCCGGACAACGCTTCATGCTCAGCCACGACGAGCGTGCCGAACTCGCTCCGCGCGACATCGTCGCGCGCGCGATCGACTTTGAAATGAAAAAACGCGGCTTGGATCATGTTGACCTCGACATCAGCCATCAACCGCCTGCTTTTTTGAAAGAACACTTCCCGACGATTTATGCACGCTGCCTTGAACTAGGTATCGACATTACAAAACAACCTATCCCTATCGTTCCAGCGACTCATTACACCTGCGGTGGCATCGTGACCGATTTATCCGGTCGCACGGATCTACCCGGCTTATATGCCGTCGGTGAAACTGCTTACACGGGACTCCACGGCGCTAATCGTTTAGCTAGTAACTCGTTATTAGAGTGCGTGGTGCTGGGACGCGCAGCTGCCCAGCATATCGAACTTCAAGCCAAACTCAAGCAGGTGAAATTACCGGCATGGGATGAAAGTCGCGTTACCAACGCGGATGAAGAGGTCGTGATTACTCAAAACTGGGACGAGTTGCGTCGCTTCATGTGGAATTTTGTTGGCATCGTCCGTACTACCAAGCGGCTGGAACGAGCGCAGCACCGCTTAGCTGTGCTGAAAGAAGAAATTGACGAATACTATGCAAACTTCCGCATCACGCGTGATCTACTGGAGTTACGTAATTTGGTCGAAGTCGCTTCGCTGATTGTAAGGAGCGCAAAGTCACGACGTGAGAGCCGCGGATTGCATTACAGCCTAGATTATCCGGACACACTGCCCAAAGCTTTACCGACGGTGCTATCACCGAAACGCAAACTTGGTTCGCGCAAGTCCTAGCATTTTTTATGATGTGCTGATTAAACGACGCGTAATGAATAATCGGTCGCTTTGATGTCTTTGGTTAGGCTACCGATAGAAATACGATCAACACCGGTCTCAGCAATCGCGCGTATGGTTGCGCGATCGATTCCTCCCGATGCTTCGAGTACCGCTCGCCCTGCGGTTATTTTCACAGCGTCTTGCAACATCGCTATAGAAAAATTATCTAACAAAATAGATACCGCACCAGCATCCAGTGCCTGCTGCAACTCGTCGAGAGTTTCAACTTCAATCTGAATCCCTACACCGGAATGCAAAGCATTGGCTGAGGCCATCGCTGCCGCAATGCTGCCCGCAGCTGCGATATGATTTTCTTTGATGAGAATTCCATCGTACAAGGCAAGGCGCTGATTTTTTCCGCCCCCCACACGTACCGCATATTTTTGTGCGAGACGTAAGCCGGGCACTGTTTTGCGCGTATCTAAAACAGAAGCACGTGTTTCTTGAATCAAATTCACATACTCTCGAGTGTTAGTAGCGACAGCAGACAATAACTGAAGAAAATTTAAAGCCGCACGCTCACCCGTCATCAACGCACGCGCCGGGCCTGCCAGTGTGCAGACCACCGTATCCGCGGCCATCGCATCACCTTCAGCAGCATGCCAAGTTATCGCTATGCGAGAATCCATCTGTTGCATCACCGCTTCAAACCACGGAGCACCACACAATACGGCAGGCTCACGAACCACCACTCGCGCTTTGACCTGAGCTGATTCTGGTATAAGTTGAGCGGTCCAGTCGCAACTTCCTATATCTTCTGCCAGTGCAGCGCGAATATTTTCTTCAAAGGCACGTGCAAGCGCAGCATCGAATGGCGCAAACGGATTATTCAGCGTACTCATGCCGGGCCAAGACCTGCAAACAAATTTTGTTCTGCTGCCAAATCGGCAGAAGGACGAACATTAGCTTTGCGTGCCGCCGCAAAATCAAGCATGCGATCGATGCACGTTACCGCCTTGGATCGAATCGCTTCATCAACTGAAATCGTATTGCGTCCGCTTTCTAAAACATCAGCCAGATTTTGTAGTGAGTTCATCGCCATCCATGGGCAATGAGCGCAACTCTTGCAGGTGGCGCTATTGCCAGCTGTCGGTGCTTCGATAAACACTTTACCGGGTGCAGCCTGACGCATTTTGTGCAAAATGCCATTATCAGTAGCCACAATAAATTCATTCGCATCAAGCGACGTTGTGGCAGCGATCAATTGCGAAGTTGATCCCACCACATCCGCCAATGCCACCACGGCTGCCGGTGACTCAGGATGCACAAGAATTTTTGCATTCGGATGTTCGCGCTTGAGCAATTCAAGTTCTATCCCTTTGAATTCGTCATGCACCAGACAGGAACCCTGCCATAGCAGCATATCGGCACCGGTTTGCTTTTGAATATAGCTACCCAGATGACGATCAGGCGCCCACAGTATCTTTTTACCTTGCGCATGCAAATGGGCAACGATGTCTAAACCTATCGACGAGGTGACCATCCAATCAGCGCGCGCTTTCACTGCCGCACTTGTATTAGCGTAAACAACCACAGTACGGTCAGGATGCGCATCGCAAAACGCAGCGAACTCATCCGCAGGACAACCTAAATCTAACGAACAGGTCGCATCCAGATCAGGCATGAGTATCGTTTTATGAGGCGATAAAATTTTTGCAGTTTCACCCATGAAGCGCACACCAGCCACCACCAAGGTCTGCGCAGCATGATCGCGCCCAAAGCGAGCCATCTCGAGTGAATCAGAAACACAGCCGCCGGTTTCCTCAGCCAGATCCTGTAGATCTGAATCGACGTAATAATGCGCAACTAGCACGGCGCCTTTTTCTTTCAGCAGGCGACGGATTTTGTCTTTCAGTTGGTTACGCTGATCGGGCGATACCCTCTCCGGCACTCGCGACCACGCAGAGGCCAAACCACGACCGCCTTCCACTAAGGGGCGTTCAAATTCTATTGTTTTGATTTCCATACGGTGTGGGCTCCGGCCCATCAAGTCTCAGAAAAGAATGGCGCTGAATATGAGCACTCAGTGTTTCATATCCATAGCGAAGATGGGAAGTTTATCACCGGCGCACCGGTCTAGCAGGAAGCTGAGCGACGACGAATGTTAAACGCTCAGATGAAGAATAAATTCTTCTGCGTTGGACGTCAGGCGGCAGTGCGCTCCCACTGGCAGGGTAAGCTTGTCACGCACATGACCAAACGGCAATCCACTAAGAATAGGCACCTGAATCTGCTGACGAAGATACGCCAGCATGGCCGCGAAATCATAGCCATTATCATAATCGGTCAATTTGTAGCCCGAAAAATCTCCGAAGATAATAGCCTGCTGGTTTTGTAAAACCCCTGAATGCAATAGCTGCAATATCATCCGTTCAATGCGATAGGGATGTTCATTGATATCTTCAACAAAAAGAATCCCCTGCTCTATTTTTGGCATCCAGCGGGTGCCGACCAAATGCGTTAACAAGGCGAGGTTGCCACCCCAGAGTTTGCCTTCGCATTCCATCACTGGATTACCGCTGGCTTTGGTAGTCACTTCAAAACTGGACGAAGATAGTGCCTTCCAAAAATGACTATGTGTGAATTCGCTCACATCTGCGCGACTAAAATCATCGCAAATCATCGGTCCTGCAAAACTCACTGCATGCTGAGTCAGCAAACCCATGTGAATCGCCGTGAAATCACTATGCCCAATAAATCGCTTACCGCTTTTGGCTAGCAAGTCGAAATCGATATCAGGTAATAAGCGCGACAAGCCATAACCACCGCGCAAAGCAATCACCCACTCAACGTCAGGATGTTTAGCAGCAGCGTGAAGTTGAGCTAAACGCTCTGAATCAGTCGCCGCAAAGCGCTGATAGCGCGCATTCGTTGCCGTAAAATCATGGACCTGATGACCCAAATCACGCAGATGCTGCAACCCACGCAAATAGGCCACCTGATCGGTGGCATAGCCACTGGGGGCGATAATAGCGATGTGACGCGAAGGCATAGTCATAACAATCTCACGATTCAGTGCGTAACTGTTGTCGACGCTCTGCAAAAAAAGATGACAGCATTTTTCCACATTCCTCGGCCAGCACACCACCGTCGAGCTGGGTCTGATGATTCAGTTTTTTTTCAGCAAACAGATTCATGACTGAACCACATGCACCGGTCTTGGGATCGCTGGCACCAAACACCACGCGCGCTAAACGAGCATGCATCATCGCACCCGCACACATCGCGCAGGGCTCCAGGGTTACGTACAGCGTGCAATCGACCAATCGGTAATTCCCTAATTTTTGTGCAGCTGATCGCAGTGCATTAATTTCAGCGTGCGCGGTTGGGTCATGTTGACCTATCGGTTGGTTATAACCAACGCTAACCACCTCACCATCTTTCACAATCACAGCTCCAACCGGCACTTCACCCGCCAACTTAGCTTCAGCAGCGGCATTCATCGCCATGCGCATGAAGGCCTGATCGCTCACGCGCTCTCCGTAATCTCGGCCCAGCAGTTAGGCGTTTCATGCAAAACGAGTTTATGCAATTTCAACCCTGTGCCAAATCGATCCCAATACACAGGCTTGAGAATATCAAATGCCGTACGCGCTAAATTTTCTACGGTGGGTATTTTGTTAATCACTACCGTTTTGTGATCCGCTATACCGGCTAAAAATTCGCGGACCGGTTTATCTTTTTCATACACAATAAACGCGTGATCCCAAACATCCACCAAATGCTGATGAGCCAGCGATTTAACATCGGAAAAATCCATCAACATGCCATTGTCTGAGCTGCCCTCTTCTTCAATCACCTCACCGACCAAGGTAATTTCAATCGTGTATCGATGGCCATGCAGATTACGGCATTGACTTTTATGGTCAGGAATTCGATGTCCCGCATCAAATTCGAGTTTGCGTGTGATGGTTATCATTGGTTCAGGGTATATGTAGCAATTTATGTGTTTGTAACGACAAGCGCCATTGCGGATAGCGCTTACAGGTGTCGATAGCTAGTTGAGTATTTTTTTCTTTGTCTGGCCCATCCATGGGCTGCAGAAAGTGATAACGGAAGTTCATCGCCGCAAAGCGTTCTAAGTCTTGCGCCGCTTGCGGAATAACGACTTTAATTTCATCGCCCTGGTTAACCACCTGCACCGAACCCTGTTTCGGGCTGACACAGACCCAGTCAACACCTTCAGGCACAGCCAGCGTGCCATTGGTTTCTATTGCCACTTCGAATCCACGTTCATGCAAGGCAGCGATCAGCGCATCATCCAGTTGTAGCAAAGGTTCACCGCCAGTGCAGACAACATATTTTCGTAAGCTCGAACCGGTTGACGGCCACTGCACGTCAATCACGTCAGCTAAGGCTTGAGCCGATTCATATTTAGCACCCAAGACACCATCGGTACCAACAAAATCAGTATCGCAAAACTGGCAAATAGCCGATGCACGATCGACCTCGCGGCCAGACCACAGATTGCAACCGGCAAAGCGACAAAACACCGCCGGGCGGCCTGTCTGCGCTCCTTCACCCTGCAAGGTATAGAAAATTTCTTTGACGCTGTACACCAGCGACGCTCCCGCCTGTAACTAGAAGAGCGAATTATCCATTAAATCGGAGCATCCGCCTCGAATCATGGAATGCGGCTCTAAGAGTCTGCGGCGTTAGACGGGGAAACGAATGGTAAACACGGTGCCTCGACCATGTTCGCCCGAGCGCACTTCGATCAGCGCGTCATGGTCTTTGACGATATCACGCACGATAGCCAAACCTAATCCACTACCCGGTTGGGATTGATCAAGTCGGTAAAAACGGCTAAAGATTTTTTCTTTTTCCGTGTCTGGTATACCGGGCCCATTATCTTCAACAGTAAGCACGCCAAAGCCATAGTCTTGAATGCAGCTCACCGTCACCTCGCTACCCTCTGGCGAGTAACGAATCGCGTTATCGACCAAATTATCGATCAAATCGCGCAACAAGAAACGATCACCTTTGACAAAGGTAGGCTGTAAATCAAAACCAATATCGATATTTTTTTGGGTCGCCTGATCGACAAAATTTTGAACCGACTCCGTCACTAACTCATCCAGCGACAAGCGCTCTAAACGATCGCGCTCAAAATCACCCGGCTCCGAACGAGCCAGCGCCAGTAATTGGTTAGCTTGTCGCGCCATTCGTTCTGTGGATACCATCATCAAGGCAGTCGATTGCGCCGTATCGGGATCATCACGATGATGCGCCTGCAACCACTCAAGCTGAGCTTTGAAACCCGCTAAAGGCGTTCGTAGTTGATGCGCTGCATTAGCCAAAAAATCTTGTTTAGCACGAGCACTGTCCTGCACTCGCGCCAACAAACCGTTAATAGCGCGAATAAACGGAACCACTTCACGCGGGGCTTTCGTTAAGGGGACTTCAGATAAGTCATCAGTTTTTCGCAGCTCAAGATTTTGCTGTAACTCGCCCAAAGACAAAAGGCCTTTATTCAGGGCGACCCAAACCACGGCGGGAATCAGTAACAACAACAATAATTCAAGAGCAACCAAAGAGAGAAGAATTCGTAGCTTGAACTGCAGTCGCTTGATTCGTGTTTCAGCCACACCGATAAGCACGGTCTCGCCGCCGACGACTGTCCGAAGCGATATGGCGCGAATATCTTCGCCACGCATGTTCGAAAGATAGGCAACCCACGTATTCGTGTTTTCTGGCGCGCGCAATTTTGGAAAATCAAGATCGCCAGCAATCGTTTTACCATTCAAGTCACGAACAACGAAAAAAATTTCATCGAAGTGATCGACACGTAATACTTGCTCAGCCTGTTGAGACAGTTGTAACTCAACCGAATTTCCCGATTCCTGCATATGCGGCACAAGTGCCCAGGCCGCATCCGCCAGACTTTGATCTAAAGCTGTTTGTGCCGGCAACCAAGCCAACCAGTAAATGGCTGTCGCACCAGCCAAATTCACCAGCATCAGAGGTATCACTAGCCATCGCAGTAGCTTGCCGCGCAAACTCATCGTGCAGATTGCTCCAGCATATAACCGAAACCACGAATAGTTTTAATAGTTATACCGGCCTTGTCGATTTTTGCGCGAATACGGGAGATGTAAACTTCGACGGCATTCAACGTCACTTCTTCACCCCAAGGCAAAATAGCATCAATGATTTGCTGCTTAGAGACGACGCGCGAGGCGTGTTGCATGAGATATTCGAGTACAGCCCATTCACGCGCAGAAAGTTCTATCGTTAACCCATCGATGGTTGCACGCCGCGCAAACGGATCCAGCTGCAATCCACCCAACTGTAAATCGACAGGCCGTGGGTTACTACGCCTGACCAGCGCTTTCAGTCGCGCCACCAACTCTGGTGCTGCGAATGGTTTAACTAAATAATCATCCGCACCCATTTCTAATCCGCGCACACGATCTTGTACGTCATCACGCGCAGTCAACAACAACACGGGCAATTGACTACCGCGCGCGCGCAAACGACGTACGACCTCAAAACCATCGATGCCGGGCAAACCAATATCGAGCACAGCGACTGACATTTCACGGGCTTGAAGTGCGCGATCGGCATCGTCCCCGTTATGCACCACATCCACCACCATGCCGTGACCTCGCAATATTCTTGCAATGCCATCGGCCAGCACCGGATCGTCTTCTACCAGTAGTACATGCATGTTTGGTCCAAGTATCATCATATTTACTCGGTTATTTTGCCAGAGACTGAGGATTCGCTGGAGGAATCGGAGGCGACGGCGGAATAATCGGCGCCGCGTCATCGTTAAACCATGGGAAAGCTAAGGGCAACAGCAGTAGCGTAAATAAGGTCGCCGAAATCACGCCGCCGACAATCACCGCCGCAAAAGGACGCTGCGTCTCAGACCCAATGCCGTGTGAAAGCGCTGCCGGCAGCAAACCCAAACCTGCCATCAAAGCGGTCATCAAAATCGGACGAAGACGCGATACAGCGCCTTCAATCGCCGCCGTTAGTACATTCTTTTCTTTATGAAGCAGCTCAACAATTTGCTCCACCATGATCACGCCGTTTTGCACTGAAATACCCGCCACGGCAATAAAGCCTACTGCAGCTGATACAGAGAAATGCAAACCTGCGAGTGCCAGTGCAGCGATTCCACCAATCATAGAACCCGGCACGATCAAGAGCACCAAAATCGCTTTACGAACAGAGCCAAACGCCCAAAACAATAAAGAGAAAATCAGTAACAAGGTGATCGGCACAATAATCGCCAGACGTTTAACC
>JBEDHZ010000039.1:0-17903 GCA_041173845.1 Pseudomonadota bacterium
ACAGCTCAGAAACGATATCGGCAAATTTAGGTTTATCTTTTAAAAATTCTGTCGTCAAACCATGTACGGCCAAAGCGCCCGGATCTGAATCGCGCTCGGGATTCAAGTAGTAGTGAAAATTATTACCCGTCAGTCGACGGTTAAGTAATTCAACACAGCCGATTTCGATAATGCGATCGCCGCTGCGGGGGTTCAGACCGGTCGTTTCGGTATCAAGAACAATTTGACGCATGTTGAAAATACTTTGATGAAGAAGTTGTTTAAAAACGAATTCGACTAAGAATCAGAGCGAGCATCAGAGACCGTCTGCAATAACAACTCAACGCCTCGATTGGCCAACGCATCAGCTCGTTCATTGCCCTCATGTCCTGCATGACCTTTGACCCAGCGCCATTCTATCGTGTGGCGCGACTGTGCTTCGTCCAGCGCCATCCATAAATCGACATTTTTTACTGGTGCCTTGCTGGCGGTGCGCCAGCCGCGCGCTTTCCACCCCTCCAGCCATTCACTGATGCCTTTTTGAACATACTGACTATCGGTGTGAACCACAACATCACAAGCGCGATTCAACGCGTTCAAGGCTTCAATCACCGCCATTAATTCCATGCGGTTGTTAGTGGTGTTGAGCTCACCACCACATAACTCTTTGCTGTTCTCACCCGCGACTAGCCATGCGCCCCAACCACCGGGACCGGGATTACCTTTACATGCGCCGTCGGTATAAATAGTCACTTTACTCATCGGTCTGCTTGTTATTCATATGATTAGTGGCAGGGACTACGCTACGCACTCGCGTGCCTTGCTTTTGCCACGCCGGTCCTACTAGGCGCATGCCTTGCACTCGTTTAATCGCCTGCACCATATACAAGGCCCCCAGATACGGCCACCAGCGATTGCCTGCTTTTTCAAGAAAACCAAAACGCTGCAGCCATTTGCTTGTATCGCACGGCGGAGCATAGCAACCAAAATGCCCGCGGTTGATTTCCATATTTAATAACTTCAACCAATCCTTTAATCGAGGAACGCTAATAAATTCACCATGCACGGGTAAAAAATGAGCGCCAGTCACTCGACCAAAAATCTGTCGCGCACCCCATAGGCTCACAGGGTTGAAGCCACAAATAATCACTTGTCCTTCGGGTATCAACACACGTTCAACTTCACGCAATACATGATGCGGTTCTGCTGCAAACTCCAACACATGCGGCAAAACGACTAAATCCAGACTTTGCGAAGCAAACGGTAATTCTGCGTAATCATGTAACAGAACGACTTGACGACGCGATTCATCTTCGTGCGACTGTAAATATTTTTCAGAGCTGCTTGAAACAACGCTATCAGTCAGCCAGCGATTCGGCATCCGATTCGCCGCCAGTGTATCCATCTCAGGCATACCTAACTGCACCGCGTTGTAACCAAAAATATCAGCGGTTAACTCGGCCAGGCGCTCTTGCTCCCACGCACGCGCGTAACTACCCGGCGGCGTATGGAACCACTCGCTGAGCGATATAATCAAATTTTCGGAGCCGTTGCTTACCATACTCATGTCAGTTAATCGATCACTACAAGTCACAGCCGTTCCGGCGTTTGCCGATAATTATCTTTGGCTGATACACAATGAGCAGCATGCTGTGGTGGTCGACCCAGGCGATGCCGGCCCCATCAATGAAGCACTCACCTCGCGTCAACTCACGTTAGACGCTATTTTACTCACTCATCATCACGCTGACCATGCAGGTGGCGTCAGCGAGTTACTCAATCGCTGGAATGTGCCCGTGTATGGCCCTGCTAAAGAAAACATTGCGGGTGTCACCCATCCTCTGTCTGAAAACGATAGTGTGAACTTTGCTCAACTAGGCCTTGCATTGCATGTACTTGATGTTCCCGGACATACCGCGGGCCACATCGCCTATGTTGAACAAAATCAGCATTGGCTTTTTTGTGGAGATACGCTATTTGCAGGAGGCTGCGGCCGGTTGTTTGAAGGTACAGCGGCACAAATGACGCAGTCGCTCGCAAAATTTTCTGCCTTAGCCGATGACTACAAAGTCTATTGCGCACATGAATACACCGCTTCTAACCTTCGCTTCGCGGTGGCAGTAGAACCTAACAACGCCGCTTTATCTGCACGCTTTACGCAAGTACAGGCCGCTCGTGAGCGGGGTGAATCGACCGTGCCCTCGACCCTGGGTGAAGAAAAGCAAACTAATCCGTTTCTTCGCTACGATCAGCCAGCAATTATGCAAACATTGCGCGAAACAGGAAGACTAAGCCACGCCGAACCCGTGGCAGCATTTGCCGCACTAAGAGAATGGAAAAATTCTTTCCGATAATGTGTATTAACTAATTTCGTTAGCAAACTGTCACCATCAATCACGAGATTTGCTAACATTTTCCTTGACTTGCTTTCATTTCGTTAACTACACTGCCGTGGTTCCTATGTGCATCGTCCTTTGCTTTGATCAGTGACGATGAAGCTGAGGCGGCCTCTGACCTAGTCATCATCGTCAAGTGCACGCTCCGATTACAACCTGCAAGTCATCGCTAGACCTGACTCTGCACAGCCTAACCAGGCTAACCACCAGATTATTGATACTTTTGCAGACCTTCCCCAGGCAGACAGAGCTTTTCTCATTCGCACAGTTGATTAAGCGTGCGACGTTTTTTGCGCTCGCGCTGAGCGCTTCCATCACCTATGGAAATGATTTAACCATCGCACCCTCTTCGGTTAACACCGAGCGCAGCGAACTTATCAAAGATCTCGAGCGCGAACCTATTGGTCTTGATGGCGCGGCTCTTCCACCTGACTATGCTCTGCAACTGGAAGATATTCAGATTGAAAACTTCGATCTATGGGAAAGAATACGCAAAGGTTATGCGATCCCCGACCTGAATAATCCACTGGTGTCGACGCAAACTACTTGGTATAGCGCGCGCCCTGAATACATACAACGTATCTCGCAACGCGCATCACGGTATCTATTCCACGTAGTGCAAGAACTAGAAAAAAGGAAGATGCCGACCGAAATTGCTTTATTGCCTTTTATTGAGTCAGCATTTAATCCACAAGCATTTTCTAGTGCCAAAGCAGCAGGTATGTGGCAATTCATTCCCAGTACCGGACGTGACTACAACTTAAAGCAAAATGCATTTCGCGATGAACGCCGCGATGTACTTGCATCCACCAATGCAGCATTGAATTACCTACAAAGGTTGTACAGCATGTTCGGTGATTGGCAATTAGCTCTGGCGGCTTATAACTGGGGAGAGGGTTCGGTTTCGCGTGCGATTGCCAAAGCCGAAGCCGCTGGAAGGCCGACGGATTTTAATAGTCTCTCGCCCTACATGCCTGCCGAAACACGTAACTACTACCCTAAGCTGCAAGCGGTAAAAAATATCATTGCAACACCATCGCAGTACGGCATTAAGTTACCTACGGTAGAAAATCAACCGTATTTTGTTACGATCAAAAAAACCCGTGACATCGATGTGAAATTGGCTGCTCAGCTGGCTGAATTGCCGATGGAAGAATTCCGAGCACTGAACCCACAATTTAATCGCCCTGTGATTACCGGTAGTCCATCAACGCAAATCCTGCTGCCCGAATCGAATGCAGAAAAATTTAGAGAAAACCTGTCTAACTGGACCAAGGCACTGTCGAGCTGGACAGCGCACAAAGTAACCGCTGCGCGCGAACGCATTGAGAGTATTGCAGCCCGGTTTAAGACGACGCCAGAAGTTATTCGCGAAGCTAATTCGATTCCACCCAACATGCATCCTAAAGCCGGATCAACTGTGTTGGTTCCAAAGTTGGCCACCACTCCTGACAAAGATATCAGTCAAGAGATTGCCGACAATGCGATGCTAGCCGTGGAAGCGGATGAACCACCGCGCAAAAAAATCAGTATCAAAGTAAGCAAGCGCGACACCATCGATAGCATTGCAAAACGCTACAAAGTTAAAGTCGCTGAAATACGTCAGTGGAATAGCATGAAGGACGACAAGCTAACGCCCGGCCAGTCGTTGAAGCTAGAAGTTCGCGCCCCCAAAAAAGGCAAAAGCAAAACCGACAAGGCTTCTGAGGGTAGACGGCCTAAGCACGGGCAATCAGAGCATCAACGTCAACACCGCTAATTACTCAATCATCGTTGTGTCGGTGACTGATTCCGGCGCGCTTAACGTAAAGTTAGCCGCCGCTAATAATTTCTGGGTATAGGCTTGTTGCGGCGAATTCAACACGTCGGACGTTTTACCGCTCTCCACCACCAAGCCATCCTTCATCACGATCACACGATGCGCCATCGCACGTATTACGGCTAAATCATGGCTAATGAAGAGATAAGCAATCCCATGTTTACGCTGCAAATCAGCTAGTAATTCCAACACTTGGTATTGGACAGAGACATCCAACGATGACGTTGGTTCGTCTAATAAAATGAGCGCAGGTTTGAGCACAAGTGCACGAGCAATCGCAATTCGCTGGCGCTGCCCCCCTGAAAATTCATGCGGATAGCGTGACATCAGCGCGGGTGACAAACCTACCTCTTGCAAACCAGCCGCTACCGCATCACGCAAGGCATGGCGCGGTAAGCCGGGCTTATGCAGCTCCAAGCCTTCAGAGATGATTTGCTCTACCGTTCGACGTGGCGAAAGCGATGCAAACGGATCTTGAAACACCACCTGCATCTGAGCTCGCACAGAACGTAGCTGATTACTACTCATGTTAGTGATGTTGTTACCGTTAAACCGAATGTGCCCTTGCGTCTTAGCCACTGACAAACGCAGCAAAGCCATGCCTAGTGTCGATTTACCCGATCCCGATTCACCCACAATGCCCAGTGTTTCTCCGCGTGGCAGCGAAATATCGAGGCTTTCAACGGCAACAAATTCTTTTTGTCTAAACCAACCCTTGCGAATAAAAAAGCTACAGCGAACGCCTTTTGCTTCTAACAAAAGTTCTGCATTCGGTATTGCTTCATCCACCATGCGCTTAGCATGGCTGGCTAACAAGCGCTGTGTGTATTCTTCCCGCGGCTGACCAAACAATCGATTCGTATCTGCTGATTCTATGAGTCGCCCGTCTTGCATTACACCCACACGATCAGCAAAACTTTTAACGAGGTTCAGATCGTGTGTGATCATCAAAACTGCCATGCCCTCTTCGCGCTGTAATTGATTCAGCAATTCAAGAATCTGAACCTGTATCGTTACATCCAATGCCGTCGTCGGCTCATCCGCAATTAAGAGCTTAGGTTTACACGCCAGGGCCATTGCAATCATGGCGCGCTGCCGTTGACCACCTGAGAGTTGATGCGGGTAAGACAAGGCACGGCGAGCTGGCTCGGGGATCCCTGTTTTTTCTAATAATTCAACCGCGCGATTAGCTGCTTCACGTGCGCTTAAGCCTTCGTGCAACATCAGCACTTCAGCAATTTGATTACCAATTGTGAACAGCGGATTTAGGGCCGTCATCGGCTCTTGAAAAATCATCGCGATATCTTTGCCGCGTAATTGACGCAAAGCGTTTTCAGACATCAGCTGAATTTTCTGGCCATCAAACAATTGGTTGCCACGTATCTGCGCCTCAGGCAAAAGACGCATTAACGCTAAGGCACTTACGGTCTTGCCAGAGCCAGATTCACCCACTAAGGCAAATTTTTCACCCGCTTCAATACGGAAGCTGACATTATCAACCACTCGATTCGAGCCAAAGCTTACCGAGAGATTCTCAACGCGTAACAGACTCATGTCTTTCTCCGTACATCGAGAGAGTTACGCAAGGCATCGCCGATATTCGTAAGCAGCAATAAAGTAATCGTCAATACCGCAAAGGTCGAGAGCGCAATCCACCAAGCATCTAAATTATTTTTACCTTGCGCTAGCAACTCGCCCAAACTTGGGGTCGATGGTGGAACACCCAAACCCAGAAAATCCAGACTCGTTAATGAAAGAATCGCTGCGCTCATACGAAACGGTAAAAAAGTAACCACAGGTGTCATGCTATTAGGAAGCACATGACGCCAAATAATTTGCCAGTTCGACAAACCCAATGCGCGTGAAGCCTGCACATAATCAAGATTACGATTGCGCAGAAAATCGGCACGCACATAATCTGACAAACCCATCCATCCAAATAACGACAACAGCACCAACAGCAACAAAATGCTTGGCTCAAAAATTGACGCAAAAATAATGAGCAAATAAAGCTCAGGCATTGAGCCCCAAATTTCCATAAACCGCTGAAACAACAAATCTGTTCGACCCGCAAAGTAGCCCTGCACGGCTCCTGTAATCACGCCGAGTGCAACGCCCGTGATGGTGAGCGCCAAACCAAACAAGATCGATACACGAAATCCATACACCAGTCGCGCGAACACATCTCGTCCGCGATCATCCGTACCTAGCCAGTTATCTGTTGTGGGCGGCGCAGGATTAGGTGATTTAGCAAAATAATTTAATGTGTCATAGCGATAGCGATTGATGGGGTAAATCGCCCAATTGCCATTAGTTTGAAACTGTTGCTGAATGAAAGGGTCAAGATAATCCGCTGGTGAATCAAAATCACCACCAAAGGACGTCTCAGCATAATCCGTCAAAATTGGGAACATGATCTGGCCGTTATACCGTGCCAGCAGCGGTCTATCATTGGATATGAGTTCTGCACCCATACTCAACACAAACAGAATAAGAAACAGCACCAGACTCCAATAGCCGCGCCTATCTTGTTTAAAGCGCAGCCATATGCGTCGCGATGGCGAGATCGATGGCTCAGCCGAAGAATAAGTGTTTGTACTCATCGCGCAAGACTTTCAAATTGCACACGTGGATCGGCCCACACGTAGCATAAATCTCCCAATAATTTCACCACCAGCCCTATCAACGTAAACAAATACAAGGTGCCTAGCACGACAGGATAATCACGTCGCACTACCGATTCATACGACAACAGACCTAAACCATCGAGAGAAAACAAGGTCTCAATCAACAAGCTGCCTGCAAAAAAAGCGCCAATGAACGCTGCAGGAAATCCCGTCACCAGCGGTATCAGGGCATTACGAAACACATGCTTATAAAGTACAGCGCGTTCAGACAATCCTTTAGCGCGTGCTGTCAGTACGTACTGTTTTCGTATTTCTTCAAGAAAGGTGTTTTTGGTTAGCATCGTCATCACAGCAAATGATCCAGCAACCGAGGCGGTGATTGGTAAGGTGATATGCCAGAGATAATCGATAGTTTTACCAAACCAGGAAAGCGACTCCCAATCATCTGAGGTCAGACCACGCAAAGGGAACCACTGCACAAAACTACTACCTGCAAAAACTACCAATAAAAAAACACCGAGTACAAAACCTGGAATCGAATAACCGATCAACACCAACATGCTAGTGAGGCTGTCAAATCGACTGCCTGCCCTCACCGCTTTGGCGACACCTAAGGGTATTGAAATAAAGTAGGTAAGAAAAAAAGTCCACAGCCCA
The DNA here is from genome assembly GCA_041173845.1 of Pseudomonadota bacterium. Taxonomy (GTDB): domain Bacteria; phylum Pseudomonadota; class Gammaproteobacteria; order Burkholderiales; family Burkholderiaceae_D; genus Pernthalerella. Next base: position 7,479 of record JBEDHZ010000039.1, read on the forward strand.
ATAGTGATGGATACTGGCAATTTAGATTTAACTAATTCCCACACATCCATGTGGTGATAAAAACTCTGACCTAAATCGAATTTAGCAAAACCCTGAAGCATGAGCCAAAACCGTTCAGCCGGCGGTTTATCAAATCCATACAGCGCCTTAATTTCAGCAACACGCTCACTATCGACACCTTGGCGGCCGCGATATTCAGAGGCGCCTGCACCAGATGATTCGCCGGCACCCGTCTGCCCTTTTTTAAGTTCAATCAATACTTGTTCTACCGGACCACCGGGAACAAATTGAATCACTGCGAAAGTAATGGCGATCACACCCAACAGCGTGGGTATCATCAACAAAATGCGTTTAGCTATGTAGGACCAGAGGTTCATAGAATCTCAACTCGTTTTTATTACTGCCTTGGTTTGACTTGCCACCAACTCGAAATAACATACGGATCGGCTTGATAATATTTTGGCGCAACGGAAGGAATACCGAAACGATTGCGATAAGCCACCCGATGAGTCGCTGAATACCAGTGAGGCACCACGATATATTTGTGTAGCAGCACACGATCTAATGCTCGCGATGCCGTAACCAGTTGTTCGCGTGAATCGGCTTTGACTAATGCAGTCACCAGCTTATCAACCACCGGATCTTTCAAGCCCCAGTAATTACTCGACCCTTTTTCATCGGCCGCTTTCGATCCGAGCATGTCAAACATTTCATTGCCCGGGCTGGTTACATCACCGAAACGCTGACTGGTCATATCGAAATCAAATTCTTCCATCCGCTTCTGCACTAATGCAAAATCAGCTGTACGTTGATTCACGCGAATACCCAGCTTTTCAAGATTTCGTACATACACCGCAATGATGCGTGAGAGTGCGGATTGATCATCCAGAATTTCAAAGGTAAAAATTTCGCCACGTGAGTTACGTAAGGCACCGTCTTGATATTCCCATCCTGCTTGCTTGAGCAAATCACGCGCTTGCAACAGATTGGCACGCAAAGAGGCAGGCGCATTGGTGGTCGGTGGCACCGGCGCAGGTCCAAATACTGCGGGATCAAGCTGATCGCGCATGGGCTCAAGCAAGGCCAACTCAGCCGGTGACGGCGATGCTTTCGCACCTAACTCAGAATTGCTGAAGAATGAATCGATACGCGTGTACTGACTGTAAAACAATTGACGATTCATCCATTCGAAATCCATCGCCAAGCCCAACGCACGGCGCACGCGTACGTCTTGAAATTGTGGCCGCCTCAAATTCATTACAAAGGCTTGCATGCCCGCACCATTTGAATGCTTGAGCGTCGCCTTGATAAGTTCACCACGTTCGAATTTCGGGCCCTTGTAAGCTCGTGCCCAATTTTTGGCACGGTACTCCACCACCACATCAAACTCACCCGCCATGAATGCCTCAAGGCGCGCAACATCATCTTTGTAGAAACGATACATGATGCGGCTAAAATTAAATGCGCCTTTGCGTGCTGGTATGTCGTTACCCCAATAATTAGGATTGCGCTTAAAAGCAATCGATCGGCCTAAATCATATTTTTCAATCAAATAAGGACCGCTGGCTATGGGTGGAGTTAACTGAATTTTGTCGAAGGGTGTGCCGGCTGCCCATTTGCGCGAGAACACCGGCATTCCACCAACAATTAAAGGCAATTCGCGATTTGCTGTTTTAAATTCGAATCTGACGGTCAGTTCATCCACAGCGACGCATTGTTTTACATCCGCATAAATCATCTTGAATTGTGGCGCGCCTTTAGCCATCAGCGTATCGAAAGAATGCTTCACATCCTCAGCAAGCACAGCATCGCCATTATTGAAACGCGCTTTCGGGTTAATCCTAAACGTCATCGCCATGCGATCAGGTGATAGCGTCATATCCTCCGCCAGCAAGCCATACATGGTTGCCACTTCATCCGCCGAATTGATGGCGAGTGATTCAAACATGAGGTTTGACACACCAGCGGCAGCAACGCCCTTCATAGAAAACGGATTGAATTTATCAAAGCTGGTACGTGAATCCGGATTGGCGAGATAAAGCTCACCGCCCTTAGGGGCATCCGGATTTAAGTAGTCGAAGTGCGTAAATTGCGGCGGGTATTTGGGCGTGTCATACAAAGAAAAAGCATGCGCGGCCCAAACCGAAGCAGAAAAACTGCTAACTGCGGCAACCATAATGCTGGCGAAAATTCTAATCATGACTCTATCTGCAAGCGTAAACCCATCAAGCATAGCGTTTTTCGCTCGATACCGCGCATTCATGCATCATTCGATGGCATTTGCCCTTGACTGGGCATCCGCCCTAAAATGGCGTGTTTGGCTGGCACAAGCGCCGGTTTATGGTCTGACAGGAGTTTGACATGGCATTCTTGCAAGGTAAAAAAATACTGATTACGGGCGTACTCTCGAATCGCTCTATTGCTTATGGCATCGCGCAAGCCTGCCATCGTGAGGGCGCTGAACTCGCCTTCACGTATGTTGGCGAACGATTTAAAGACAGAATCACTGAATTTGCCCGTGATTTCGGCAGCGAATTGATATTTGACTGCGATGTTGGCAGTGATGAGCAGATTAACGCGGTCTTTGCCGACCTCGGCAAATCCTGGAGTCAGCTCGATGGCTTAGTGCATGCGATTGGCTTTGCACCACGTGAAGCGATTGCTGGTGATTTTTTGGATGGCCTCTCGCGAGAAAATTTTAGAATTGCGCACGATATTTCAGCCTACAGCTTCCCTGCACTCGCTAAGGCAGCGCTGCCCATGCTGTCATCGAAATCCGCCCTGCTAACCTTGTCGTATCTGGGCGCAATGCGTGCTCTGCCTAACTACAACACCATGGGCCTGGCCAAGGCATCGCTCGAAGCCAGCGTGCGCTATTTGGCTGAATCGCTAGGTAAGCGTGGAGTACGCGTGAACGGTATATCGGCTGGCCCGATCAAGACACTTGCGGCTTCTGGCATCAAAGACTTTGGCAAAATTTTGAATTTTGTAAAAGAGAATGCACCGCTACGCCGCAATGTCACACTAGAAGATGTGGGTAACGCATCTGCGTTCTTGCTGTCCGATCTGGCCGCAGGCATCACGGGCGAAATCACCTATGTTGATGGTGGATTCTCGCAAGTGGTCGCTGGTATGGGCGGAGAAGAATAAGAGGCTGGGGCAATGCCCCACCTCTTTTAGCAAAACTACTGTACAATTCGCCCGCGCTGCAGCATTTGGCGCTTAGTTGCATCGCAAACCCTTAGCATCAACCTGAAGCCCCCCGCCTCCTGGTGCCCGTTTTCTGAGCACCCTCCCGGCGCAAAGCTTTTGTGCCGAAACCTTGATCCGTTTCGTTTGTTTCGCTGGTAGGCGTTGCTTTTGTCATGTCGCTCTCCGTCGTCGGTGATGTCACCGCGCGCGCGTTGACGACCCTCTGAAAGACGCACAATGAATTTTGAATCCCTAGGACTACACCCACTCGTCCTCAAGGCAGTAACTGATGCCGGCTATACCGAAGCCACCGCAGTGCAACAACAAGCTCTGCCCGCTGCCATTGCTGGCCGCGATCTGCTGGTCTCGTCGCAAACAGGCTCGGGCAAAACCGCCGCCTTTATGCTGCCTGCATTACACAAATTTGCTAGCGCGCCAGTCGCCGCCACGCCTGCCAAAACTCCGAATCAAGTTGCACAATCAGCCCGCTCACGTGGCGAGCGCACGCGTTTTACGCCTGCGACACCAAAAATGTTGGTGCTGACTCCAACACGTGAATTGGCCCTACAAGTTACAACCGCGACGGATAAATATGGCATTCACATGCGCCGTATTAAAGCAGTGTCTATTTTGGGTGGCATGCCTTACCCAAAACAGATGCAACTGTTGTCGCGCAATCCAGAGATTCTGGTCGCCACCCCAGGTCGCCTGATTGATCACATGGAATCGGGAAAGATCGATTTCTCGCAATTAGAAATTTTGGTGCTCGACGAAGCCGATCGTATGTTGGACATGGGCTTTGTGGATGACATCGAACTGATCATCAGCAAAACACCTGCGACTCGTCAGACCATGCTGTTTTCAGCAACCTTGGATGGCATGGTGGGCAATATGGCTCGCCGTATCACTAAAGATCCTATGCTGATTCAAATCGCTGGTTCGTCAACTCGCCATGAAAATATTCAGCAGCGCGTCCATTTTGTGGATGATCTGTCGCATAAAAATCGTTTACTCGATCATCTATTGCGTGACACATCGATTGATCAGGCTGTGGTGTTCACCGCCACCAAACGTGATGCAGATACGATTGCTGACCGTTTGAATATTGCTGGCTTTGCTGCCGCTGCACTGCATGGCGACATGCATCAGGGTGCGCGTAACCGCACACTGAACAGTCTGCGCCAAGGTCAATTGCGCGTTTTAGTGGCTACGGATGTGGCAGCACGTGGTATCGACGTTCCTGGCATTACTCACGTATTCAACTACGATTTGCCAAAATTCCCTGAAGATTATGTCCACCGTATCGGTCGTACTGGTCGTGCTGGTCGTAGCGGCATTGCTATTTCTTTGGTCAATCATGCCGAAGGCGTGCACGTCAAACGCATTGAGCGTTTTACTAAACAAGTAATCCCTGTCGATATCATCGAGGGTTACGAACCGAAGAAAAAAGCCAGTGCAGCTGCACCGAGTCGTCGTCCAGGATGGCGTCCTGGTGATGGCCGCAATGATTCACGCGGAGGCAAGCCTGCTAAGCCAGGTCAACGTACCTTCGCAAAACCCGCTGCTCCCCGCAAAGATAGCGCTGGATTTCGCGGTGATCGCAATCAACGAGGCGACACCGGCCGTGGTTAATACTTAGTTTGTTATGACTCACTGGCTCCTGCGGGAGCCAGTGTCATTTGTAGTGCGCAGTTTCGAATGCGCGATAATTCACCATCGTTATTTTCGTAAAGTACTTCATCATGAATGCACCAATCCGACTGACTTCTTTTTCCCATGGCGGCGGTTGGCGGCTGCAAAATTGCACCGGGTGTGTTGTCTAGCATATTGAAGCAAAGTCCCGGCTTTCCCGTACCGTCCCAACTATTAGTTGGTATAGAGACCTCGGACGACGCAGCGGTATATAAATTGAATGATGAGCAGGCCTTAATCGCCACTACCGATTTTTTCATGCCCATTGTCGATGATCCGTTTGATTTTGGGCGCATCGCTGCCACCAATGCTATTTCGGATGTTTATGCGATGGGTGGCACACCTATCATGGCCCTCGCCTTAGTCGGTATGCCTATCGATAAATTACCCATAGAAACCATAGGTAAAATTCTCGCAGGCGGTGAATCGATCTGCGCCGAAGCGGGTATACCGATCGCTGGTGGTCACACTATTGATTCAGTCGAACCTATCTATGGATTAGTGGTGATGGGACTGATCCATCCCGATCGCATCAAACGTAACTCGCACGCACAATCTGGTGACAAACTTATACTTGGTAAACCACTAGGTGTAGGCATACTCTCAGCCGCATTAAAAAAAGGCGCGCTAGATGCACAGGGCTACAAAGCGATGATCGCTAGCACCACTCAACTCAACACGCCCGGTAAAGATTTATCAGCGATAGAAGGTGTGCACGCCATTACGGATGTGACAGGATTTGGTTTACTCGGTCATGCACGCGAAATGGCTTTAGGCGCACATTTATCAGCGCGCATCCATGTATCGTCCGTGCCTTATTTGCCGAATGTTGAAAAACTAGCCACTGACGGTTTTATTACCGGCGCCTCGGGTCGTAACTGGGCGGGCTATAGTAAAGATATACAACTCTCCAGCGGCGTCAACGAGATCACCCAAGCCCTGCTATGTGATCCGCAAACCTCTGGTGGATTATTGGTTGCATGCTCAGCTGATGCAGTAGAAAAAGTGATGCAAACTTTCCATAGTCATGGATTCGCTCAAGCTGCAGTCATCGGTGACTTACAACAAGGGCACGCAGGAGTACAGGTTATCTGAAGGCTTAAGCCACTCAGGCTCGCTTAGAGTCACTGATAGTGTGCGCTCTGCAATCATTCAAAGGGATTGTTACACTGCAGGCAAATAACCCCTTTCCATCATGCTTCCCATCAGCGACTCTCCCCTTTCTCTCGCGTGCCATCAACTGACTAAGTCATACGGCGAACGCGCCGTGTTGTCTAACGTCGAGTTAAGCCTTAAGCCGGGCGAGTATGTTGCCATCATGGGCGAATCCGGTGTCGGCAAATCTACGCTGCTGAATGTTATTGCGGGATTAGATACGTTTGATTCAGGTAGTTTACTGATCGATGGCATCGCACTCAATACGCTGGATGACGAACAATCAACCTTACTGCGACGAGAGAAGCTAGGTTTTATTTTCCAAGCATTTCATTTGCTGCCGCATTTAAACCTTTTGCAAAATGTGGCACTCCCTTTAGTTCTGAACAAGCTTCCTCTGGATCGTGTCAATCATATGTTGGCCTGCGTAGGACTCGCTTCGCGCACGAATGATTTTCCGCGTCAATTGTCTGGCGGCGAAATGCAACGCGTTGCGATAGCTCGCGCGCTGGTACATCAACCGCGATTGCTGTTAGCCGATGAACCCACCGGCAATCTGGATCCGGAGACCGCTGCCGAAATATTATCGCTACTTAAAAATGAAATTCGCGCGAGTGGTGCTTCTGCGATTATCGTGACGCATTCCCCTGCCGCTGCAGCCAGCGCTGATCGTGTCTTGCAATTGACGCGTAATGGCTTGACTGAAATTCGCATCAACCCCACATCCATTTCATGAGTGTTCACCACACCACGCTTAACCGTATCACTAGCTGGTTACTCGTTGGTGAATGGCGCGCTCATCCAGTACGCGCATTGATTGCGCTGATTGCGATCATGTTAGGTGTCGCACTGGGATTTGGCATTCACTTGGTTAATGAAGCGGCGTTCAGTGAATTTTCTGCTGCTACTCGCAGTCTATCGGGCAGCGCTGATCTTCAGGTACGCGGTAGAAATCCTCAGTTTGATGAAAACGTCTACGAACAATTAGCGGCTCTGCCTGAAGTTGATGTCGCAGCGCCTACGTTAGAACTTGATCTCTCTGTTCCTGGTCAGCGCAGTCCGCTCAAACTAATTGGTATTGATGGTTTTCAATCATCTGCTATCTCACCCGATTTACTGGGTGTCTCAGAAGCCGATAAGCCTTTTGATACGCTGATGGCCGATACAGTGTTTCTTTCCCCTGCCGCGATGGAATGGCTCAAGCTTAAAACCGGCGATCAACTGAAACTCATTTCTGGTACGCGCTTGGTCTCGCTACGTGTCGCTGGGTCACTGTTACGTGCACGCGCTGGACAACGACTCGCAGTAATGGATATCGCTAGCGCGCAATGGCAATTCAACCGTCTTGGTCAATTGTCACGTATTGATTTAAAACTTATCGCTGGTATCGATCGCATTAGTTTTCGACAAAAGCTGGAATCACGTTACCCGTCACTCTCCTTTAATGAATCTGAAGATCAAGATAAACGCACCTCAACCATGTCGCGTGCTTATCGTGTGAATCTAAATGTACTTGCACTCGTCGCATTATTTACTGGCGCATTTTTAGTCTTCTCTACACAAGCCTTGTCAGTATTGCGACGTCGCCCTCAATTCGCATTGCTACGAACGTTAGGTATGACGCGCGCTCAATTAATCGTGCAAGTAATTATCGAAGGTGGTCTCTTAGGCGTAACAGGTGCTGTCTTAGGCATCGCTGGAGGTTATGCATTAGCAGCAGCCGCCTTGTCATTGTTTGGTGGTGATTTAGGTGGCGGGTATTTTCCCGGTGTGCGACCCGTACTTATTTTTGATCCACTCGCAGCGACTATCTTTTTTATCGCAGGTACCGGCGTTGCATTGTTAGGCAGTTTGTCCCCTGCTTTGGAAGCAGCACGTGCACGTCCAGCTGCAGCGCTTAAAGCCGGTAGTGAAGATGTGGCTCTCGCACCATTAGCACTGCCCTGGCCGGGTCTGATAGCTATCGTTACCGGAGCTGTTTTTACTCAACTGCCGCCCGTGCAAAGTTTACCTATTTTTGGTTACCTAGCGATTGCATTACTGCTACTAGGAAGCATTGCGCTGATGCCGCGCGCCGCCGCGTTATTGTTTACTCTGTTGGCTAAACGCTCGCATGGCTTAACAGGTAGTCTCTCGCTCGCACGACTGGCCAACGCCCCGAATCAAGCAGCGATTGCTTTAGGTGGCGTACTAGCTAGTTTTTCATTAATGGTGGCGATGGCGATCATGGTGTCTAGTTTCAGAGATTCGGTTGATGATTGGTTACAGCATTTGCTGTCGGCTGATCTGTATGTGCGCGTACAAAATGGTGGCGAGCACGCACGCTTTGGCACTTCGGAACAACAGCAAATCGCTCAACTACCTTCGGTCGCAAAGCTTGAGGCCACACGACATCAACTGATTACGCTTGCTCCTGCACGCCCTGCTGTCGCATTGATTGCACGTTCTATCGATGCGAATGCACCGGATCGATCACTCACCATGGTAGGTGAACCTATCCAAGGTGTGCAACGACCTGTGTGGGGTTCAGAAGCCATGGTTGATTTGTATGGATGGACCCCAGGACAAACCGTTCAACTACCGATCGCTGGTCACATGCAAAGTTTTACTGTCGCGGGTATCTGGCGTGACTACGCGCGCCAATCCGGCGCCATCATGATGCGGATTGAAGATTATCGTCAGCTCTCAGGTGACTTGGCTGTGAATGATCTGGCGCTATGGATAAAACGCGATAGCTCTCTACAATCACTACGCCGGCAACTGGATGCACTTCCTTTTGCAGCCACACTGGAATATGCCGAGCCCGGTGAAATACGTTCAGTGAGCTTGAAAATTTTTGATCGCAGCTTTGCCGTGACTTACGTGCTGGAAGGTATTGCGATTGTGATTGGTTTATTTGGTGTCGCGGCGACCTTCTCCGCACAAACACTATCGCGCGCAAAAGAATTTGGCATGCTGCGGCACATTGGCATCACACGCAGACAAATACTGACGTTGTTAGCGAGCGAAGGTAGCTTGCTCGCTAGTCTAGCTATTCTTGTAGGCTTTCTACTGGGTTGGTGCATCAGTTTAATTTTGGTGTTCATCGTCAATCCACAATCATTTCACTGGACGATGGAGTTACACATACCCAGTACCTATTTTCTGCCGCTGCGACTGCATTGATTTCTGGTCGCCTTGCTGTATCAGGCAGTGCTGTGCGCGCCGTGAGGGAAGATTGGTGAATCGCTTGCGCTGCCTAATCTATCTCATGTTGTGGTTCGCGACAGGTAGCGTACTAGCTGAGCCACCCGTGTTTAGCAAGGTCGTCGCTAGAAAGGCATTAAGTTTTCCACGAGACTTTGGCGCACATCCAGACTTTAAAACGGAGTGGTGGTATGCCACTGGCTGGCTAAAAACGTCGGATGGCAAGCCCCTCGGTTTTCAAGTCACCTTCTTTCGCTCAGCCACTGAGCACGACACTAAAAACACCAGTCGCTTCGCTCCACGACAATTAATCATTGCCCACGTAGCATTGTCAGATACGGCTGTCGGCAAACTTCAACATGATCAAAAAATTGCGCGTTCGGGATTTGGACGTGCCTATGCAGACGAAGCCACGACTAATGTAAAACTTGATTCATGGACTATGCAACGTGCTAGTGATGGCCGATACCAACTACAGTTACCTGCACGCGACTTCACATTGTCGCTAACATTGCAACCCACTCAAGCTGTAATGCTGCAAGGAGACAGCGGGTACTCACGCAAAGGTGCTTTACCCGAACAGGCCAGTTATTACTACAGTGAGCCACAACTCGCCGTGAGCGGCACCATCACACGCCAAGGTAAGCCCGTCCAAGTCACAGGCAATGCGTGGTTAGATCATGAATGGTCAAGCACAGTGCTAGATAAAAATGCTGTGGGTTGGGATTGGGTCGGTTTAAATTTAGCTGATGGCGGCGCTCTCATGGCTTTTCAGATACGCAGTGCTGAGGGCAAGCCCGTGTGGCAACATGCGATGCTGCGTGATGCAAAAGGTCGCATGCAATCCATTGATCAGTCGCGCATACATTTCGTGCCATTGAAGCAGTGGCGCTCGCCGCGCACTGGTGCAAACTACCCTACCTCCATGCAAATAACTACCGACGATGTGCACTGGGAAGTCGTGCCTTTACAAAATGATCAGGAATTAGATTCGCGTCTATCCACCGGATCGGTGTATTGGGAAGGTGCCGTAACGGTACTACGTAATGGTCAGCCAGCAGGACACGGCTATCTTGAAATGACCGGCTATCTGAAAGCCTTGAAACTATGAAACCACTGAGTGAACGACCTAAATCGAGTAGCGGATTAAAAACGCTCGCTGGCTTACTTCCTTTTTTATCGCCTTATAGAAAACGTATT
>JBEDHZ010000040.1:0-12265 GCA_041173845.1 Pseudomonadota bacterium
ACGCGGAACATTGTGGCCTAAGGCCTCAACAGTCTCTGGATGAGTTAATGCAGCCTGAATCACTAAACCAATGCGGGTACGTGTTAACAACAACCAGATGGCTACTAGCATTAATAAAGCCACTAGCATCATGAACGCACGATACATGGGAAAAGCTAGTGCATACAGAGTGAATAAAGAGCCATCGAGTTCAGGTGGTATAGGGTAAGGCACTGCCGCACGGCCCCATATCAACTGCACCAATTCAACCATCACATACGACAAGCCAAAAGTGAAGAGCAACTCTGATACATGACCATGTTTATGCACGGCGCGTAGTCCAATTCTCTCTACTGCCGCACCAGCCACACCAACAATCAATGGAGCCAACACTAAAGCGGGCCAAAAGCCGACGGTTTTGCTAATCGCAAATCCAAGATAAGCGCCCATCATGTAAAAACTGGCGTGTGCAAAATTGAGCACACCCATCATGCTGAAGATGAGTGTCAACCCAGACGACAACATAAACAACAGCAAGCCGTAGCTCAATCCATTGAGTAATGAAATTACGGTAAATTCCACGTGCCAGCCTCGTTAATTTTCAACAATCGTTTGCGCGAACTTAGGCCGTAGGCAACTTGTAATCGCGATAGGTTTCCCGAATTTTATTTTTCAAAATTTTTCCGGTCGCGCCTAGCGGCAAACTGTCCGCGAACACCACATCATCCGGTGTCCACCATTTGGCAATTTTTCCGTCATAAAATTTCAGCAGATCGTCTTTAGTCACATCCATACCGGGCTTTTTAACCACGACGAGCAATGGACGCTCATCCCACTTCGGATGAAACACACCAATACACGCTGCCTGCAATACAGCGGGATGCGCAACGGCGATATTTTCAAGGTCAATGCTACCAATCCACTCACCACCTGACTTGATCACATCCTTACTGCGGTCGGTGATCTGCATATAGCCTTCTTCATCGATAACAGCCACATCACCGGTCGGGAACCATCCATGCTCGAGTACATCACCGCCTTCATTTTTGAAATAGGCTTCAATCACCCAAGGACCTCTGACCAAAAGATTTCCATAGGTCTTGCCATCCCATGGAAGCTCATGACCATCGTCATCCACAATTTTCAAGTCAACGCCAAAAATTGCACGTCCCTGCTTTTCTAAAATCGATTGCTTTGCATCTTCAGACAAATGCACATGATTACCCGTCAGCGTGCAGGATGTTCCTAATGGCGACATCTCGGTCATGCCCCAAGCATGCACAACGTCGACTCCATACTCATGACGGAAGGTTTTCATCATCGCAGGTGGGCAAGCAGAGCCACCAATGACCGTACGTTTAAAAGTGGAAAATTTCAGATTGTTTTGGCTGACATGCGACAGTAAACTGAGCCAGACTGTGGGCACACCGGCTGAGAAGGTCACCCCTTCTTGCTCGAATAACTCATAGATAGATTTTCCATCTAACGCAGGACCGGGGAAGACTAGCTTAGCGCCCGTCAGCATCACCGAATACGGTAAACCCCATGCATTCACATGAAACATCGGAACCACTGGCAACACCACATCACGCGCCGATACATTTAATGCATCGGGTAGTGCTGAGGCATACGAGTGCAACATAGTTGAGCGATGCGAGTACAGCGCCCCTTTAGGATTGCCTGTCGTGCCCGAGGTGTAGCACAGACTCGACGCTGAATTTTCATCAAACAGTGGCCATTCATACTCATCGCTGCAATCAGCAATTAAATCTTCGTAGCACATCAAGTTAGGAATTTTTGTCTCTGCCGGCATGCGATCACGATCACACATCATCACAAAACCTTTAATCGTTTTGCACAGCGGTGCCACCGACTCGACTACCGGTAAAAAATTCAAATCAAAAAAAAGGTACAGATCTTCTGCGTGATTCGCAATGTAGGCAATTTGCTCAGGATGTAAGCGCGGATTAATGGTGTGCAGTACCGCACCCGAACCTGATACGGCGTAATAGGCCTCAAGATGGCGATAACCATTCCAAGCCAGGGTGGCCACACGGTCACCCATCTTGACACCTAATTTATTCAGTGCGTTGGCTAATTGCTTAGAACGCTTGTGACAATCGCTGTAGGTATAGCGATGAATGTCACCCTCTACGCGGCGCGAAACAACTTCAATGTTCCCGTAATACCGATCAGCATGTTTAATCAAACTAGAAATGAGCAGTGGCTGGCTCATCATGCGGCCCATTAATGGGCTCTTAGGGTACTGCGCCATGGTGTCTCCTGAATATTTTATTTATTTAATGCAATTTTTTTACAGCGCGATTCTTGAGCGGGGATTATCTGTTCGTCAACGAATTTCCATAGTGCGGCGCAACAAAAAATAGTAGTCTGATCAAAGCCCCTAAAAATTCGCCTACTCGGCCAGTGTTTGGTGAGCCGCGGACTTCTCTGTCAAAATGCAGGCCATATCACGCCGTCGCAGCCGCATAGTGACGTTGTATCGCCATTAAATGTCTTGCCTTAAATCATCGTAACAGAACCCTCAGATGAATTCTCCTGAAAACCCTCTTGGCGCGCCCCTTTTGCTCAATGAGTTTGAGTGGAAAAACAGCTTTGCCAGTTTGCCTGGCGGGTTTTACACAAAACTGACCCCGACTCCACTACCCAACCCTTATTTAGTGGGTGTTAGCCGTAGAGCAGCCGAATTGATTAGGCTGAACCCTTCTGAGCTCTATAGCGACACTTTTGTGAGTATTTTTTCGGGCAATGTCATGCCCTCAGGTTCAGAGCCACTGGCTGCTGTGTATTCGGGCCATCAGTTTGGCGTCTGGGCCGGCCAGCTTGGCGACGGACGCGCCATCTTGTTGGGCGAAGCATTAGCGCCGTCTGAGCCATCGGGCACATTGGAACTTCAGCTTAAAGGCGCGGGTAAAACCCCTTACTCACGAATGGGTGACGGGCGCGCGGTCTTACGTTCATCGATTAGAGAATTTCTCTGCTCTGAAGCGATGGCGGGTTTGGGTATTCCTACCTCGCGAGCGCTCTGCATCATTGGCTCAGATATGCGAGTTTTGCGCGAAATGCCAGAAACGTCCGCCGTTGTGACACGCATGGCTCCTAGCTTTGTTCGTTTTGGTTCATTCGAACATTGGTTTTACAACGACAAGCCGGCGGAATTAAAACAACTCGCTGACTATGTTTTAGAAAAAAATTATCCCGAGCTAAGTGAATCGGCAAATCCATATCAGGCACTTTTGCGCGAAATTACCCTCCGCACTGCGGAACTCGTCGCCCAATGGCAAGCCGTCGGTTTTATGCATGGTGTCCTGAATACTGACAACATGTCGGTATTGGGTCAGACGCTAGATTACGGCCCTTTCGGATTCATGGAAGCTTATGATCCTGCTCATATTTGCAATCACACCGATCAACAAGGTCGCTATTCGTATCGCATGCAACCACGTATAGGTGAATGGAATTGCTATGCCTTAGGCCAGGCTATGGTTTCTCTTATTGGCAGTGTTGAAGAAACGCAAGAAGCCCTGTCGGTATACACACCCTCCTTTGATAGCAAAATGGCGGCACTCTGGAATGCCAAGTTAGGATTACGTTCAACGGAGTTAGGCGATTCAGAATTGGTAGAATCGTTGCTCACGATTTTGGCGCGCAGCCGAGTTGATTTTTCTCTGTTTTTCCGCCGACTATCATCGCTAAAACTAGATAATCCCTCGTTGGATAGCGCAGTACGCGATCTGTTTCTTGATCGATCTTCATTTGATACCTGGGCGATAAACTATCGTCAGCGTTTACAACGCGAATCTAGTGTTGATGCAGAACGTAAAGCCGCGATGGATAAAGTTAATCCTAACTACGTTCTTCGTAATTACTTAGCTCAAGTCGCGATTGAAAAAGCGCAAGAAAAAGATTTTTCGGAAATAGAGAAACTTCTTAAACTACTAGAAAATCCGTTTGATGACCATCCCGACTATCAGTCGTATGCTGAATTACCTCCGGATTGGGCTGCGGATATCGAAGTCAGTTGTTCATCGTGATCGACCTTTAATTTTTTCTTTGTTTTCCTTAATGACGGAAGCTATATGAATACTAAAAAAGTCGTTCGCAGTGATTCAGAATGGAAATCCATGCTGGATCCCATGGAATATCAAGTCACCCGTCATGCCGCAACCGAGCGTGCATTTACCGGTCGTTATTGGGATCATCATGAACACGGCGTGTACCATTGTGTTTGTTGCAGCACGCCGCTGTTTGAATCCGATACTAAATTTGATTCAGGGTGCGGTTGGCCGAGTTATTTTCGCGCGATTAATCCTGAGAATGTTTCAGAACGCATTGATCGCACCCACGGCATGGTTCGCACTGAAATTTTGTGCAACGTCTGCGATGCTCATCTGGGACATGTATTTCCCGATGGCCCACCACCGACTGGCCTGCGATATTGCATTAATTCAGCTTCCTTGCGGTTTACTCCCGGCGCCTGACTGATACTAGGATTTTCATGAAACTTTTGTTCGACTTGTTTCCCGTCATACTTTTTTTCTTGGTATTCAAGATTGCCGGCGCCAACCCAGAGGCCGCACAAAACTTTGGCAATGAGTATTTATCCGGCCTCGTGTCGGGCGGCGAAGTCAGCCTGACCCAAGCACCTATCTTGCTGGCGACCGCTGTGACCATACTCGCCACCATTGCACAAATTGGTTCGCTGCTCGTGCGCCGTCAACGTGTGGACAATATGCTGTGGGTATCGTTAGTCATTATTGTGGTTTTTGGTGGCGCCACCATCTACTTTCATGATGAGCAGTTCATCAAACTAAAACCTACGGTTCTCTACTGGTGCTTTGCAATCGCATTATTTGTAAGTCCCTTTTTATTCAAGAAAAATTTAATAAAATCTATGATGAGTCAGCAGCTTGAGTTACCTGACTCCGCATGGACTCAGTTGAATTTTGCTTGGGGTGGTTTTTTTAGTTTGATGGGCGCACTCAATCTGTATATCGCTTTTAATTATCCTTTGGAGTTTTGGGTTAACTTCAAGCTATTCGGGTTCATTGGCTTAATGATTGTCTTTGTAGTAATTCAAAGCATCTACCTTTCGCGCTTTATGAAAGAAACAGAACAGGGATCAGAATGAACCGACCAGAAAAAATTCGTGAATTACTCACCGCTGGCCTTGCACCTGAAGCCATAGATATTACCGATGAGTCTGCATTTCACGCAGGCCACGCAGGTGCTGCTTCTGGCGGTGGTCATTACCGATTACATCTTGTATCGGCTCATTTTGAAGGGGTTGGCAAAGTGGGAAGGCACCGGCTAGTGTATGATTGCCTTAGCGAGATGATGCAAAAAGACATACACGCTCTTGCCATGACCTTGCTGACTCCCAAAGAAGCAGCAGAACAAGGAAACTGACCCCAACGGCCGTCGCGGCCAATTTTTATCAACGCTCTTACTTCCACAACTATGATGAATTTGAAAACTTCGCGCCTGCTTTTGGCGCTGTGCGTATCTGTCTATCTACCAGCGATTGCACAAAACGTTGCAGTCGTTAATGGCAAGGCTGTACCTACCTCGCGCGTCGATGCCATGGTCAAACAAATGGTTCAACAGGGCCAGCAAGATACGCCTGAAATGCGCGCCATGATCAAAGACGAATTGATCAACCGCGAAGTCCTCGCTCAAGAAGCAGACAAGCAAGGTCTATCCAGCCGTCCAGAAATCAAAAATCAGATTGAGTTGGCTCGCCAGTCAATCATCATCCGCGCCATGGTGACTGAGTACTTGTCTAAGCATGCTGTCAAAGACGACGAAATCAAGGCTGAATACGAAAAAGTCAAAACCAGTTCCAGCGGCAAGGAATACCATGCACGCCATATCTTAGTTGACAAAGAAGATGACGCCAAAGGCATCATCGAGAAACTCAAAGGCGGCGCGAAATTTGAAGAACTCGCCAAAGTCTCTAAAGATCCAGGCTCAGCTGAACAAGGCGGAGATTTGGGTTGGGCACCTTCAGATGCCTTCGTCAAACCTTTTTCCGATGCGATGATGAGTTTAAAAGCCGGTGATGTGACTCCAGCCCCCGTCAAAACTCAATTCGGTTTTCATGTGATCAAACTCGAAGAAACGCGTGATTCGCAATTACCACCGTTTGAACAAGTGAAAGCACAGATCGCTGAATCTCTGCAACAGCGCAAACTTCAGAACTATCAGCAAGAACTGAAGAAAAAAGCAAAGATCCAGTAATCTCAAGGATCAAAAAAAACGCTCCAGGGAAGAATACTTCCTGGAGCGTTTTTTTATGCGTCGTAAAAATCACATCGATCTTAACCCACCCATTGACGCGCGTTCTGAAACATACGCATCCACGGCGACTCTTCACCCCAACCATCCGGATGCCATGATTGCTGAACCGTTCTAAACACTCGCTCTGCGTGCGGCATCATCACGGTGAAGCGACCATCGTCGGTGGTAACCGATGTAATTCCTGAAGGCGAACCATTTGGATTGAGCGGATAACGCTCAGTCGCCTGTCCGTAATGATCAACAAAACGAAGTGCGACTTTTACATCACTTAATTGACCGGTATGCGCAAAGTTAGCAAAGCCTTCGCCATGGGCAACCGCAATCGGCGTTTGGGTTCCCGCCATACCTGCGAAGAAAATGGAAGGCGAATCCATCACCTCAACCATCGCAAACCTTGCTTCGAATTGTTCAGACTGATTGCGAGTGAATTTAGGCCAGTGCTCAGCGCCCGGGATGATGGACTTTAAACTGCTCATCATCTGACAGCCATTACAGATACCTAAAGCAAAGGTGTCGGGGCTATGAAAAAACGCAGAAAACTGATCCGATAGTTTGGAGTTAAACAATATCGTCTTCGACCATCCCTCACCAGCTCCGAGTACGTCGCCGTAAGAAAATCCACCGACGGCTATCAAACCACGAAAATCTTTCAACGATACGCGATCTGCTATCAGATCGCTCATGTGTACATCGACCGCATCGAAACCGGACTGATCCATGACATACGCTGTTTCGACATGTGAGTTAACGCCCTGCTCACGAAGAATAGCGACCTTAGGTCGAACACCCTTCGCAATGAATGGCGCTGCAATATTGTCAGCAGGATTGAAGGTCAGCTTAGGCGTGATACCTGGATCTTGTTCATCGAGTAGCAAGTCATACTCTTGATCTACGCAAGCGGGGTTGTCACGCAAACGCGCAATGCGCCAGCTGGTTTCACTCCACAGTCTGTGCAAATCAACACGCTTGTGGCTGTAGATAGTTTTTGCATCGCGAGTCAATTCAATCACATCGCGATCATTGAGCTTGCCGATGATATGGCTGCAAGCACCCAGCCCATATTCGCGCAGCACATTCATGACATCCGATTTTTCGGAAGCTTTAACTTGTATTACTGCACCTAATTCTTCATTAAAGAGCGCACGTAAAGTGAGGTCATTACGACGCTGGTCAACTTGTGTAGCCCAATTCTTAGAGTCGCCCCAATCAGCAGCATGTTCGCTTTCCATGGCAAGGATATCGAGATTGACGGATATACCTGTATGACCCGCAAAGGCCATCTCACACAGCGTGGCAAACAAACCCCCATCAGAGCGATCGTGATACGCGAGTAAATGTCCGTCGCGATTTAAACGCTGCACGACAGTGAAAAAAGCTTTCAGATCATCGGCGCTGTCGACATCAGGAACGTCATCACCTAACTGCTGAACGACTTGTGTGAAGACGGATGCAGCGAGTCGATTTTTACCACGGCCCAGATCAATCAAAATCAGCGCGGTTTCACCCAGATCGGTACGCAGCTGAGGCGTGAGCGAACGTCTTACATCGCTGACAGGTGCAAAGGCCGACACGATCAACGACACCGGAGACATGACGGTCTTGTCGCCCTCGTCATCTTTCCAAGTCGTACGCATGGATAAGGAATCTTTACCCACGGGGATGCTAATGCCCAAGGCTGGACATAACTCCATGCCCACTGCTTTTACGGTATCGAACAACGCAGCGTCTTGTCCCGGTTGTCCGCAAGCGGCCATCCAGTTAGCAGAGAGCTTAATATCAGAGAGATTTTCAATTGCTGCCGCCGCGATATTGGTGATTGCTTCACCCACGGCCATGCGACCAGAAGCAGGTGCGTTGATCACTGCGAGTGGCGTCCGTTCGCCCATCGCCATCGCTTCACCGAGATAACCTTGGTGGCTCATGGTAGTGACAGCGCAATCAGCAACCGGCACCTGCCAAGGACCAACCATCTGGTCGCGCACGGTATGCGCACCCACGGTGCGATCGCCAATCGTGATTAAAAACGATTTGTCAGCCACTGTTGGCTGGCGCAGCACGCGTTCAGCCGCATCGTCTAACGTGATATCTGTCAGATCTAAAGCTACTTTCGGCGACGCTAGACGTTTTACATCGCGATGCATTTTGGGTGGCTTACCCAACAAGACTTCCATCGGCATATCGACGGGATAGTTGTCATGCTCAGGATCGAGTACGCGCAACTGCCGTTCTTCGGTAGCGATACCGACAACTGCAAAAGGACAGCGCTCACGCTCGCACATGCGAGTAAAGAGCGGCAAACTCGCCGGCGCAATTCCGAGTACATAGCGCTCTTGGGATTCATTACTCCAGATTTCGCGCGGTGACATGCCTGATTCTTCGAGATGAATTTTGCGCAAATCAAATACAGCACCGCGACCCGCGTCGTTGGTCAACTCAGGGAACGCATTCGATAATCCACCCGCACCGACATCATGAATCGACAGCACGGGATTGCTTTCACCCATAGACCAGCAGGCATTAATCACTTCTTGTGCGCGCCGCTGCATTTCAGGATTACCGCGCTGCACAGAATCAAAATCGAGATCAGCCGTATTCGCACCCGTAGCCATCGACGAAGCAGCGCTACCGCCCATACCTATTCGCATGCCGGGGCCACCGAGTTGTATGAGCAAACTACCGGGTGGCAGGCCTTCTTTTTGGGTGTGCAGCGCTGAGATATTCCCCATGCCGCCCGCAATCATGATGGGCTTGTGATAGCCATACACTGTGCCTGCCACGTTTTGCTCGTAGCTGCGGAAATAACCCGCTAAATTAGGTCGTCCAAATTCATTGTTGAAGGCCGCACCACCTATAGGGCCATCGATCATGATCTGTAGTGGTGAAGCGATGCGCTCGGGTTTACCCACAATGCCTGCTATACCGGGTGACTTACGTTGGTCTGGCTGCGTCGTCACGTCGAGTGCGTTTTCCCATTGCCTGACAGCGTGAGTCAGCATCAGATTAGAGACCGTAAATCCAGTTAAACCCGCCTTAGGTTTAGCGCCACGACCGGTGGCACCTTCATCGCGAATCTCACCACCTGCACCCGTCGATGCACCAGGAAATGGAGAAATGGCTGTCGGATGATTATGCGTTTCAACCTTCATCAAAATGTGCGTCAGCTCATCCGATGCCCGATACGTACCGCCTTGATCAGCTCGCGCATAAAATCGCGATACGGTTGCGCCTTCAATCACCGATGAATTATCGGAGTACGCCACCACCGTGCCCTGCGGGTTGAGTTGGTGCGTGTTACGGATCATCCCAAACAGTGAACGATCCTGCTTCTCACCATCGATGGTCCAATCTGCATTAAAAATCTTGTGTCGGCAATGTTCACTATTTGCCTGCGCGAACATCATCAGTTCAACATCGGTCGGATTGCGTCCAGCGCGCTGAAATGCCTCCAACAGATAATCGATTTCATCATCCGACAACGCTAAGCCCAGTGTACTGTTGGCTTCTTCTAGCGCTGCCCTGCCGCGCTGATTCGTTTCTATATAGGCTAAGGGTTGAGCGGCTAATTCCTGAAACAGACCAACCGCTTCGGAGGTATCGTGAATAACTGCTTCAGTCATCCTATCGTGCAAGAGTGCACTGACCAGTTCGCGTTGGTGAGCATCGAGCGTTTTTTTCTTACCCAGCAAGCCCGATTTGATTTGTACAAAATAACGTATGCCGCGCTCGATTCTGTGCACCGCAGTCATGCCACAATTATGTGCAATGTCGGTCGCTTTGCTGGCCCACGGTGAGATGGTGCCAAAGCGAGGTATCACGACAAACTGCTCGCCTGATTCGTCACCGTTAAATGCCTCGCCATAGGTCAGCATGGCGGTGAGGTGGCGCTGATCTGCATCACCAAGCTCGGTGGCGCTATCAATGAAGTGGCAATAACGACTGCTGAGACCAGTGATCGCAGGATCAATAGCTTTCAGTTGTGCTAACAGGCGTTGGAGGCGAGATGCAGACAGGGCATTTGAACCCGGCAAAATGAGCATGGCGAAGAGGCTGTTGGCGAGACAAATCGGTACGTAATGACCGACGTTCGCGGGTTGGCGAAACAAGATGAAATTATACCCTGCGCATCGTCCTCATTCGGGGCGCCGTGAAAAATAGCTCTGGCGTCTGAGGGCGCCGCTATCATCAGCGGGCGTGCTATCGTCTTTCACTTAATTTACCTTTTTAGCCGACCACTCCGCCATGTCGACACCAACTGCTCCATTGATCGCCTCGATTACATCGATCACCACTGAAAACCGCCGCGAAATCGTGCAGCAAAGTCTGGCCATTGCACGCGAATCCGAATCTGTCTACACCGCTATTTATGCCGAATCTGCGCTAGCTGCTGCTTCCCATGCGGATGTGTTGCGTGTGACAGGCCAAGCGCTCTCGCCTATCGCTGGCTTACCGGTGTCCGTCAAAGATTTATTCGATGTCGAAGGTGAAGTCACTCTGGCAGGCTCCATTGCTTTACGTGACGCAGCTCCGGCAAAAGTCGATGCCACCGTAGTGGAGCGACTACGCACTGCGGGAGCCGCGTTGGTAGGCAAGACCAATATGACGGAATTTGCCTATTCAGGTGTCGGTATCAACCCGCACTTTGGTACGCCGGGAAACCCGGCCGATCCTTCGCGTATTCCTGGGGGGTCTTCGTCTGGAGCCGCCATTTCAGTCGCGATAGGCAGTTGCGCAGCCGCGATTGGCTCAGATACCGGCGGCTCAGTCAGAATTCCCGCAGCGCTCTGTGGTTTGGTCGGTTTTAAACCCACCATGCGACGTGTACCAACAAGGGGCGCATTGCCACTCGCACCGTCACTGGATTCGATTGGCCCGATTGCGAGAACCGTCAGCGACTGTCTGCTAATCGATAGCTTGATTGCCGATCAAGCGCTCACGACTCATGGACTTGATTTGGCTGGTTTACGCTTGGCTATTCCAGAAGATATTGTGCTTGACGACTTGGACGATACAGTCGCCAAGGCATTTACAGCGGCACTATCAAAACTTTCTGCGGCGGGCGTTCTGATTACAGAAAACCCACTGCCTATGCTAGCCGAGGCTAAGGATCTGTATCTGATTTCGCCTTATGAAGCTTATCCCTGGCATAAAGAGTTACTCAGTAAACGAGCCAGTGAATACGACCCGCGAGTGGTGAAGCGAATCATGCTGGGTGCTGACGCTACTCAAGCCGATCGTGATCGCCTACAACAAACCCGCGCGCAATGGAAGACGCGAGTTGAGCAAGCCATCGGTGGCTATGACGCGTTAGTGATGCCTACGGTGCCTATCGTGGCGCCGAAGATCGATACAATAAATGCTTCCGAAACAAACTTCTTTGAAGCGAACCGCCTGCTGCTGCGCAATCCCTCTATCATCAATTTGCTGGATGGCTGCGCGGTGTCGCTACCGATTCACCGACTAGGTGATCTGCCGGTTGGACTGATGCTCGCCTGCAGTGCCATGTCGGATGCTCATTTACTATCCATAGCACTTGCCATCGAGAGTCACTTGGGTACGCTGTGAGAGCGTATCTACAGGTTGAATTTCGTTCAAGGCCATTACATTTTCAGCGCGCCTGTAGATGACGTTAGGTAGGTTCTTGCCATAGCGATCCTTCATTCCGTAAGGTTTGTTGTGCAAATCGCGTGAACTATAAACAGCGACCACCTCATCATAGCCACAGGCCAACCAATATTTGGCGGTGTTTTCCATTTGCTGAACTGAGGTGGGGTAATACCGCGACGAACCGAAATTAATAAAGACCCGACTCGGTTCATTCGCATCAAAAAAAGCTTCACCACCAATAATGCCGTGGCTCTTAATCAAACTATGCACGGCGATACCACGCGAACTTTTTTCACATTCGGTAAATTCTCTGACGATGTGTAAACCTTGTTCATCAATGACGTACAAGTATTTATAAGGT
>JBEDHZ010000041.1:0-12123 GCA_041173845.1 Pseudomonadota bacterium
GGCCACGATTGAGCCAATACAACTTGGGTTTGAGGAAGCGGTGGCGCATATTCGCGAGCGACTACAAACGGAGCGCTGCGATGCGGTGATCTCGGCGGGTTCGAATGCCGCCTACTTGAAGAGTCGACTATCAATTCCTGTTGTGATCGCTAAGGCTAGCGGTTTCGATGTGATGCGAGCACTGGCGCGTGCGCGCCGCATCACCCCAGAAATTGGGCTCATCAACTATCAAGACCCATTAGCCGAGCTAGAAGAATTTCAACAAACATTTGATCTGCCCATCATGCAGCGAACCTATGTCACGGTTGAAGATGCGCGCGCTCAAATTAATGAAATGAAGTCCGCCGGAATTAAAGCGGTGGTCGGTGCCGGCCTGATCACCGATTTGGCTGAAGAAGCCGGACTGGCTGGCGTGTTTGTATATTCCGCCGCCTCGATACGACAAGCGTTTGAAGATGCCTTAGATATTGCGCGAGCCACACAACTGGAAGCGCCACGCGGTCGCCACTACCCCGTACCTGACACCTTGCGCGCTAAGCATGCGCTGAGTGAGATACGAGGTAACTCTGAAAAAATTGAAGCGCTGCGCCAAACCATTACGCTGTTCGGCAAATCACCTGCGCCCGTATTAATCGAAGGTGAAACCGGTACGGGTAAAGAGTTAGTCGCGCAGGCGATTCATCGCGAAAGTTTGCGTAAGGGAGCGGGTAACCCGCCGTTTGTGGCTGTCAATTGCGGAGCGATTGCTGAGTCGCTCTTATAGTCGGAATTATTTGGCTACGACGAAGGCGCCTTCACCGGATCGCGTCGTGGTGGACATGCGGGCCTGTTTGAATCGGCGCATCGTGGAACCTTGTTCCTGGATGAAATTGGCGAGATGCCACTCCCCTTACAAACACGCTTGTTGCGTGTACTCGAAGAAAAAGAAATTGTGCGCGTCGGTGGTACGCGCCCGATACCGGTTGATGTACGCATCATCAGCGCCACGCATTGTCAGTTGGAAGAACGCGTGGCAAATAATCAGTTTCGAGCTGATTTGTTCTACCGCCTCGGTGTATTACGCATTCGCATTCCAGCTTTGCGGGAGCGCGGTGAAGATGTCGTTCCATTAGCTGAATGGTGGTTAAAAAATGCGTTGGCTGAATTAGGTGCACGAGCCAGCGTAAATCTCCATGCCGAGTTACAAACCTGCGCTCCTTTACTCACCGCATGGATGTGGCCAGGTAATGTGCGCGAGCTACGCAATCTCATGCAGCGTGTTGCTTTGGTTTTATCAGTCGAGCCGCTGCAGGCACTGACGCCCTCGCTATTAATCAAACTCGCGCCTGAACTGAGTACCGGGAATTCAGCGCAGATTCCAATCACCACGAATGAAGTAAGCGTTGATATTGAGAATATCCTTCAGCGCTTTGAAGGTAACCGGGCACTCGCAGCAGCCCATCTGGGCATCAGTCGCACAACGCTCTGGCGACGACTGAAATCTGGGCAGTGATTGGCACGTTGAGCGTGCAACAGTACCAAGCTGATAGCCTGTTTACAGTTTTCGTCTAAAGATTCTCGTTCTGATACCGATGTACAAGCTGTTGAATTATGTCTTCATTGGACGGAGCACTACGATGAACGAGAAAAATTTGAAAGAACTATTCCCACGCCCTGCCGCAGGTAAACGGCCGGGTGAGCATGACTGGAAACCTGGGTCGGATGTGCAATCGCTCTGGAAGCGTTTTGGTTGGACGCCGCCTAGCCAAAAATCGCGCATGATCGTAAAACCTGTCGACGTTAAAAACCCGCCTATCAATATCTTGCGCGGCTGAGTCTGATTGAATGGGTTGACGACTACATTGCTCTAGTCGTCTTTACCACCTTCGATACCGAGCTCTTGAATTTTTCGGGTGATGGTATTGCGACCTATACCCAAACGAATCGCAGCATCATTCTTGCGACCGTGAGTATGTTTTAGCGCTGTCTTGATTAACGCAGATTCAAACTGCTTACCGAGCGCATCCATCACTTCTGGCTTACCGGAAGAAAGCATCTGAGCCGCCTCTGCCTCTAGCATCAGTATCCAGTTACTGCGCTCGCTAACACCTCCTACTAGTTTGGACAGTGGACTGTCTGTAGACCGGTCGCTGGCGTGCCCGGCAGAACCGTTGAGAACAGGTTCGCTGTGTATTTCTAGCGCAGGCGATCCAGCCGTTGCGAGCGCACCCGCAGTCAGCTCGGGCGGTAAATCTTTGATTTCTACTGTCTGACCTGGCGCCATGACGGTAATCCAATTACACAGGTTTTCAAGCTGTCGCACATTACCGGGTAAATCCAACGATGATAAAAAGTGCATCGCTTGATCAGATACACGCTTTGCTTCAACACCTAACTGACGTGCGCTTTGATTTAAAAAATAACGCGCTAGCAATGGAATATCTTCACGACGTTCACGCAACGATGGCAGTCGCAAACGAATGACATTCAATCGGTGATACAAATCTTCGCGAAACAATCCATCTCGCACGCGTTGTTCAAGATTTTGATGAGTCGCAGCGATGACTCGGACATTCGCTTTCATCGACTGATGACCACCCACGCGATAAAAATGTCCATCGGAAAGCACACGCAATAAGCGCGTTTGCAAATCGAAAGGCATATCGCCAATCTCATCTAAAAACAATGTGCCGCCCTCGGCTTGTTCAAATCGTCCACGTCGTGTGGCCTGAGCACCGGTAAATGCGCCACGTTCATGGCCAAACAATTCAGACTCGAGCAAATCTTTCGGTATCGCTGCTGTATTGAGCGCAATAAAAGGCTGAGCCGCTCGTGGGCTGTGTTTATGCAATGCCCGTGCAACCAGTTCTTTACCGGTACCGGACTCGCCTGTGATGAGTACGGTGACATTCGATTGCGATAACCTGCCTATGGCGCGAAACACATCTTGCATCGCCGCCGCTTGGCCCAATATTTCAGGCGTCTCGGCCGCGGTGGCCTCACCCGCTGATTCGCGCAGACTTTCTTCTAATGCACGACGAATCAGTTCAACGGCTTTATCGAGATCAAAGGGTTTGGCTAGATATTCAAAGGCTCCACCTTGAAAGGCGGACACGGCCGAATCCAGATCAGAGAAGGCCGTCATCACAATCACTGGCAAACCAGGAAAGCGCTCTTTGACGATCTGCAACAACTCGAGACCCGATTCACCGGGCATGCGGATGTCTGAAACAAGAACTTGTGGGGTTCCAGAATCTAGTGCAGCGACGACGTCGCGCACATTGGAAAAACTACGGGTGGACAGGTTCTCTCGCGCCAGCGCTTTTTCAAGCACCCAGCGTATTGATTCGTCGTCGTCAACTATCCAGATTGGTTTCATGTGCTTCGCTATGCGTCCAGCTTAATCCATCGCCAGCACCATTTCAGTGCGCTCACCGCCCCTGTTCGGCCACCTATTTTCACATGCCAATCAAACGCACAGAATCAGGGCAAGCCAATCAGAATACGAAAATCCGTGCAACCGGGTCGGCTATCACACTCAATAACGCCGTTATGCTGCTGAACAAAGGTCTGGGCTAGTGTCAGCCCCAATCCGCTACCTCCGTCTCGGCCAGAGACTAACGGATAAAAAATTCTATCCTTCAGTTCAGCGGGTATACCCGGGCCGTTGTCGATGATATGCAAGTCCAGTGCCAGCCTATATCGAACTTTGGCGATGGTAATCGAACGCCCAATGCGGCTGCGAAATACTAATTCGGCATCACCTTGGCTCATTCTAGGCGCCAAGGCTTGCGCAGCATTGTGGGCAATATTAAGAACCGCTTGAATAAGTTGTTCTTTATCTCCACGGAAATCAGGCAAGGACAAATCGTAGTCGCGACGAATGGTTAAACCCTGAGGAAACTCGGCCATGATCAAGCTGCGAACTCGCTCAAACACTTCGTGAATATTCACGTCTCCCACAATTTGAGGGCGTCGGTGCGGCGCCAGCAAACGATCAACCAATGTCTGCAAACGATCGGACTCTTTGATAATGACTTGGGTGTATTCACGCAGATCACGCAGGTCGTGCGCCGGCAGCTCAAGCTCCAACAGTTGTGCCGCTCCACGAATACCGCCCAGTGGATTTTTAATTTCATGAGCGAGATTGCGAATCAACTCTTTATTCGCCTGCGTCTGATCGAGTATCCGCTCTTCTCTATCCAGCTTCATCTGCTGGACGTTTTCGCGCAGCTCAATCAAGACTGGATTGTTAGCATCATCCAGAACGGTGATGATGAGATTGACCTGCAGTGGTGGACGACCCAAACGTTCCAGAACGAGATCTTCACGTTTTTCGTCGAATTGATGCTGACGTGCCTGATCAAAAATAAGCGCCAACTTCTCACCATTCAAAAACAGATCAGAAAGCCGCTGCTGGTTGAGTACCTTGAACGAATTCTCCAACAAGCTTTCAGAAGCCGCGTTGGCATAGGTAATTCGACCCTGTTGGTCCAATACCAGTACAGCAGAAGCTAGCAGGTCCAGCCCGCCTAGCGAGGTCGAAAGAATATCCACGGTCATCCAAAAGACAAGGGCCGCACAGCGCGGCCCGAAGTATGGCAAAAGTGCTTAGGAGCTATTTTAATTGACTGATCTCCCGCCTGAGTGCCTCAATATTTTTCTCTGTCCTTTGCATTTCTTCTTTCATCGTCGCTACACGATCCTGATACTTGGCATAGTTACGCTCACCGCCTTGCCGTTCAGGCTCACCGTTTTGAAATTCTTTCTTCAACTCGGACAGCTTTCCTTCTTCTGTCCTGACCTCATCGAGCAAAATCTGCATCCTGTCCTGATCACGGCGTTTTTGCACCTGTGATTCGATCTTGGGAAATGCTGAGCCCGAAGCATCCAGCTTTGCCTGTGGTGAGCTAGACGACGTTGTGGGAATTGTAGAAATCGCCTCCAACTCTAGCTTGCGGCAACCGCGGGTATCGCCCGTATTGCGATATTCACGAGTACCGTTCGGCTGAGTACAAAGAAAAACACCCTGCGCTAAGGCTGGTGAAGCAATTGAGGCGGCGAAGACCAAGGCAAAAACAATCGAGCTTTTCATAAGCAGCACCCAAAGATGATCACGGGAAGTAAGTGATGTTTTTATAGCAGAAAGTCACTCTATTTATTTATCAAATATACAACATTTTATCGAAAAAAAGGGCGGCTTAGCCGCCCTTTCGTTTTCAGCATACTTAGTTCGAATTACAGCGAATAGTACATATCGAACTCAACAGGGTGAGTCGTCATGCGGAAACGAGTGACTTCCTGCATCTTCAACTCAATGTAGGCATCCAGCATTGTGTCGCTAAACACACCACCACGGGTCAAGAACTCGCGATCCTTGTCCAGATACTCGAGCGCCTGGTCAAGCGACGAACAAACGGTTGGGATTTTTGCGTCTTCTTCAGGTGGCAAGTGGTACAGATCTTTCGATGCTGCCTCACCTGGATGAATCTTGTTTTGAACGCCGTCCAGACCCGCCATCAGCAACGCAGCGAAGCACAGGTAAGGATTAGCTGAAGGATCAGGGAAACGCGTTTCGATACGGCGGCCTTTAGGATTCGGCACGTGAGGGATACGAATCGACGCTGAACGGTTACGTGACGAGTAAGCCAGTTTCACTGGAGCTTCGAAGCCTGGAACCAAACGCTTATAGGAGTTAGTACCTGGGTTGGTGATCGCATTCAAAGCACGTGCGTGCTTGATGATGCCGCCGATGTAGTACAGCGCAAAATCGGACAAACCAGCATAGCCGTCGCCTGCGAACAAGTTTTTGCCATCTTTCCAAACCGACTGGTGAACGTGCATACCTGAACCGTTATCACCCACGATAGGCTTAGGCATGAAGGTCGCTGTTTTGCCATAGGTGTGTGCAACATTCCATACGACATACTTCAGAACCTGAGTCCAGTCAGCGCGTTGTACCAGCGTTGAAAACTTGGTACCGATTTCGTTTTGACCTGCGCCAGCCACTTCGTGGTGGTGAACTTCAACTGGGATACCAAGCGATTCAAGAATCAGACACATTTCCGAACGCATGTCTTGGAAGCTGTCGACAGGTGGCACCGGGAAGTAACCGCCTTTAACCGTTGGACGATGGCCGCTATTGCCGCCTTCGATTTTCATACCGGTGCTCCATGATGCTTCTTCAGAATCAATCTTGACGAAGCAACCCGACATATCAACGCCCCAACGGACGCTGTCGAAAATGAAGAATTCCGGCTCTGGACCAAAGTAAGCCGCGTCACCAATACCAGAGGATTTCAGATACGCCTCAGCGCGCTTAGCGATGGAGCGTGGATCGCGATCGTAACCTTTGCCATCACTAGGCTCGATAACGTCGCACTGCAAGAACAAGGTGGTCTCTTCCATGAATGGATCGAGCGAAGCGGTATTCGGATCAGGCATCAACAACATGTCGGAAGCTTCAATACCTTTCCAGCCAGCGATAGACGAACCGTCAAATGCATGACCCGTCTCGAACTTGTCCATGTCGAAATGCGATACCGGCACGCTGACGTGCTGCTCTTTACCTTTGGTGTCCGTAAAACGAAAATCAACAAATTTGACTTCGTTCTCTTTCACCATCTTCAATACATCTGCAGCCGTCTTTGACATGCGAATCTCCTAAAAATGTTTCTTAAAACTGGGGTAATGAAAAACCTGGGTCGAACAATTACCAACTTGAAATCTGACCGATGGGAATCGTCTTTACGACCTGAACTCGAGGCGGGATGATAGCAGGTTCCATGCCATTAACAAGGCGAAGAGGCCTGAGTCTGAACCAAAATAGGCCCAGCAAATTTTCCCTAATTAACCAATGACTTCTGAGGATTTATCCGTTCGGCATTGATCGAATTAAGATTCTTCAAGAAAACATTAATTGCACTATTATGGTGCTTTTTATTGATAATGCATCATTATAGTGCATAATTGGGTCGAGCCAGGGTCAAGAAACACTCATTCTTAGTAATTAGTAGTCCCCGAATTTAGATCCCCCGCCCACTCTAACCTTGTTCTGTGGCGCCGCCTTCCGCGCCCTGCTGTAACCAAAGAATTCGTTTACGCACGAAATTAATATGACTACGCAGCTCGTACAGCTCTTCAGCAAATGACAAAGGGATGGTCAGTTGATTGACTCGCTGCTCGATCTCGTTCAACCGCAGCAGTTGGTGGCTGCAGACATCACGCTTATCCGCCTCACTCGCCTCTTCAACGGCGACTTCAACGCTACGCAATTGGCCGTACCAACGATAGATGCGCGATCGCACCTTCCACACATACAACGGAGGCACCACGCGCGACAAGGGGAGCAGCAGCGCTCCCAGCGCCACCATCACCAGCCACATACGGTCAAAGAAATTTGCCAACCAAAAAGGCAAATAGCGATTCAATAGCGGCGGGCCGTGTTTAAAATATTTTTCTGCTGATGGCGCCAAAGGAATCTCTGTGAAATGTGCATTCGGAAAATCACCACGTCGTTGAAACCAGCCTGGTGCTCCATGAATCTCGGCTGCCGCTTGAACGAACAAATCAATGAGCGCTGGATGCAAATCTTCGCGCGCAACCAAAGTAGCAGTAGGCGCAATCAGCTGAATATCATGCGATGGCTGATTACGACCCAAATTGATAATGCCCTTAGGAAGAGTCACGTTTGAAAGGAATGGGAAACGGCGTGAATACGCCTCCGCCTGAGAAAAACTAAACAAACGTATGCCTGGGGTTTGCAACAGCATTTGAATTAACAAACCTTCTGGGGCTGAACTAAACACCATGCCATCGATTTTTCCAGACAACAAAGCGACTGTGGCGGCAGTGTTCTCCATGTCACTCAACGCAAGATGAGATGGATTAACACCATTAGCCACTAACAGCTTTCCGAATAACTGAGGGACACCGGTGCCCGTGGGTCCCACATTAATTTTTAAATGTCGAAACTGGCGCAGATGATCAAGCTTGGACTCTGCTCGATAGAAAAGCCACACCGGCTCAACAAACAAACTCCCGAGCGAAATCAGACCAATTTTTTCTGCCTGTACTAAATCCGTGGAGCCACTTTGAACAAAAGCAATGTCGATACCTGAATCGGTATCTTTCAGGCGCTCCAGATTTTCATACGAGCCTTCGGATCGAACGACCTTAACTTGTATACCCTCTCTGGCCAAAACGGCTGCGTAGCGCTTGGCCAGATTTTCATACGCACTACTTTCTTGACCGGCGGAAAGGGTGACTACTTTGGGAGGTGAAGGATCGATGATTCGGTAGGCAATCACACCGACGAGAATGACAAGCAACAGCGGCGGGCCGAAAGTAATTACCAGGTCGCGTAGCGACAGTGTCGTAAATCGAAGAAATTTTGGCATGGCTCTAAGGTAAATAACTTTCCCAGAACCATGCCAAACATTGGATAGATATGCAAGCCTTACCGATAACTAATCCGTATCATTTCAATCAGTACTTCCTTCATCGTCGTCATCAAACATAATTGGCATTGGGGTACGTGATTTACTTGCGTGCTCTGATAAAAAGATAGTGGCCAATCCAAACCAAGCTTCGGTCGGGATAACACGCTCAGCGAGTTTGACTAACTCTTCCTCTCGATTTAAACGCTGACAAAAATTCACGCAACACTGTTCGAGCGAAGCACATAACTCTTCTATCATTGCAGCACCCTTAGTCAGTGCCAATTGCAATCGTTGCTGCAATGACTTAACCAAAGTAACACTCGCAGCGTTGAGTTTTTCTAACTCATCGAGTAAGACATCTGCTTCGTGAGTACATTTTTTTAAAACGGGTATCAGAAATACCGCCATCCGTCGCTGTTGGCAATATTGCTCAAATTGCGAAATTCTATTGACTAACTGCTCTGAATCAACACCACCTGCGGCACGAAAATTTCGAATACTGTTACGTATGTATTTCTGAAGCGAAGAAAAGGTCCAGCGTACTTTTTTTTGCTCTAACTCGAGCGCAACAATTGAATAAGTGACTGTAAGCATGTGCGGCCTCCGAAAAGCTAACAAAATCTCCTCCATGACCGAGGTCCACATGAACAATGATATGTTTCTGTAATTGCAGCCTGTACCTCGGATACACGTAGTGTAATTACCAACGTGCAGAATCTGATTGAGATGCCTCAAAGGCATAATTTGTTTCTTATAACTCTCTACGAATCAGAAAGCTGAAAGCATCCCCGCTGCGATAACAACGAGGATAGCTTGGGAGGAAGGTCGGTATTAGCCGACTTTAATGGCGTGTTCCCGCGTGGCATGGAATGTGACTCCAGGCCAGCGTTCTTGGGTGAGCTTCAGATTGACGCCCGAACTAGCTAAATAGGCTAAGTTACCCGCTGCATCATGAGCGAGATTGGCCCCCGCCGACGATTTTTCAAAATCGGCAAACATACGTTTGTCATCGCAGGATACCCAACGTGCACTATTAATACTCGTGCCCTCGAACACAGCGTCCACACCGTATTCATTCAATAAACGGCTGGCCACGACCTCAAACTGCAGAACACCCACAGCACCTAAAATTAATTCACCGCCGTGCATGGGTTTAAAAACCTGAACCGCACCCTCTTCGCCTAGCTGCTGCAAGCCTTTGTGAAGCTGCTTAATTTTGAGTGGATTACGAATTCGGACTGAACGGAAGAAATCTGGCGCGAAATAAGGGATGCCGGTGAACTGCAGCGGCTCACCCTCAGAAAAACTATCGCCAATTTGCATATTCCCGTGATTCGGCAAACCAATGATATCGCCTGCATAGGCTTCTTCGACTTGCTCGCGCGAAGACGCCATGAACGTCACAACAGAGGACACCTTAATTTCTCTATCAAGGCGCAAATGGCGGATTTTCATACCGCGCTCGAAGTGCCCTGAACAGACGCGCAGAAAAGCAATACGATCGCGATGTGCAGGATCCATATTCGCCTGAATCTTAAAAACAAAGCCAGAGAAAGGTTGCTCGTCCGGCCGCACATTACGCACGGTGGCGTCACGCTCTTTGGGTGGCTGCGCCCAATCAAGTAAGGCATTCAAAATCTCGCGCACACCAAAGTTATTAATCGCTGAACCAAAAAATACCGGTGTTTGTTTCCCGCTCAAAAAAGCCTCGAGATCGAAAGGATGAGAAGCGCCATGAACTAGCTCCACCTCCATTTTTAATTGCTCGATTTCCATTGGGAACATCTCAGCCAAACGTGGATTATCTAAACCTTTGATAACCTCAAACTCTTGATCAGCTTTCTCACTCCCGGGCGTGAACAACATAATCTCGTCACGCATTAAATGGTAGACACCGCGAAACGACTTACCCATACCTATAGGCCAAGTCACCGGTGCGCATTGAATTTCCAGTACCGACTCGAGTTCATCGAGTAGTTCGAGTGGATCACGCGTCTCGCGATCCATCTTGTTCATGAAAGTAATGATAGGCGTATTGCGCATGCGACAGACATTCAGCAATTTGATCGTCTGTGCTTCCACACCCTTGGCCGCATCAATAACCATCAGTGCCGAGTCGACTGCGGTCAGTACGCGATAGGTATCTTCAGAAAAGTCTTGGTGCCCGGGGGTATCGAGTAAGTTAACGACGTGATCGCGATACTCGAATTGCATGACCGAACTGGCGACAGAAATGCCGCGCTGCTTTTCGATTTCCATCCAGTCAGACGTTGCATGACGTCCGCTCTTACGCGCCTTGACCGTACCCGCGAGCTGAATAGCACCTGAAAAGAGCAGCAGCTTTTCAGTCAGCGTGGTCTTACCAGCGTCCGGGTGAGAAATGATGCCGAACGTCCGCCGGCGCGCTACTTCGTGCGCGATCTGTTCACTAGATACCAAGGCCGACGACGTTGCGTCCTGTGCCTGATCATCATCATCTGATTGAAGTTTGCCTGAATCCATCATTGCATTCGGGGAAAAAGTCCAAGAGTCTAGCCAGTTTGGGTAACCAAGTCTAATACTCATCGTGTTTTGCCAAAAAAGCACGGCGCAAAATGTGCATTTCGCGATCGCCATCAAGCATTAGCCACCCAAAGCTTCGGCTAGTTCTAACTGGCTCAGCCCAATTCGACCACGATTGATGACCTATCAACGATGTGGAATTTGCCCCCAGAGGGCGAAGTCATTCAATCAGATAGTCTCAACGTCCTCAGGAAAAACCCTCGCTATGTCACTAACCCGCTCGCCGACCACTCGCACAAAACTCACCGCGTCAGAATCCATCTACCGACATTGCATACCTGACTTTGCGGCAGCAGCGCTAGATGATCTGTATGGCAATCTACACTCTTCCCTAGCCACACTAAACTTAACCAATCTTTCTGAAACTAGTACCTATGTCAAATGGACAAAAGAAAATAATTCAAATAAACCTGAATCGATTTTTTTATTTAAAAAACTGGGACAGTCGCTAAAGGTAGTGAATGAAGGCATGCGCCTGAAAAAAAAAGAGATCGACTATTTTTGCGAATATGTTTTTGCGAACGATGAGCAAATAAATCGTATCGACTTTCATGCTGTCGTCCCACCTCAACAGCCTCTATCTCGAGCGAACCTACGCTGGGCATGCACCGAAGATATTGTGATTACTCTGCCTAGCGATGAACAAAATTATTTGAATCAACTTGGAAAAGCCACACGCAAATCAATAAAAAAACATCTCATCCGCGCACAACGGGAATTAACTAGTTTTAATCACAGTGTCCATGCGGGGAATCAAGTCAGTGAAGAAGCCTTATTAAAGATCGTCGGATTCAATCACTCACGCATGGCAGGCAAGGAAAAGCTATCCGCTCTCGACACACAAATGACTAAGCAACTACTTAGCATCATCCGCTCGCACGGTATTGTCGGACTGGTTAATTCAGATAAAGGCTTGGGTGCAGGAACATTGGCGTGTCGATTTGGGGATGATGTTTTTTCTTTGATCACAGCCCACGACCCCGCCTATGACTCACTCGGCTTCGGTTCCTTGAGTCGACATTTGATGATTGTTCATTCTATTCAGACAGGCGCAAAACGATTTCATCTTCTGGGAGGCAATATGAGCAGTAAACGCTCGGCACTTGGAGTACGCGAGAAACTGGATCACCTAACCGTGTAT
>JBEDHZ010000042.1:0-12089 GCA_041173845.1 Pseudomonadota bacterium
CGAGTCGATATGTAGTGCATGTCCAAAGAGTTTCAGCAATGAAATAAACGCCATTATAAGAGGCGCATAGCATTTCGTGCCGAGAACAGCGCCGATGGCATTCCCAAACAGCGAAATGCAAGCGCATCCCGAGTGCTATTCCATGAAACTAATATCCATAAGTCTTGATTCCTTACAGATAGCGGTAGCACGGCAATTCTTAAACGCAACTAAATAGATTGCGCAAACAAGCATCAGTAAATTCAAACAGCCGTCTTGATCTACTGCAACCCTAAGTCGCAGTAAACAGCACTTTTTTCAAATCAAATTCGGGCACATGAGTTTTACGAATGCCAACTGACCAATTTGGCATTTCAATTTTTATGGTACCCAACTCGCACTAATCTGCGTTTGTCAATCCCACGAATTAGGTAGTTTCTGAAGTTTTTTGATCTGGGTTCGAGTTTTTTCTTTCCATAAAAAAAGATCAGATTTGTCTCAGCATGAAACAGAGGGTTCTTGGTTTTTCAAAGGTCATAGTCCGCGATAGGAGCAGCTCCATGAGCGCGAATCCCGTTTTTAGTGCCGAAGCCTACCTAGAAGATCCTTTAAGTGCCGATGATCTCAACGATATTTTAAAAGAAGATGTCGATATCCATTTTGGTGAAATAACCGACGATGAATATGACGATCAGGAACCAGAAGAATCGCTTGAACTGCCAGTACCAAAAAGAGCCGCACGGCCAATCTATGCTGACGAAAGTGATACTCCCCCATCCGAGCGAGATCAGGAAATATTATTCAAAGAATTAATGAAGGAACATCAAAAGCGTCTATATCGGTTCGTTATTCGATATATTGATCAAGCTGAAGATGCTGCCGATATTACTCAACAAGCATTCGCAGAGGCCGCACGCACTATTCACTGTTTTCGTGGAGATTCCAAGTTATCAACGTGGCTTTACGGTATAGCAATGAATATGGTGAGGAATTATATACGAAAAATGATTGAACAAGATTTGTATGAGCTTCCGGTTCTCTCTTATCAAGAATTAACTCAAGATATCAATATACAGCCACTGTCGCGGGTGGAATTAGGGTGAATACAATGACTTTACTCGTTAAATTCGCGACAAGCTTAATCGCTGTCTTGGTCAACTTCGAGCAGCGATTCAATGGCGGTGTCTATGTCGGGGAACGATTCAATCAAATTAAAGAATCCCGCCACTTCCAAGGCCGTTTCGACCTGCTCCAGCATACCTGTCGCGACGACATCCCCTTCCAAGGATCGCACTTCGTTCACCAAGTAAAGAACGACACGCAGACCATCACTGGATATTTGATTAATCAGGGAAAAATCAAACACGATCTGGCGAAAACCTTCGTCGAGTTCATTGGTCAGCAATTCTTCCAGCTCGCTGGAAATAGCCTTATTCAAGCTGCCCTCTGGACGAATGATCAAAATCGGGCCACGGATTTCAGTTTGTATAGACATAGATTTTTTTCTTAAGTTGATTCAGTGATGACGTGACTAATATTATCAAATAATTACTAAAAACCACAATGAAACTCGAACCTAGTCTTGAAACCTTACAAGCGCGCATAGAATTGCGTGTGCTCTTTGGACCCCAAGCGGGAAGCCGACTTCACGTTGCTCCAGGGGACTATGAGCTTGGTGAAGGTGATGAATGCGAAGTCATCCTTAGCGGCCCAAAAATGTTGGGACGACACGCCCAGTTGAGTTTTGATGGTGAGCAGCTAACCATTACTCCCTTGGATGGCAAAGTCTGTGATGCACAAGGCAATGAAATTACAGAAAGTTTCCCACTGGGATTGGGTATGCCCGTGGAGATGGGTGGTATTTGGATATCGGTTGATGATGTAGATGCAGAATGGCCAGACCCAACCGACGTTGTGTCTATCATGCCCCCACCAGCTGCTCCAACTGCAGCG
Organism: Pseudomonadota bacterium; assembly: GCA_041173845.1. Classification (GTDB taxonomy): domain Bacteria; phylum Pseudomonadota; class Gammaproteobacteria; order Burkholderiales; family Burkholderiaceae_D; genus Pernthalerella. The sequence goes on from JBEDHZ010000042.1 coordinate 1,933, forward strand.
TCCACCAGCACTGAAAATAGTGGTTCCGTACAAAATAATTCCGCTGATGAAAAGCCGCGCCGTCGAGCTAAAGCTGCGCTGATCACATCAATCACCGCACTTACCGTAATGGGTATCGCCGGTATTACGCTTGCGGCCTGGTTGGTTAATCATCCAAACCAACCAGCGAAGACATTGGAAGCTAGCCCTAAGCCAGCTTTACCGGATCCACCTAATCTTCACAAAGTCCGACAAATCCTTGGCACCACTGCTGCCGGCTCATCGGTTGAAGTCATCGTGACTCGCGATCGCCGCTTATTGATAAAAGGTTTTGTACCTGATCAAGCAAGCAAAGTAGCACTGACAACGGTGCTAGAAACCTTAACTCCGCCACCGCAAATTGATTTACAAGTTGATGCCGATTTATCTGCCGCTGCCGCCACCTTACTCTCCGAAAGAATTGATCCAGCAAGCGCGAAGCTAAAGGTTGAAAGTGTTAGCGGTGGCGTACTCACTATTGAAGGCGCTGTTTTAACCCAGCGAACGCGCGATGCGGTAATGGATTTATTGCAAACGACTTTTCCAGGAATCAAACGCGTGAATGCTTCTATTGTGATGGCTGAAGATTTGCCTCAGCTACTACAAGATCAGCTTGCGGCATCCGGCCTTTTGAAAAAAATACAAATCATCGATAAGCAACCTGAATTTATTCTTCGTGGTGCGCTTACTGATGACGACATGCGTCGCTGGGAAAACTTAATTATTAATTTTACTGAACGCTACGGCAAACTTCTACCAGTAAAGGCTGTATTCAAACTTGCGACGAGAAAACCGCCCGTGAATGTGCAAGCGATTGTGGGGGGCACAACACCGTTTGTTATCACTGAAAATGGTGATCGAATCACTCGTGGTGGCGATGTGAATGGAAACACACTCATGATAGTAAAAGATAGCGAAATAATTTTTGAGGGTAGCGAGCGATTTAGGATATCAAGATGATTGAAGACGAAAAAATATTCATCTCAGTGTTGCAAGAAGCCTTGCATAACGACAGCACAGGACAGCTAGAAAGTGAAATTTCTCAACGCTTATATGAAATTTCTCAACGATTAGAAAAAAATCAGCAGCAACTGAATTCAGTTGAAGTATACGCGGATATCAATGCAGCACAACGAGCCGTTGCAGGCGCTCAGCGCGTCATGCAGCTATTTGCAGTAAGAAAAATAAATTAAAGGGGAAATACGATGGCACTTTCAAGAGCCACACTAGATCAGCTTGGTGAATACATTACCTCAGCAAATGGCTCATTGAGCAAAGGCGAGGTAGATGTTATAAATCAGATTAATGCGCTTAACGGTGGCGGCGATATTACCCAAGTAGACTTGGTAAAGCTGCAATGGAGTATATCAAAATACAGTATTACTGCATCGGTCTTCGGAAACGTTATGAAAGAATTTGCAGATTCGCTTAAGCAAGGCGCCAACCGGCTAAGCTAATGCAGATTACTGCATACTAGTCAGTGAAGTAAGAGCTTAAGTGAAATTTTTTCTTAGCTCAGTTCTTCCAAACGTATGCGCGTGACTTTGGCAACCACGGTTGATAAAGCTTCGATCGCTGCGATGGCCCGATCAACATGTTTTTCTTGTGTTTGATGAGTAAGGATGATGATGTCAGTCTGAGTCTCGCCATCGGCGGGCTCTTTCTGCAACATGGCATCGATAGAAATGGCACCGTCAGCAAGAATACGTGTGATATCGGCCATTACACCAAGCTTATCGGCGACACAGATGCGTAGGTAGTAGCTGGTGGTAATCTCCGACATGGGGAGTATCGGCGTATCCGACATTTCATTCGGTTGAAACGCAAGATACGGCACGCGATGTTCAGGATCAGCCGTAGCTAAACGCGTGATATCGACTAAATCAGCAATAACTGCAGAAGCTGTGGGTTCAGCGCCTGCGCCCTTGCCGTAGTACAACGTAGCACCGACGGCATCACCCTGCACTAGCACGGCATTCATGGCACCTTCGACGTTAGCAATCAATCGATTAGTAGGTATTAATGTGGGATGAACGCGCAATTCGATACCGTTTGCTACACGTTTGGTGATGCCCAATAATTTGATACGGTAGCCCAATTTTTCTGCATAGCGAATATCTGACGCCTGCAAATTAGTAATACCCTCTACGTGGGCTTTATCGAACTGCACTGGAATACCGAAGGCAATCGCCGACATGATGGTTGCCTTGTGCGCAGCATCAACTCCCTCGATATCAAACGTAGGATCGGCCTCGGCATAGCCCAAACGTTGTGCCTCTTTGAGCACAACATCAAAATCCAATCCCTTATCGCGCATCTCAGACAAAATGAAATTGGTAGTCCCATTGATAATGCCGGCTATCCATTGAATACGATTAGCCGTTAAGCCTTCACGCAGAGCTTTAATAATGGGGATGCCGCCTGCTACTGCCGCCTCAAACGCCACCATGACGCCGCGCTCTTGCGCCGCACGGAAAATTTCGGTCCCATGCGTTGCTAGCAAAGCCTTATTCGCTGTTACAACGTGTTTACCATTCGCGATGGCCTTCATCACTAGCTCGCGCGCTATGCCATAGCCACCGATCAATTCAATAACGATATCGATATCGGGGTTATCAACTATTTGATGGGCATCCTTAACCACCACGACACCGCTACCGACAATCGCCTTGGCGCGCTCAGTATCTAAATCAGCGACCATGGCAATTTCTATTTCACGCCCTGCTCGTCGCCGGATTTCTTCTTGATTGCGTTTGAGAACAGTAAAAGTACCTGCACCTACGGTACCTATGCCAAGCAAGCCTACTTTGATCGGTTTCATTGTTTACTAAGCGACGCTAAGGTTAGTTACGCACTTCAGGCGTGGGCATGATGACGGCGATAGCCATCAAGGAAATGAGCAATGCGACCAATGGCCACGGAAAGATCATCCACGTTAGGCAGGAACACAACGCGGAAATGATCGGGGGTTGGGCAATTAAATCCTGTACCCTGCACAATCAGTACGCGCTCTTCCGCCAAGAGATCATAAGCAAATTGCTGATCATCTTTGATGGGATACATTTTGGGATCAAGTCGCGGAAACATGTACAGCGCTGATTTCGGTTTGACGCATGTCACACCAGGAATATCAGTCAACAATTTATGCGCCGTGTCACGCTGCTTGAGCAAGCGACCACCTGGGCCCACTAAATCATTAATACTCTGGTAGCCACCGAGGGCAGTTTGAATAGCGTACTGCCCTGGCACATTAGCGCACAATCGCATCGACGCCAACATATTCAAACCTTCGATGTAATCCTTTGCGTGTTTCTTTTCACCTGAAACCACCATCCAACCAGCACGATAACCGCAAGAACGATAATTTTTTGAGAGCCCATTAAAAGTAATGAACAACACATCATCAGCGAGTGATGCCAGTGATGTATGTGTTTCACCTTCATAAAGAACTTTATCGTAAATTTCATCTGCAAAAATGATCAGTTGATGTTGCCGTGCTAACTCAACTAACTCTTGCAATAACTCGACCGGATACAGAGCACCAGTGGGATTGTTTGGATTGATTACAACGATGGCACGCGTATTCGAATTTATTTTCTTTTTGATGTCATCGATATCGGGAAACCAGTCGGCTTGTTCATCACACATGTAATGAATGGGCTTACCGCCTGAAAGACTTACTGCCGCTGTCCACAAAGGGTAGTCTGGCGCTGGAACTAATACCTCATCACCTGTGTTAAGCAACGCATTCATGCCCATCACGATTAATTCAGATGCGCCATTGCCTAAGTAAATATCATCAATCGTTACCCCAGTAATTTTCTTTTCTTGGGTGTAATGCATGATCGCCTTGCGAGGGGCGAACAAACCTTTGGAATCGGTATAGCCTGCCGCATTACCCATATTGCGGATCATGTCGCGCACAATCTCGTCAGGCGCATCAAAACCAAATGGCGCGAGGTTGCCAATATTCAGTTTGATGATTTTTTGGCCTTCTTCTTCCATCTGACGTGCTTTCTCAAGCACAGGTCCACGGATGTCGTAACAAACATCGGCCAGTTTTTTGGATTTTTGGATTAGTTTCACAGCTGTCGTTCGCCCTGGTTAGCGCGTGCACTCAGTGGGTGTTGCACCGCGATAAAACAAGCATTTTGCCCCAAATTGGCGTGCTTTACCAATGCGAAACCCCTTAGCTGTGCCGATCGCGATAAAATCGGTCTCACCATGAAGTTGCATTCCACCCAGACCCAGCAATATCAAACCGTTACCGGCTACGAAGACGACTGGATAGAGATTAATGCCCAGCGTTTTGCTCACAGTTTGGTCGTTTTGCCCGAATCAGCTCCGCAGCCCTGGCAAGTCAGTTCCTTTGAGGATTTGCAGCCTTCGGATTTCGAGCTATTGGGAAGTATGAAGCCTGATCTTGTCATTTTGGGTACAGGTCAACGACAGCGGTTTGTCGCAGCTCGTTTAACAGCCCAGCTGATGGCTCAAAGAGTGGGCGTTGAATGCATGGATAATCAAGCAGCTTGCCGAACTTATAATATTTTGATGGCTGAGGGTAGAAAAGTGGCGCTGGCGGTCATTCTTCCCGGTCAGCCTTAATAGCAGTCCCACCAGGAGAATGAGTTGAGTGAACGTCCGTCCATTCTGAACATGACCGTACCGGATTTTTCCGCCCAAATTACGGGTACGACGCCATTTCAGTTGTCCCAGTACCGAGGCAAGAATTTGGTGTTGTACTTCTACCCCAAAGACAATACACCAGGCTGCACTACTGAAAGCCTTCAGTTTCGCGAGCTCTACTCCAAGTTTCAAAAGGCTGGCACAGAGATTATCGGCATCAGCCGAGACAGTATCCGTTCACATGATGGTTTTAAATCTAAACTCGAATTGCCGTTCGAATTGATTTCCGACTCGGACGAAACGGTCTGCAACATGTTTGATGTCATCGTCATGAAATCTATGTACGGTAAAAAAGTACGTGGGATTGAGCGCTCAACATTTATTATTGACGCTGCCGGTAAAATAGTGAAAGAATGGCGTGGAGTAAAAGTTCCTGGCCATGTTGATGAAGTTCTGGAATTTGTTCAAAGTTTGGGTTGAAATAAGCTAACCAATTGAATCTCAAAGATTATTCGCGTTCAAGGCTGTTTAAGAAAAAGGATGACGTCCTTTTGCTTAAACAGCCTTTTCTGTTTTATTCCCTGCAGTACATTCGTTTTCGACACACATTTCCCTTTAATTTAAGTCTGAGGTCCTGATGCCCCTGCCTAAAATGCCAAACAAACCCGCAGCACTGCTCTCCCCGGTTGATTATCCCAAGGCAGAAAAAGGCAAATCCGTTAAACCAGCAATCGCGCTGGTGACTACAGCACCGACGGTGACGGTATCTCCACCTCAAGCACGCACTAAAACTGAAGCGCCGATACACGACAGTCCCCCAGCACGTCGGTCACGTAACGATACGAGCACCAAGTCACACACCAGTCGCACTTCAGGCAAGCGCGGAATCACTAAGCTGTTTGTGCTGGACACCAACGTTTTAATGCACGACCCAACGTCTCTGTTTCGTTTTGCTGAGCATGACATTTATCTTCCGATGATCACATTGGAAGAACTCGACAATCATAAAAAAGGCATGTCCGAAGTAGCGCGTAATGCGCGTCAAGTGTCACGCTCGCTAGATGCACTGGTTGCTGACATTTCAGAGGACACGATTGATTCCGGCATTGCGCTGAATAAATTAGGCAATAAAGACGCTGCCGGACGTTTATTTTTTCAAACACGACTAGGTCGTTGGACGCTTCCCGAAGGTCTACCTGAAGGCAAAGCCGATAATCAAATTCTGGGAGTCGTGCGTGCTCTGCAAGAGCAACAACCTGAGCGCCCCGTGGTTTTGGTGTCTAAAGACATCAACATGCGCATTAAAGCTCGCGCTTTGGGTTTGCCCGCGGAAGAATATTTCAATGACCATGTATTAGAAGATACCGATCTTCTGTATTCCGGCATTTTGCCGCTGTCGGATGATTTCTGGAATCGTCACGGTAAAGGTATGGAATCTTGGCAGGAATCGCGTCAAGGCTATGGCAGCACTTTTTATCGCGTAACCGGGCCACAAGTTCCATCCATGCTCGTCAACCAGTTTGTTTACATGGAGCCGCGTAATGGAGAGCCTTCATTTTACGGACAAGTAACGCAAATCAATGGCAAGACAGCCGTACTGCGAACGCTACGCGATTATGGCCATAACAAAAATAATGTGTGGGGTATTACCGCGCGTAATCGCGAACAAAATTTTGCGCTCAATCTGCTAATGGATCCCGACTGTGATTTCGTGACCTTACTCGGTCAGGCAGGAACAGGAAAAACGTTGTTGGCGCTGGCCGCAGGTCTGGCACAAGTGCTGGAATCCAAAACATATAACGAAATTATCGTCACTCGCGTAACTGTCCCTGTGGGTGAAGATATTGGTTTTTTACCCGGCACAGAAGAAGAAAAAATGTCGCCTTGGATGGGTGCCTTTGATGACAACCTTGAAGTGTTGAATAAGTCGGACTCTGACGCAGGTGAATGGGGACGCGCTGCGACGCAAGAATTGATACGTTCGCGTATCAAGATAAAGTCCTTAAACTTCATGCGTGGCCGTACCTTCGTCAACAAATATCTCATTATCGACGAAGCACAAAATCTCACGCCCAAACAAATGAAAACACTCGTCACGCGTGCTGGTCCTGGGACAAAAATCGTCTGCCTTGGAAACATCGCTCAGATCGATACGCCTTACCTGACAGAGGGATCGAGTGGCTTGACGTATGTCGTGGATAGATTCAAAGGTTGGGGGCACAGCGGCCACATCACCTTGGCACGCGGCGAACGTTCACGACTGGCGGATCACGCAAGTGATGTGCTCTAACCTAGATATGGCTAGAACATGCGGAAGGTAAGCAGTGGTATTAGTAATTAACGATTACGTCGTGATTACAAAAACTGTTTACCTACCCACCATGCAATCGCCGCCATAAATGCAGATGCGGGTATGGTAAAAACCCATGCCCATACAATATTACCCGCTATACCCCAGCGCACTGCCGACAGTTTGCGTGACGACCCAACGCCGACGATAGCGCCGGTAATAGTGTGAGTGGTTGATACGGGAATACCTAAAGAAGTCGCCAAAAATAAGGTAATCGCTCCACCTGTCTCAGCACAAAAACCACCCACTGGCCTTAACTTAGTAATTTTCTGTCCCATCGTCTTAACGATACGCCAGCCGCCAAACAAAGTACCCATCCCAATAGCAAGATAGCAGCTCACAATCACCCAAGTGGGTAATGGATCACTGGCGGCCGCAGCTCCCGACGCAATCAACAACATCCAAATAATGCCCATGGTTTTTTGCGCATCGTTTCCACCATGGCCCAAGCTGTACATGGAAGCAGATACTAATTGCATGCGCCTAAACCATTTGTCCACATGCTGTGGCGTGCTGCGAACAAACACCCACGAAACAAGAAGCATCATCAACGATCCAAAAAATAATCCCAGCAATGGTGATAGCACAATGAAGATGACCGTTTTAATCAGGCCGGCAGAGATTAGCGAGCTCGTTCCTGCTTTTGCGACTGCAGCTCCCACCAGGCCACCAATCAGCGCATGCGAAGAGGATGAAGGGATGCCGTAGTACCAGGTAATAAAATTCCACACGATAGCGCCAACCAGAGCACCAAACACTACATAGTGATCAACCACCATGGGATCAATGGTGCCCTTACCGACCGTGGTCGCCACTTTAAGCTGGAATACTGCAATCGCGACAAAGTTAAAAAACGCCGCCATCATGACTGCATGAGAAGGCTTCAATACACCCGTCGACACGACGGTAGCAATCGCATTCGCGGCATCATGAAAACCATTCATGAAATCGAAAAGCAAGGCCAGAATAATCAAAAAGCCCAGCACATAAATACTAATGTTCAGAGTTTGCATGCGTTAGAGTCGCTGAGTGATGGATGGCGATTTAAGCGTTTTCAACGATGATGCCTTCAACAATATTGGCAACGTCTTCGCAACGATCAGTCACTGTTTCGAGAAGTTCGTAAATTGCTTTCAATTTGATCAAATTACGAACATCCGGCTCTTCCCGAAAAAGCTTAGACATCGCAGCACGCATCACATGATCAGCATCCGATTCCAGGCGATCAATTTCAGCACAGATAGCTAACATTTCGCGTGCATTGTCCATGTTATGCAGTAGTGAAACGCTCGCCAAAACTTTCTCACAACATGCCTGACAAAGTTCCGCTAAGCGTTTAGCCTCAGGTGTAATGGCCTTGATGTCATAGAGTGAAATGGTCTGTGCCACATCTTCCATAAGATCAAGAATATCATCCATACGATTAATTAGATGGTGAATATCTTCCCGATCGAGTGGCGTAATAAATGTTTTATGCAGCAATTCCAGTGCCGAGTGAGTAACTTTGTCTGCTTGCTTTTCTATCGTTTCAATCGCATGCACACGATGCTCGAGATCATCAAAATTCGTCATCAAAGAAACAAGCTCTTTACTACCCTTCACGCACAACTCTCCGTGCTGAATGAAAAACTCAAAGAACTTGCCCTCAGTGGGCATCAGACGTCCAAACATATCTGCTCCTTGCTCTGGAAATATTTTATGTAAAAATTACTCTGATCCATACACTGGCGCACTGCCTGTGTAGTTTTCAAATTTTGTGTACTGCCCCAAAAAGGTCATGCGAACGCTGCCGATGGGACCATTACGCTGCTTGCCAATAATGATTTCAGCCATACCTTTTTCAGGTGAATCTGGGTTGTACACTTCATCGCGATAAATAAAGAGGATTAAATCGGCATCTTGCTCAATAGCGCCCGACTCTCGCAGATCAGACATCACAGGTCGCTTGTTAGGGCGTTGTTCTAGCGAGCGATTAAGCTGCGATAAAGCGATCACTGGACAATTCAATTCTTTCGCCAATCCTTTTAAGTTTCGCGAAATTTCAGAAATTTCTGTCGCCCTATTTTCACCGGGCGAGTTAGCTGACATAAGCTGAAGGTAATCGACAATGATCAAACCTAGTTTTCCACATTGTCTTGCTAATCGACGCGAACGTGCACGCAACTCAATTGATGACAACGCTGGCGTTTCATCGATAAAAATTTGCGCATCGTTCATTTTCTGAATAGCGTGAGTCAAACGCGGCCAATCTTCATCATTCAAGCGACCTGTTCGCAAACGATGCTGATCAAGTCGCCCCACCGAACCCAGCATACGCATCGCTAACTGAGAGCCACCCATCTCCATAGAAAATATGGCGACTGGCAAACCACTATCAGTGGATACATGCTCGCCAATGTTTACCGAGAATGCTGTTTTACCCATAGAGGGACGACCGGCCACGATGATTAAATCACCCGGCTGCAAGCCAGAGGTCATGCGATCGAGATCAACAAATCCTGTGGGTACTCCAGTAATGTCGTTCGGGTTTTCGCGGTTATAAAGTTCATCAATGCGCTCAACCACTTGCGTGAGCAACGGCTGGATTTCCTGAAAACCCTGTGAACCACGAGCACCTTCTTCAGCAATTGAAAAAATTTTCGATTCTGCTTCGTCAAGCATCTGCTTGACTTCCTTACCCTGCGGGTTGAAGGCCGAACCGGAAATATCATCAGCGACCGTGATCAGCTTGCGCAGTATCCCTCTATCACGGACGATTTCCGCATAGCGACGGATGTTGGCAGCGGACGGCGTATTTTGTGCCAGCGCATTCAGGTAGGCGACACCACCCACCTCTTCAGCCTTGGCAGCGGAGGACAGCGACTCGAACACGGTGATCACATCAGCAGGCTTGGCGCTGTTGATCAGCCGCGCAATGTGCTGAAAGATCAGCCGGTGATCATAACGATAAAAATCTTCCGAACTGACGAAGTCAGCGATCTTGTCCCAAGCTGCATTATCGAGCAGCAGCCCGCCCAGTACCGATTGCTCCGCCTCAATGGAATGGGGCGGAATACGCAGGGAATCAAGCTGAGGATCGGCCCGGTCGTTCATAGCCAACGATTATACCTGTTACCCAGTAGCACAAGCCCCGAAAATCGCGCTCTGTTGTCAGCTGCCTAAC
>JBEDHZ010000043.1:0-17850 GCA_041173845.1 Pseudomonadota bacterium
CTCTCAGCTTGTTTTTCTACGATCTCAGTTAATTGATCATCGAAAGCCTGACCTTTAATAAAAATTTTTCCGTAAATGAGTATTTCTTTTTCTTCGTGATCAAGCCTGATCCATGATTCATGCTCAAGTCCTTTGCCGGTCTTTAATGCTTTGGATGGCATTACCTCTGACTGTATTTTGTGGCGCTTTAGAAAAAGGTGAAGAATCTCAGGATCGATATCTTTTCCTTCCAACGTGGTTGATGCGGTATCCGCTGTCTGACTTCTTGTTTCTTCTATGAGTTCTAAAATCTCATGAATCAATTGAGGTGCATGTTCTGAGTTGAATTTCAATTCACGAAATAGCTTAGTCATCATAATGACTATCTCAGAGAATTGGCGCTCAGGTAGTTGGATCTCGTGCGATGAAGTTGGTGTCGCAGGTTTTCTGTATTCGAGAGTCGATTTGGGTAGTAAGTAAGGCCAATATCTTTTTAAGTCTTGGACTACTGCGGGCTTTTTAGCGACGATAAAAAAATGCTTAATAAGATCGTGCTGTGTGACGGAGTCATAGAACTGATCTAAGAAGTCGTCAAACTGTTGGGTTCCCAGGTATGTTTCTAACAAGATTTGCGCCATTATTGTGTCTCTTCCTATGCCAGATACGTTGTTTGGCAAATTATGCTGAGCTTAAGAATGCAAATCTAAGTCGCTATTCTTCCGCTACAGCCCACGGCCTTGGTTTTATTTTTTAGTTCGGTGGAATTTGGATTGTGAAGCCGAATACCTCTGGAATTATCGTATACCACTTTGCAATTTATTTTCAAGGATGAAATGAGTTAACTGCTTAAGTCCAGAGATGTAATTACTTATTAGGCAAGTTAAATCTGTATTCTTAAGTCTACTAAGTGTTATCTCACGTTTTCGTGACTTTTGGTTGGCTTACGCACACTATGCTGATGGTCTTTTCCCAGGCCACTCCACAATTTATCGTGAGTAGACTTCATGCACGATTGAAGTACTCAAAATCAGTACTAGCTTCCTGCTAGGCTTGAGCGTTATAGAGGACGCCTTTCAGATTTTCGATCGAGTGCGCAACTCGCAATACCGCTTCAGCTGGAATTTGCCGCACAAGCTCACCAGTATTTTTGTCTGTAACGGCAACCACGGGGGTATTAATCGTCCTGTCCATTTCAAACCAAAGATTACGATTGGTTGATTTCATTTGTTGGTTGAGCTCATCAACCACATTTTGAAAAGCCTGAGTCATTTTTTCCGCGGAGTTCGGAGGAATGGGTCCGACGGGTATCGGCTCAGGTGCGCGGTTAGGCGAGGGGGTGATTACTCTAGCGGCAGGTAGCTGGGCCGCCATGGTAGGGGCCAGGGTTGCGCTAGCATTAGTAGCAGTGTGAATAATCATTATGGCAAGTGCTGACACATGAATTCAGATGGGCATATCATAGGCCAACTTTGCCGTTAACGCTAAGATGCATTAGTAATTTTCAATAGCGACTTTTTTAACGGTGCTGGTAAAAACAAATTAATGTTGAGATCGATATGGAAAACCGAGATTCTAAAATTTCAATAAATGAAAATGTATTCAGCGCGCGTTGGCAATGGTTCCTAGTGGCGTTATTCTTTTTGCCAGCAAGTCAAGTGCATGCCGCTTGGGAGTTGGTGACTAAGAGTGCGCGGGGTGATACTTATTATCTTGATTCAACTGTCGAAACTAAAGGGATCATTTCTCAGGTCTGGGGTTTGGTTGATCTATCTGAGCCGATTGAGGGGAGTCATTCAGTTAAGCGTCTGTATCAATTCGATTGCGTCAAGGGCAAACTCAGAGTTAATCAGCGATTGGCCTATGCAGATAAGGGAGGTCAAGGCAAGGTGACTTCATCAGAAAAAAATCCTGGGCAGTGGTTGTATCCTGACCCCGAGTCAATCAATGAACAATTGGTTTTGAAAATGTGCTTTGATAAAAAACCTGCTACACCAAAACATTAAGCTTAGACATAGCTACGCAGACTGCTGTCAGCCTCTATCTAACTCAGACAGAGTAGAGTCAATCAGGGAATGAATTTTGTCACTACCCATGTCTAATTTTTTGGCGTAAATGCGCATTTTTATTTTGAGCATTTCAACTTCATTGCCAAAGCCACTGTAATCCGCAGTCTCTATCGAGTTTATGTGTCGTTCGCTGACGCCAATGCGCAGGGCGGCATCACTACGTGTCCAGCCTTTGATCTGCCTAGCATTTTCCAGCAGCATTCCTAATTCAAAGCCTGAGAAAAATCCTGAGTCCGAGAGTTTCATTACGCGGCGTGTACTTAGCTATTTAGCATCTGACCGGTCATGGATGATCGGTGTTCATTATTAGATGATTTTAGTATTGTAATTTTTAGGCTAATGCATGAGTTGAGAATATCGAGCAATTACCAAATTGGTACGATATTCCTTTTGATTTGCGTTATTGCCCCCTAGGTCATATGGACAATGCTCCTAAATTGTGCAAGAGTTTACGTTCGAGTAGGCAACCATAAGAAAAAATCATGCTTGGGGAAATTCTCAAACAAAGGCGGGAGGAGCTTGGGCTGGGTGTTCAGGATATTGCTCGCATGACGGGAATGCCACCTAAACAGGTTCTTGCTCTTGAAGCGGGTCACGCGGCCTACTTTGCTGGCGGTAAGCTTGAAGTTGATCGTTTGATGAAGCTTTACGCAAAAAAAATAAATATGAATGTGGATTCTTCATATTCAGTCCATACTTCTACAGACCAAAAATCGGGTGAGAAGCGCTCAGCAGAAGTAATGATCCCAGCTTTCTTAATGGTTGCTTCTCCTAATGACGCAGTGCAATCCAAGAAATAAACATCACCCTCAGATGTTTTTAAAATAGAGTGGCCTTTCTTCTTCTTGGTGTTCTCATACCTCCTTGTTTTTAAACTACTAACACTAGTTTCTCAGCGCGGTTAATTTGCCGAGATTTGCATGTTGTTTGTTTTCGCTTTTTAAATTCTTTTGAAGTTAGAACACATCAAATGCCAGAAACTTAGGTATTCTTATAAAATTGTTTTTTGCTAATCAGGTTATTGTTAACTTATGGATATTAGGGAAATTGCACGGCGTCTGGGCTCACTTTCTATCGAAGAGCGGGTTCAGATAATCAACTGTTTGCTCGACTTCAGCCCGCAGAGCTTGAAAGTAGTAGAAATTGCCAGTGCCACCAAATTGGGTGCACCTGCAGTTCATAAGCAAGTTGAGGCCCTAGTGGGCGCTGAATTAGTGTCGTCTCAATCTGTGGATGGCGAAAAAGCCTATGCAGTAAACGCGAAAATGGTCCGCGACTTATTTGAGTACATGTATCACCAATTCGGACCTGGATTTCAGCCAGAGCCAAGTAAAACTGATACTGAAGCGGCTCACTAATGGGCTAATTGGCGGTTTTTGCCAAACTCTGACTGACTGACTGATTTACTCATTGTTCTCTGATTCACTTGGCCTCGCGTTGCACAGCAGCGCGTGCGCGTCTTAAAATCCGCAATAAATCAGCATGTGCATAATTTAATGCGACCTTTTTTAAAGGTCTGCCAACAAAGTTCGAATCTTTCATTGGAGTTAAGGCGGAGCAGAGTTCTTATCAGCGCAGCCTGTGCTGCAAATAGCTAAACATTGAGAGTGGTTCAAGGAGTAAGCGGTGGAAGCCTTGCTGAGTATTTTCAAAAAACTATCAATTGCCTCTGCGCTCATCGTGGGCTGGCTTATCGTTTTGTTATTATTCGTTGGCTGGCTGATTTTTGCATACGATCAGGCTGCAGCGTTTGGTTTTATTGCGTATGTGAAGAGCAGCATGAGCATCATAAACAAACCGCTGGATGCATTGGACGTAGCGGCTGGGCTAAGACTGGTGTTTGCTGTGCTGTCGGCTATCTTCGCGGTGATCGTTTGTGTAATCACCTTGCCCATGTTTGCCTTTGTTTATCTGGGCGCGGCTTACGGCAAGATCGTCGAGAAGCTGGCTAAACGCAAAGAAGGCGATGAAGCTGAGCCGGGAGCAGCGGCTCAGTAACGGTAGCTGAGTAAGGGGGAGGGGTGTCTGCCCATGTATCTGCCCATTACTTAAGTTTTCGCAGGGTTCGTCGATATCTCTAAGGAGCAGTTAGCCAATGTCTGGCCGACTTGCTCACTTACATCGGAGCCCAGGAATCATGCTACCCGTCGATATCGAAATCCGCCTGACTGTTTTTTCCTTCTTTGTGGTGGCCCTCGTGGTGAGCTTCATACTGAAGTGATTTCTTGGACGATCACCTTCACGGGGTAATCGTTATCACTGACATTCCATCGCATATTTTTCAGATGCTCGCCTAACGCGAGTGCGCGCGTTGTCCTGCTTATGAAGTGGCGCAACCCTAAAATCTTCTTCACGCCAGCGCAACTGTAGCGCGAGAGATTTACATTTACGTTCTCTTGCCGCCGCGCCGCGAGCAGATAAATCTCGAATTTGTTGTTCTTGCCGTTCGCGTTGTTCGCGGGATTTTTGTAGTCGTGATATTTCAGCGCGGTCTTTTGCTAGGGATTCGTTTTGATTGGTGCGATGAGATTCTGAGGCGGGTGATTCGGGTAGAGAGAGTTGACCTCCATCACACGATTGATCGGTATAAATAATTGCTCCATTGCGCAAGCATTTATAAACAGCGTGTGCGCTGAATGAAGTAAAAAGTAAACAGCTTAGAAGTATCAATGACATCCAGCAGGCTAATCGTTGTGTCGAAATTATCATGGTCATCTCCGAATCAGAATTGAATCGGGCGTCAGACCATCGATACGTCGTCTTAAATGACTTTGCCCGGATTCATCAGGTTAAGCGGGTCTAATGCCTGCTTGATGGCGGCCATCATGGCCAGCTCTGTCTCGGATTTGTAGCGTTTGATTTCATCTCGCTTGAGGGCACCTAAACCGTGCTCAGCAGAGATGGATCCTGCGTACTTGTGCACATTGTCATGCACACAGAGATTGATCGCTTCTTGCTGTTGCAAAAAGGTTTCGTATTTTTCCCCAACAGGGGCCGATACGTTGTAGTGTAAATTGCCGTCGCCAAGATGGCCGAAGGTGACCATCCTGCAGCCAGGAAAATCGTGCTGAAGCAAAGCGTCTGTCTCAATTAAAAAATCCACCATGCACGATACGGGCAATGAAATATCGTGCTTAATATTTAGGCCTTCAGCCGCTTGCGCCATTGAGATATGCTCGCGCATGGCCCACAACTTGTGCGATTGTGAAAGTGAGCTTGCAATCACAGCATCAGCAGCCCAAGCTTTTTCAATAGCAGTGGCTGCAACGGCTTCTAGCTGAGCCATCGCGTGCAGTTCAGATTCGCTATCCGAAATTTCCATCAATACATATTGCGGATGACGCCCAGAAAACGGCAATGATAAATCTGGAAAATGTTGTTCTACTAGCTGCAAACAAAATTCAGACATAAGCTCAAAACCAGTCAAACTGGCATCGCAACGTTGGCGCGCTAATTCGAGCAGACTAAGCGCATCCTTCACACTATTCATAGCAAATAAAGCAGTGAGTTTTGCAGCAGGCAGCGCGTAGAGTTTAAGTACTGCCGCCGTGATGATACCCAACGTACCTTCGGCACCGATAAACAAATGCCGTAAGTCATAACCGGTATTGTCTTTGCGCAGACCGCGCAAGCCATTCCAAACTTCCCCCGAGGGTGTGACGACTTCCAGCCCCAAGGTGAGATCGCGCATGCTGCCATAACGAAGAACAGCAGTACCTCCAGCATTGGTAGAAAGATTTCCACCGATAGTGCAACTACCTTCTGATGCTAGTGATAGAGGAAATAATCGGCCCTGTTCGTGAGCCACTGTCTGGATTTGTTGAAGCAGGCAGCCCGCTTCAACGGTGATTGTGTCGTTGAGTAAATCAATCGATCGCACGCGATTCATGCGTGTAAGTGAGAGCACGATAGCTTGCCCACTTTGATCAGGCACGCTACCTAAAACTAATCCAGTATTACCACCTTGCGGAACCATGGGTACCTTATGTGCAACGCAAAGTTTTACTATCTGTGCGACTTCTTCCGTTAGCGCAGGTTTAATTACTGCTAATGCGCGACCCGTAGCGCGCTTGCGCCAGTCAGTCAAAAATCCATCCATATCCGAGCCCGTTAGCACGTGCTGCTGGCCAACGATATCGCTGCACTGTTTGAGAAAATCAGAGGGCATCAGGATTGGCTGCTTTGCGAATTGCTTCACTGGCTAAATTTTTTGCTGCCTTTTTATAGGGGCGCAAAAAGAAAATCGCGCATATGAAAAAGGTCGTTGAAAAAACAACCTCAAGGCCCGCTAGTATTTGTGATAGACCATGATCGCTCCACGCGCGAACGACGCCTTCAGTGAAGTAAAGCAAAATAAACATCGATGCCCATTGCAGGGTGTAGACATTTTTTTTCAGAGTGCCGGATAGCGGCGCAAACAAAGGCAGCACCTTAATCACCATCCACGAACCGCCCGGGCGCAATGGGGCGAGCACAAGCTCCCACAAAATGCACAACACAATTAAGAGCACCAAACTGATGGATGAAATCAGATGCAGTCGTTGCTGCGTGGTCGTGAGCTCTATCATGTGGAATGCAGCTTGCGCGCAGTGCTGGCCAGTCGCTTGCCTAAGGCAATAGCGAGTGTGCGAGTGTCTTCAGTCATATCTTGTTTACCGTTAGCGCCAGACCAATGCGTAGCACCGTAAGGCGCTCCACCGCTAGTAGTGTTCATCAGTGAGGGCTCGGAATAAGGCAGACCCACCATTAGCATGCCGTGGTGTAGCAGCGGAATCATCATCGTGAGTAAGGTCGACTCTTGACCACCATGCAAACTTCCAGTGGAAGTAAACACGCTCGCAGGCTTACCAGCGAGAGCGCCGGATAACCATTGTGCGCTGGTACTGTCTAGGAAATGCTTCATGGGGGCGGCCATATTGCCAAAGCGTGTCGGCGATCCAATCGCGAGGCCAGCGCATTCTTCTAAGTCGCTGAGTTCCACATAGGGTGAGCCAGAAGGTGGCACTGCAGGTTCAATCTCTTGAGTCACGGCGGACACCGATGGCACGGTACGAAGGCGTGCTTCGCAGCCGGGCACACTCTCAATTCCTTGCGCGATAAGTTCAGCCAATTTGCGTGTCGAGCCGTGGCGCGAGTAGTACAAAACCAGCACAGGTAGCAGTGAAGTCGTCATGATTGTTATTATAGGGCGCTTTATCATTGTGGTTATGGCATGAGTCCTTATCCTACGCACCCCTCTGGCGACTGGTCACGCGTCCAATTGCGCGATTTAATGCGATTTGCGTTGCGCCGTCTAAAAGAAGAGCGCCTTCCTGAGGTGGCCGCGAGCTTGACGTTCACCACAGCCTTAGCTCTGGTACCCGTACTGACGATTGCGTTCGCTATTTTTACGACCTTCCCACTTTTTACGACGTTTCGCGATTCGCTCGACGCTTACTTCGTACAAATTTTGATGCCCAAGGGGATATCAAATACTATTTTGGATTACTTGAGCCAATTTGCCGCTAAGGCAAGTCGTTTGTCCGTATTCGGCGCCGTATTTTTGATCGTGACCGCGATCATGATGTTTGGTACGGTCGATCGCACATTGAATCAAATCTGGCGCGTGAAAACATCACGGCCTTTTTTGCAGCGCATGATTATTTACTGGGCCATCATGA
Source organism: Pseudomonadota bacterium (assembly GCA_041173845.1). Classification (GTDB taxonomy): domain Bacteria; phylum Pseudomonadota; class Gammaproteobacteria; order Burkholderiales; family Burkholderiaceae_D; genus Pernthalerella. The sequence goes on from JBEDHZ010000043.1 coordinate 7,706, forward strand.
CCTTGGGGCCTTTGTTGTTAGGCGCGTCATTATCCTTTGCCAGTGAACTCTCTCCCATAACCGGTCTATTGGGAAGAGAGGCTCCGTTTTTACGTACACTGTTGCTCGTGCTGGTATCACTGAGTTTGTCTACGTTGGCATTTTCATTATTGTATTTAACCGTACCTAATCGTGTGGTCGATTGGCGTGATGCAGCGATCGGCGGCCTAGTAGCTGCGACGGCGTTTGAAATTACGCGTCGGCTGTTTACTTTCTTTATTGTCCAAGGACCTAGCTCAAGTTACAAAGTGGTTTACGGCGCATTGGCTGCGGTTCCGATTTTTCTGATTTGGGTTTATCTTTTTTGGCTCATTACCTTGGCCGGTGCTGTGATTGCGGCAGCGCTGCCGGTGGTTAAGTACGAGCGATGGTGGCATAAGCCTGCGCCAGGAAGTGAATTTCTAGATGCGATGAATGTATTAAAAGTGATGGTCGAAGCTCGCAGTACTACAGCGGCTGTCGATGCTTTACGTTTACGAGAATTTACGCGTTTAGGTTTTGAAGAATCAGAGAGTTTGTTACAACGGATGCTTGATGTCGGTTGGGTAGGTCGCGTGAAATCGGAAGTCACGACCAGTTGGCGACTCAGCCGTAAACATCGCAAGCAAGATCGTTGGGTATTGCTCGCTAATCCAGAAAAATTAACGGTGTCGGATGTGTATCAGTTATTTGCATTTGTGCCCTCTGCGCAATCACCGCTTTCATCCAAAGTAGAACAAGCAGTCGAACGCGAGTTAGCCACACCGCTGAAAAATTATTTCAATGAGCCCTTGGCGAATTCAAACAACGCATCCAGTACCTGATCAGGCTGTTCCGCCATCAACGCATGGCCACTACCTTCGACCATGACTAGCTTTGATTCTGGCAGCGTAGCCATTAAGGTCGATGCGGCTTTTGGTGGCGTCATCATATCTTTTCGCCCTAATAAAAACAGGGCTGGGCAATGCAGTGATTTAGCAGCTGCCTCGCCGTTAGCATAGGCATTGCATGCTGAAAAATCAGTGAAGAAAACTTTAGCCGTATTGTTTTTCGCTACATGCTGCATTAAGCGGCGACTACCACTCGGTACATAAAAGCCTGGGCCGGGCGCCGAGGGTTTTTGTGCAATGCTGGAATGGGACCAAATGTTCACCATATCGATAGCCGCTTGTTCGCGATGTTCAGAAGCTTCTAGTAGTAAGGGCGAAACCTTCATAGGATAAGCCGTACCCACCAATGCGACTCCAGCCACTGTTGTCTTCGCTCGATTAGCTGTTTCCAGTGCAATCAACGAGCCCATGCTGTGTCCAATTAAGATAGCGCGCTGCACACCGACGCTTTGTAGTAGAGCACTTAACCAGTCAGCCATCGCTTCAACCGAATTTAACGGTTGACCTTTGCTACGGCCATGACCGGGTAAATCAACCGCCAGTACAGAAAAACCATGATGCGCAAAGTAGCGTGTTTGCAGCGCCCAGACTGAATGATCATTTTGTGCGCCATGAATGAACACGGCAGTAGGTAGTTGAGCATTGAATGCTTTGCCACCGGTATAAGCATAGGCTGGTTGTGAGTTGACAGTGATGATCATGGTTATGCTCCTTTCTGCGCAGCTTTCAAGCCGCGTTTCAGGTCATCGATCAAATCATCCACATCTTCTAAGCCTATTGATAAACGCATCGTGCCTTCAGTAATCCCAGAAGCAGCTAGCTGATCATCCGGCACGCGGAAGTGAGTGGTTGATGCGGGATGAATCACCAGCGATTTAGCATCACCGACATTGGCTAAATGTGAAAATACAGACAGTGCTTCGACAAAGCGTCGACCTGCAGCGCGATCACCTTTCAGAGCAAAAGAAAATACTGCGCCACAGCCTTTGGGTAGCAAACGTTTCGCTAAGGCGTAGTCAGGATGTTCAGGCAGCTCAGGATATGAAACAGAAGCAATCGCAGGTTGCGATACAAGGAATTCCACGATCTTGCGAGCATTAGCGACATGGCGATCCATGCGTAAGCTAAGCGTTTCTATTCCTTGCAAAATGGCGAATGCATTATGAGGGCTCATCACAGCACCAAAGTCACGCAGGCCCTCGCGTCGTGCGCGTAGAGAAAATGCGCCGACGGTGGATTCTTCTGTAAAGACCATGCCATGAAAGCCGTCATAGGGTTCACATAACTCAGCAAAGCGACCTGTTTTTTCATAGGCTGCTTGCCAATCAAAGGTGCCGCCATCAACCAGCAAACCGCCTATCGCTGTGCCGTGCCCACATAAAAATTTAGTCGCAGAGTGATAGATTAAATCAGCACCATGATCTAAAGGTTTCAGGAGATAAGGTGTCGTAAAGGTGGAATCAACCATTAATGGCAAATGATTCTCGTGTGCGATTTGTGCGACGGCCTCAATATCCAGTACATCCAGTCCAGGATTGCCCAAGGTCTCTGCAAATAAGACTTTAGTATTCGGGCGAATATTAGTTCGCCATGCGTTCATATCACGCGGATCAATAAAGGTCGTTTCAATACCAAATCGCTTCATCGTATAGCCGAGCAGATTTTGCGAGCCACCATACAATGCACGCGAAGCGAGTACATGTGAGCCAGCACCTGCGATAGTCGCTAAACCAAGATGCAAGGCCGCTTGTCCACTAGCGACGGCGATGCCTGCGACGCCACCTTCAAGCGCAGCAATCCGTTCTTCCAGAACAGCATTGGTCGGATTCGAGATGCGTGAATACACATGGCCTGATCTCTCCATATTAAACAGCGAGGCGGCATGATCTGAATCACGAAATACAAAGGACGTTGATAAGTAGATCGGGGTTGCCCGTGCACCGGTAGTCGGGTCGGGGGTGCTGCCTGCGTGCAATGACAAGGTATCAAAGCCGGGATATCGTGGTTCGCTCATGGCTACTATCTCAGGGGGTCGCTAGGAAAGATCTGCAAAATGGTGCGGGTTCTGGCGCGCCAGCATGGTTACTTAAGCTGCTGCAGGCGCATTGTAAAAAGAATTATAGGCTGACTGACCCCAGCGACCCGATCACTTGAGCCGGGCTCTGGCTTTTTTGCTAAGCCTGGGCTACAGTCCTTCCATAAAAGTAATCCTAGGGGCGGCGATGAAAGTTTCCGAAATTCTGAAATTGAAGGGCAATATTCTGTTTACGGTGACTCCGGAAACACTATTGTTGGACGCCATTGATACCCTGGCCGAAAAAGATATTGGATCGCTTGTGGTGATGAAGAGCGGCGCCTTGGTCGGTATGCTCAGCTTTCGCGAAGTCATGAAAGCAGTACATGCAAGCCGTGGAAATATTACTGGCACGGTCGGTGATTACATGGATCGCGATATGTTTACAATAGCACCAGATACCGACGTGAATGACATACGTCGTATGATGCTTGAACATCACGCTCGCTATGTTCCCGTGTTAGATGGAACCATGCTGATGGGTGTGATGTCATTTTATGATGTTGCTAAGGCCGTTTTTGAAGAGCAGAATTTTGAAAACAAAATGCTCAAAGCCTATATTCGTGACTGGCCAACCGAGTCAGAAAAAGAAGGGTAGTCTAGCGTGAAATCAGGGCAGTTTTCTTTACTTGTTCAGGCACGTTTCGGCCCTTTTTTTGGCGCTCAATTTTTGGGTGCTTTCAACGATAACTTGTTCAAGACGGCACTAGTCACCGTCATCACCTTTGATGCCGCGTCGTGGACATCCATGAATGTTGGGCTACTCAATAACTTAATTGCGGGTTTGTTCATATTACCTTTCGTTTTGGCATCCGCGACTGCGGGTCAACTGGCGGACAAAATCGACAAGGCGCGCTTGATGCGCATCATCAAAGTCATTGAGATCAGCGTCATGTTGGTTGCAGCCATTGGCTGGTATACCCATTCACTTTGGATTTTAATTCTTGCCATTGTTGGCATGGGTTTGCATTTCTTCCGCAGCATCTTGAAGTGAGCGAATTAGTCGGTGGTAATGGCATGGTTCAGATGGGTACCTTTGTCGGTATTCTGACCGGACAATTGCTGGGTGCATCGCTGGTTAGCTGGGGCCCGATTGGTGTGCATGTGATTATTTGGTCAACTGTCGTGGTGGCTGTAGTGGGTTTGTTATTCACACTCTTTGTGCCGCATACACCGGCGCCCGAGCCAGAGCTGATTATTAGTCGCAATCCTTTTCCTGAAATAGCAAGCAATCTTAAATTCGCGGCCAGTCGCAGCGATGTGTTCGTCGCTATGTTGGCGAATTCATGGTTTTGGTTTTTTGGCGCGATGTTGCTCGCGCAATTTCCAGTTTTTGCGCGTGATGTGTTGCACGGCGAGCCGGAGATATTTGCGTTATTGCTCACCGCGTTTTCATTAGGCATAGGCGCTGGCTCACTCATGTGCGAACGTTTGTCGGGACGTATCGTGCAGCTAGGCTTGGTTCCACTTGGGGCAATCGGGCTAACTGTGTTTGGTATCGATTTATTTTTTGCCGGTAGTCAAACGATGCCTGCTTCGCTGGGTGCAGCCGACCTGATCTTAGGCGAGCATTTCCGAATTTTTATGGATTGCCTATTGATAGGCATGTTTGGTGGTTTTTACGTGGTGCCGCTTTTTGCGCTAATCCAGACGCGTGCTGATCGTTCTCATCTGTCGCGCATTATCGGTGGTATGAATATTCTCAATGCCATTTTCATGGTGTCAGCGGCACTCATTGCTATGCTGCTTTTGAGTGCTGGACTGTCGGTGGTGGATATTTTTGGCGTTACTGCGATTCTTAATTTGGTGCTGTTAGTTGTACTTTGTCTAAAGCAGCCGGAATATCCGCGCGCCTTCGTCTCCTGGCTGCTTGGTCTGGTAAAGAAGCGCCCGCTGGTAGAATGACGCTTTTGGCGAGTTTCTTAATCGTTTCTTACTCGCCCACTTCACTTTCATTGATTTCATCATGTCCGGTAATACGATAGGCCAGCTTTTTTGCGTGACCACCTTTGGCGAATCTCATGGCCCGGCGATAGGCTGCGTGGTCGATGGATGTCCTCCGGGCATGTCGTTATCAGAAGCCGATATTCAGCCCGAACTTGATCGTCGCAAACCGGGTACCTCACGCCACGTTACGCAGCGTAAAGAATCCGATACGGTGGAAATCCTCTCGGGTGTGTATGAAGGTAAAACTACCGGCACCCCCATTGCTCTGCTAATTCGCAATGAAGATCAGCGTAGCCAAGATTACGGCAATATTGTCGATCGCTTCCGCCCTGGTCATGCCGACTACACTTATTGGCACAAATACGGTATTCGCGATCCGCGTGGTGGTGGACGTTCCTCTGCACGATTAACTGCGCCTGTGGTCGGTGCGGCGGCGATCGCCAAAAAATGGCTGCATACCCACTATGGAACCACCTTTCATGGTCACATGAGCCAATTGGGCGAAATCGCAATTCCGTTTCAATCGTGGGATCACGTACACACCAATCCTTTTTTTGCGGCTAATGCAGACATCATTCCTCAGCTTGAATCTTATATGGATGATTTGCGTAAAGCCGGTGATTCATGCGGCGCTAGAATTGATGTGGAAGCTCATCACGTTCCGGCTGGTTGGGGTCAACCTTTGTTTGACAAACTTGACGCTGACATTGCCTACGCCATGATGGGTATTAACGCCGTGAAGGGTGTCGAGATCGGCGCTGGATTTCGCTCGATCACGCACAAAGGCAGCGAACACGGTGATGAAATCGCGCCGACCGGTTTCGTGGGTAACAACGCAGGCGGCGTATTAGGTGGTATTTCATCGGGTCAGGACGTCACCGTTTCTATCGCCATCAAACCAACGTCAAGTATTCGCACCCCACGTAAATCGATCGATCGTGATGGCAACCCCGTGACGGTTGAAACCTTTGGGCGCCATGATCCTTGCGTAGGTATTCGCGCTACGCCTATCGCTGAAGCTATGTTGGCACTGGTGCTGATGGATCACGCATTGCGGCATCGTGCACAGTGCGGTGATGTGAAGCCGGAGTAGTGTCAGCCGCTTCACGACCAGCGCAGTCCCTCAACTTTGCGCTGTTTTTCTTTGCTTACTACGGCTACGTCGGTGTTTTTTCACCGTATGCCAGCTTGTACTTCGCCGATCGAGGATTGTCCGCCACGCAAATCGGCATCTTGATGTCGCTGATGCAGGTGATGCGCATTTTTGGTCCCAACCTGTGGGGCTGGGTAGCGGATCAATCACAACGTCGTGTATTGGTTTTGCGCTTAACCTCGATCGTAGCTGCCCTCAGTTTTTGTGGCATGTTTGTCGGTCAAACCTTCCTATTCTTTTTTGCTCTGATGGTCACGGTAAATTTATTTACTAGTGCCCAGGGCCCCATCTCTGAAGCCTTGATGCTGTCGTCTATGCGTGGTGATTTGACACACTATGGTCGCGTGCGTTTGTGGGGTTCGGTGGGCTTCATCGTGTTGGTTACGTTATCAGGGTATGCGCTGGACTGGCAGGGTATTGAACTGATGCCATGGATAGCGCTACTGATGCTAGTGATGGTGACTAGCGTCACCTTTAGTCTCCATGAAGAGCCTGCATCGCAGCATACTCAGCAACCGAATTCGGTTCGTGAATTGTTATCGCGCAAATCAGTACTATCTTTTTTCGCCTCTACATTTTTGATGATCGCTGCTCACTCATCACTCTATGTTTATTACTCGCTGTATTTATCGGATATCGGTTATAGCAAGACCGTGATTGGCCTGATGTGGTCGTTGGGTGTGATTGCCGAAATTCTGTTTTTCTTTTACCAGGCACCGCTGTTTCGACGCTTTGGTGTACGCAAACTCATGTTGTTTAGTTTAGCAATCGCGGTGATTCGTTTTCTGATGATAGGGTGGGGGGCGCAATCACTGTCGGTGCTGTTACTAGCGCAGGTGCTGCACGCGGCTACGTTTGGCGTGCACCATTCAGCATCAGTGGCGACACTGCAGCGTTGGTTTGCCGGGCCTTTGCAAGCGCGTGGTCAAGCGCTCTATATTAGTATTTCATACGGTCTCGGCGGAACGGTGGGCGGTTTGCTGCTCTCAGCCTGTTGGGATACATTTGGCGCGCGTTGGGTCTATGTATTAGCGGCTATCATGTCCTTGTTAGGCCTGTTCGCTGCCCAATTAAGCTATCGATGGCAAGACGAAGAAGCGCGGGTATGAATTGTCAGACTGTTTTATCGGAAATTTTTATGCGAAACAAAAATACATTTCACATTCTGCGCACTACGCTAATTACGGTTGCTGTTTTATTTCCGCTCAGCGCCTGTCAGACAGTCAAAACAACGCAAGCAGGTGCGGTCGGTGTCGATCGCCAGCAGCGCATGTCTGTGTCGGCCCAATCCATAGAGCAAAGCGCCAATAAGCAATATGGGCAGCTGATGGCGGAAGCGAATAAAAAAGACAAGCTTAATGCGGATGCCGCGCAATATGAGCGCGTAAAAAAAATCGCAGACAAACTGATTCAACAGACGCCTTCATTTCGGCCGGATGCGCTGAATTGGAAATGGGAAGTCAACGTGCTGACCTCGGGTGAGGTAAATGCCTGGTGTATGCCTGGCGGAAAAATCGCTGTGTATAGTGGGCTGATTGAAAAATTAAAAATTACCGATGATGAATTGGCAGCAGTGATGGGTCATGAAATTGCCCACGCATTACGCGAGCATTCTCGCGAGCGCGCTTCTGAGCAAGCCGTTGCCAATGTCGGTATTTCGATTTTGGCCACCGTCGCAGGTTTGGGACAACTGGGTCAGAAGGGCATGGAATACGCCTATCAAGGTTTGCTGGGGTTACCGAATTCGCGTGAACATGAAACCGAGGCCGATCGTATCGGCGTTGAACTCGCTGCACGTGCTGGCTACGATCCTAGGGCAGCGATCACCCTCTGGGAAAAAATGGGTCAAGTCGGTGGTAACGAGCCGCCCAAATTCATGTCGACTCACCCGCCGCGTGCGGACCGCGTCAAAGACTTGACTCGCTACTCAAAAAAAGTACTTCCCCTCTTTGAGCAGGCGAAAGCGCGCGGCTAACCACTATTCTGGGATTTCAGCCCTGAACCGCTGGGAAAGTGGGCTCAAAGGCCAGTAAAGGCGGGCCGGTATGGCATAATTTAGGGCTATTTACCCTCTACCGGCGCGCTTTCAGCGCAATCTCGCCATGGCACAAACTCTCTACGACAAACTCTGGCAATCCCATGTGGTGCATACCGCAGAAGATGGCACGTCCATTCTTTACATAGACCGACATCTGATTCACGAAGTCACCAGCCCGCAGGCCTTTGAAGGTTTGAAGCTGGCGCATCGCAAGCCCTGGCGCAATGCCGCCAACTTGGTGGTGGCTGATCACAATGTCCCGACCACGCATCGTTCAGAAGGTATTGCTGATCCGATTTCACGCTTGCAGGTCGAGACGCTAGATCACAACGCAAAAGAATACGGTCTCACCTACTTCAATATGAACGATCGCCGTCAGGGCATCGTGCATGTGATCGGACCTGAGCAAGGCGCGACCTTGCCCGGCATGACGGTGGTTTGTGGCGATTCGCATACCTCAACCCACGGTGCGTTCGCGTGCCTTGCTCACGGCATTGGTACCTCTGAAGTCGAGCACGTCTTAGCAACGCAGACACTGCTAGCAAAAAAATCGAAAGCCATGTTGGTACAAGTCGATGGCAAGCTCGGTGCAGGTGTCACCGCTAAAGATATCGTGTTGGCCATCATTGGCAAGATTGGTACCGCAGGTGGTACTGGATACGCCATTGAATTTGCGGGTTCAGCGATTCGTGGCTTGTCAATGGAAGGTCGCATGACCGTTTGTAATATGGCGATCGAAGCCGGTGCACGTGCGGGCATGATCGCCGTCGACGACACCACGATTGAGTATGTAAAGGGACGCCCGTTTTCACCGGTGGGACCGCACTGGGATCAAGCGGTGGCTTATTGGCGCACTCTGCATTCTGACCCTGAAGCAAAATTTGATGCGGTGGTAACGATTGATGCCGCCAGCATACTGCCGCAAGTAACGTGGGGCACCTCGCCTGAAATGGTATTGCCGGTCGATGCTCGCGTTCCTGATCCTGACAAAGAAAAAGATCCAGCGCGTCGCGATGCGATTGAAAAAGCCTTGGTCTACATGGGACTCAAGCCAAATACACCGATTACTGATATTCGTATCGACAAAGTGTTTATTGGTTCATGCACCAATTCACGCATTGAAGATTTACGCGCTGCTGCTGCTGTTGTGCGTGGTAAGCATCGCGCCTCGAATGTGAGCTTGGCGATGGTGGTGCCGGGATCAGGCTTAGTGAAAGAACAAGCAGAACGCGAAGGCTTAGATAAGATTTTCCGCGATGCGGGTTTTGAATGGCGTGAGCCCGGTTGCTCTATGTGTTTGGCGATGAATGCAGATCGCCTTGAGCCTGGTGAACGTTGCGCATCAACTTCTAACCGCAATTTCGAAGGACGTCAGGGTGCGGGTGGGCGTACGCATTTGGTGAGTCCAGCAATGGCAGCAGCTGCAGGCGTTGCGGGACACTTTGTTGATGTTCGTGGTCTGTAAGGGAGTAAGCGACATGAAAAAAACGACGCTTCTGTTGGGCCTGATTTTTTTCGTACTGACAGGTTGCAACACCATTCACGGCATCGGCAAAGATTTTGAAAAGCTGGGCGATAAAATTCAAGACGCGAGCAAAAAATAACATCATGAATAAATTTACCGTACTCGATGGATTGGTGGCGCCATTAGATCGCGCCAACGTAGATACTGATGCCATCATTCCTAAGCAATTTCTTAAATCAATTAAACGCACAGGCTTTGGCCCGAATCTATTTGATGAGTGGCGCTATTTAGACCATGGCGAGCCAGGTATGGATAACAGCAAGCGTCCATTGAATCCTGATTTTGTGCTGAACCAAGCACGCTATCAAGGTGCGTCGATTCTTTTGGCGCGCAAAAATTTTGGCTGTGGTTCATCGCGTGAGCATGCGCCTTGGGCTTTGGATCAATACGGTTTTCGGGCAGTGATTGCACCGAGCTTTGCCGATATCTTTTTCAATAACTGTTTCAAGAATGGTTTGCTGCCGATTCGACTGACAGAGACTGAAGTCGATCAGTTATTT
>JBEDHZ010000044.1:0-11942 GCA_041173845.1 Pseudomonadota bacterium
GTCAGCTGTAATTCATAGTGCATCTAAAGAGTATTCCAGCGTGATTAGACAGCGCACTATCAATCAGACCGTCACTACCACTGGCGTCGGTCTGCATTGCGGTACGCGCGTCGAACTCACGCTGCGTCCGGCGCCGATTGATACCGGCATTGTTTTTCGTCGAGTGGATATTCAACCTCCTGTCGAGTTACCAGCGAATGCGATGGGGGTGGGCGATACTCGTATGGCCTCTGTGCTGGAGAAAGACGGCGTACGTGTTTCTACCGTTGAGCATTTAATGTCTGCGTGCGCCGGTCTGGGTATTGATAATTTGCTGGTTGATTTAACCGCTGAAGAAATTCCTATCATGGATGGGTCTGCTGCATCGTTTGTTTTTCTGCTGCAGCAAGCCGGTCGTTGCGAGCAAGATGCGCCGAAAAAATTCATACGCGTATGTAAACCAGTGGAAGTCCGAGAGTATCGAGTTCAATCACCCGGCTATTGATGGTAGCGGCCAGACCGCCGAAGTCGATTTGAGCTTCGAATCCTACATTCAAGAAATTGCCCGTGCGCGCACCTTTGGATTTATGCAAGACGTTGAGACGCTGCGAGGCATGGGTCTGGCCCGTGGCGGCTCGTTAGAAAATGCGATTGTGATGGATGAGTTTCGTATTTTGAATAGCGGTGGTTTACGCTATAGAAATGAATTTGTCCGACACAAAATTCTTGATGCGATGGGTGATCTATATTTGATTGGTCACCCTTTGCTGGCAAGCTATACAGCACATAAATCGGGCCACGGCTTAAATAACAAATTGTTGCGAGCTTTATTGGCTGATCCTGCCGCCTATGAAACGGTGACGTTTGCAACGACCGCCTCTGCGCCCGCGGCATACTCCACCCAACTTGAACAAGAGTGGGCTGCAGTCTGACACTCTACGCTCTTGACGCTCGAAAAACTCAAGCAGACAAGAGTGACGATTCAGGAAGGTGCAGCGGTATGATTTTGCGTGACCGAGTTTTTTCCCAGTGGACTAATTCATTCGAAGGTAGGGGTTTGCTGAATAAGTAACCCTGAAAATGATTGCACCCCATAGTCAGTAAGCGTGAAAAAACGCTAATCGTTTCTACACCTTCGGCGACCAAACTCATTCCTAATTTATGACCGAGTGCGATGACAGTTTCTGTGATGGCCATGCAGCGTGCTTCTGTTTCCATTTGCATGACAAATGATCGATCTATCTTTAGTTTATCGATGGGTAACCTAGCTAACATACTAAGGCTGGAATAGCCGGTGCCGAAATCATCCAAAGAGACGCTGAATCCTTTTTCTTTCAGAGTAGAAAGTATTTTCGCTGCTTCATCAATGCGGCTCATAACGGTGGATTCGGTGACTTCCAGCTCCAGCCATTCATTACCCATAGACGATGCTTCTATTAAGCCCAAAAGATTGTCTACAAAGTTAGGCGATCTAAATTGCGATGCTGAGATATTGATAGCCACTTTGACGGGTGGCATACCGAGAGCGATTCGCTCTTCAAATTCTTTACATACGCGTTTCACTACCCACTCACCCATCATGATAATCAGCCCGCTGGATTCAGCTGCACTGATAAATTCATTCGGCATGCCCACATCGCCGGTTATTCTGGGCCAGCGTAGTAATGCTTCTATGGCCGTTAGATCCCCTGTTTTGGCATCGATGATCGGTTGGTAGGCAAGCTGAAACCTATTTTCGTCGAGAGCAGATCGCATTTCTTGCTCGAGTATAAAAATACGTGCGCCATTTTTTACAATCGCAGCAGAGAAAAATTCATACTGATTACGGCCTGCATTTTTTGCATGTCGCATAGCGGCATCAGCACATTGGATAAGTTTGTCGATATCTTCTCCATCCTCAGGGTATTGACTAATCCCTATACTCGGCGACATGCGTATTTCGAGGCCCTCAAGCAAATACGGCTCACGTAAACGAGAGATAAACATTGATGCAGCAGATTCAATAACATCCCTTGAGCGAATGTTCGCAATGAATGCAATGAACTCATCACTGCCGAGTCTTCCTACAATATCGCCATCACGCGATGTTTCTACCAATCGTTTGGAGACTTCTTTTAGAAGTTGATCACCCACATCCCGACCGTAAGTATCATTAATAGGCTTGAACCGATCGAGATCAAAAAATAGTAATGCCATTTTTGATTTACTTTCGCGTGCACTACTAATTAATTGTTCGCCCATATCGTAAATCAACAACCGATTCGGTAGGCCCGTAAGTAAGTCATGTTTCGTTGACATGAGCAACTGACGTTCCGCATCACGTAAGTCAGTAATGTCAGTAGCAAAGCCGCCTATGCCAAAGGTCTCTTTGGTATCCAGATAGTCGAGTGGAAATTTAATAATTTTAAAATTGCGCCAGCTACCTGTGTGGTTGGGCATATCAAACTCGAATTCCACTGGAGCCTTTGAAGATAGCACTGTTCTATCTGCTTCTATCGATTTAGAAGCGACATAATCTGGAAGCTTATCTTTAATAAATTGGCCCAACAAATCGGGGTCGTGCGGAGAGAATGTTGTAATAAAACTTTGATTCGCTAGTAACAATCGTCCCTCAAGATCCTGCATTGAAATTAAAACTGGGCTGTAATTAACTAGATTGTGCAACTCTGACTGCCGGCGAACTAATGCGGCTTCGATAGATTTTTGATCAGTAATATCCGTAATAAAACTTACACCTAAAGGACCATAGGGTGTTTCGGATATGCCTATGCTGATTTCTATTGGAAAGATTGACCCATCTTTACGTCGACCATTTAAAGGAATGTCGCTTACAAATTTTGGCTTAGGTTTAGAAAAAAAATCACGCTTATGTAAGCGATACTGATGCTGCAAAACTTCTTCCATCAAAATATCAATGTTTTTACCGATGAGCTCTTTCGGGGCGTAGCCAAACATTTGGTGTGTGTAGTCGTTAGCAACTTTTATTTTTCCATTACTGTCGGCGGCGATCACACCTTGTGCTGATGCCTCCAGCAGAGCACGATTCGTTAATTCACTTTGTTGTAGTTCGTCATTGCGATGTTTTAGCTCGTTAAGTAGCGACTTGGTACGTTTTTTTTCTCGCTGTGTTACCTCACCTAAAATACTCAATAACGTAGCAACCACAGTGAATAAGAGCAGGCCAGCTTCCAAGCCACTAGAAGGCGAGCTTGTTATGAGGTGAGCGCGGTCAAAGAGCACCCATGCCGAGCCGATGGAGAGGATGGTGGCCAATAAGCCCGGTAGTAGACCACCATACAGAGCACTTATCGTTACTGCAGTAATAAGAAGAATAAAGGGGGGAAAGCCATGCAGAAAAGGTTGTACAAGAAAACGTATTACAGAAGCGATTGCCACTACCCCAATGGCAAACAGATAGGGGTCTCTATTGTCGAGCCCGAATTTTGATAACAGTGTTTTCTCCTGCATGCGCCCCTCCCGTTTCAGGAAGATCGCCTTTCAGTTCGATAGTTCAGTGATTAGGTGTGATTGGTGACGCGGCTCAAGCAATGTAGTTGAGCAGCCTGAGGTGGGTCCGTGGTTTTTGTTAACGACGGCGCTTGCTCACCAGCTTGTTTAGCGCATTCAGTAGGTCCGCATTGCGAGGTGTGGCCTCAAGCGTATGCGCGAGTGCCGCAAACGATTGCACCGCTGTGTCGGGTAAGGGGGGCGGGGCTTGGTAAGTGCGCAGAGTGGAAGCGGGTACCGATACTGTTTTAACGTTGACCTTAATGCTATCAATCGGCCAGCCCCGCTCACGTAGCGATGTCGTTAACCCAGGCAGGGAATGACGCAGTCGGGTGGCGACCGCCGCATTTGGTACGGCGAGTTGCAAAATATTTTCATGTAGCTTCAGCACTTTGCAGCTGGACAAAGCGGGTGGTAACAGGCGTTCGCAATCTGCTTGCAGCTTTGTTAGCGATTCTATAATTGGCAATAGCGAGGCCAAGCCGTCTGTCGTATCAAGGAAATCTGTGGCCTCTCGTGCGTTAGCCCGTTGTTGGGGGCGTCGGGCAGGGGTGAAATTGGGCGTGCGGGAGGACATACAAGGACAGTAGCACATTCTCATTTTGCCAAGCTAGGTAAGGCGGCAGGATGATGCCAGCATGCTAAAATCGCCCCTTTGCTCGTTTCAGCTTCCGCCCACCCGTTGGCCCTCTTGCGGTCGCTGCGACGCCCGTCCCTCTTGACTATCCGAGCATGTCCTTACTCACCAAAATTTTCGGCAGCCGCAATCAGCGCTTGCTCAAGACCTTACAGAAAACCGTTCGCGATATCAACGCACTTGAATCCGCGTTGGAACAACTGTCTGACGACGCTTTAAAAGCAAAAACCCCCGAGCTAAAAGCGCGTCTTGCAGCAGGTGCGACGGTTGACTCAATCCTGCCCGAGGCATTCGCTGTTTGTCGCGAAGCGAGTAAGCGTGTTCTCAAGATGCGCCACTTTGATGTGCAGCTGATCGGCGGCATGGTTCTGCATCAAGGCAAGATCGCTGAAATGGGTACCGGTGAGGGTAAGACCTTGATGGCGACCTTGCCTGCGTACTTAAATGCGTTAACAGGTAAAGGCGTTCACATCGTGACCGTGAATGATTACTTGGCGCAGCGTGATGCGGATTGGATGGGGCGTTTGTACGGTTGGTTAGGTTTAACCACGGGCGTCAATCTTTCGCAAGCCTCGCATGATGTTAAGCAAGCGGCTTATGCTGCTGACATCACCTACGGCACGAATAATGAATTTGGTTTTGATTATTTGCGCGACAACATGGTGTATGAGTTGGGTGATCGCGTGCAGCGTAGCTTGTCATTTGCGATTGTCGATGAAGTTGATTCGATTTTGATCGATGAAGCGCGCACCCCATTAATCATTTCTGGTCAGGCGGAAGATCACACTGAGTTGTATCGCAAGATCAATGCACTACCACCATTGCTGACGCTTCAAATTGGCGAAGAAACGCCTGATGGTAAGGGCGTGGTTGAAGTGCCGGGTGATTACACCAAAGATGAAAAAGCAAACACTGTCTTGCTCACAGAATCAGGACATGAAAAAGCCGAGCGTATTCTCACCGAGATGGGTTTGTTGCCAGAAGGTGCATCGCTTTATGACGCAGCTAACATCACATTAATTCATCATTTGTATGCCGCGTTGCGTGCGCATACGTTGTTCCATAAAGATCAGCAATACGTAGTGCAGAACGGCGAAGTCGTTATCGTCGATGAATTTACGGGTCGTCTGATGTCTGGCCGTCGTTGGTCTGATGGCTTGCATCAGGCTGTTGAAGCTAAAGAAGGTGTGCGGATTCAAAACGAGAATCAAACGCTAGCGTCGATTACCTTCCAAAATTATTTCCGCATGTACAGCAAGCTCTCCGGTATGACGGGAACGGCTGATACTGAAGCGTATGAATTTCAGGAAATCTACAATCTTGAAACGGTGGTGATACCGCCGAATCGTCCCAGCCAGCGCAAGGATAAGCAAGATCAGGTATTTAAAAATGCGCCTGGTAGATATCGCGCGGTTATCGCCGATATTCGTGATTGCTACGAGCGTGGTCAGCCAGTATTGGTGGGTACGACATCGATTGAAAATTCCGAATTGCTGTCAGCCATGCTGACGCAAGCGAATTTGCCGCACAACGTGTTGAATGCAAAACAGCATGCACGTGAAGCGGAGATCATCGCTCAGGCAGGCCGCCCCAAGATGATCACGATTGCGACCAATATGGCTGGTCGCGGTACCGACATTGTGTTGGGTGGTAACGTCGATAAACAAGTTCAGTTGATTGATGCTGATACATCGCTGACTCAAGCCGACAAAGATCAGCGCGCGCAAACATTGCGTGACGAATGGCAGTCATTACACGAGCAAGTCGTTGCAGCAGGTGGCTTGCATATTATCGGCACCGAGCGTCATGAGTCGCGCCGTATCGATAACCAGTTGCGTGGTCGTTCCGGTCGTCAGGGCGATCCAGGTTCATCGCGTTTCTATCTGTCTTTAGATGATCCTTTGCTGCGTATCTTCGCGGGTGATCGCGTACGTGCAGTGATGGAACGTCTCAACATGCCGGAAGATGAGCCGATTGAAGCAGGCATCGTGTCGCGCTCTATCGAATCTGCGCAGCGCAAAGTTGAAGCACGGAATTTCGACATTCGTAAACAATTGCTTGAATACGATGATGTCGCGAATGATCAGCGTAAAGTTATTTATACCCAACGGAATGAACTGCTCGAAGCGCAGGATATGTCTGAGATCAGCCAGTCATTGCGTCATGGCGTGTTTACCGAATTGTTTCAGCAGCACGTTCCTCCTGAATCGATGGAAGAGCAGTGGGATCTCCCCGGTTTGGAAGCGGCACTCGCGGGTGAATGGCAGCTACCTATTTCTCTAAGGGAGATGCTGAAGGCTGAGCCCGATTTGATTGATGAAGATTTGCTTGAGCGAGTTCTTCAGGCGGCGGATGCGGTGCATAACGCGAAAGTCGATTTGGTTACACAAGAATCGTTTAGTGGTTTTGAGCGCAATGTGATGTTGCAGAGTGTCGATTCACATTGGCGTGAGCATCTAGCTGCGTTGGATCATCTGCGTCAGGGTATTCATCTGCGTGGTTACGCACAAAAAAATCCTAAGCAAGAATACAAGCGCGAAGCCTTTGAGCTGTTTTCACAGATGCTGGATTTAATACGCAATGATGTAGTGCGTTTAATCATGACAGTACGTGTGCAATCGCAAGAGGAAATTGCGGCGGCTGAAGAACAGCTCTCACATTCACATCTGGAGAACGTCAACTACCAGCATGCGGATTTCAATCCTAATTTGGCACCGGAAGAATTATTGGCACCCACGGCGATTGACGAGCGTTCAGCTGCACCGTTGGGTAATGATTTTCACAAGGCCGGTCGGAATGATCCGTGCCCTTGCGGCAGCGGTAAGAAATTTAAGCAATGCCACGGCAAATTGGCCTGAACGTAGTCGTTCACTGATAGTCAGGCGGTTGCGCCATCTAGGGCCCCGGCATTGACTGGGGCCTTTGTTTTTTAAGCTCTACAATTCTATTTTTATACTGAAGATAACGGATCATGGCTGTTAATTCACCTCTACCCATTCGTGCCCAACTCACTCCCGTTCCAGGTTTGCAGCTGGGTTATGCGCAGGCTGGCATTAAAAAACCGGGTCGTAAAGATTTGCTGGTTTTAAAACTCGCTCCCGGCGCCACCGTGGCGGGCGTATTCACTACCAATCGATTTTGCGCTGCACCGGTGCAGGTATCGAAAGATCATCTCGCAGGTACGCAGCCTATCGTTGCCTTAGTCGTTAACACCGGTAATGCGAATGCAGGAACCGGTGAGGCCGGACTGGCGAATGCGAATGCTACGTGCGCTGCTTTGGCTAAGCTGCTGGGTTGCGAAGCGAATCAGATACTGCCATTTTCTACCGGCGTCATTCTTGAGCCACTACCATTAGAAAAATTAGTGGCAGGCTTGCCTGCAGCCATAGCGAATTTAAAAGAAGACAGTTGGTTTGATGCTGCAGAAGCGATCATGACCACCGATACCCAACCCAAAGCGGCATCACGCGTTGTGACGATAGCGGGTAAGCGCGTCACGATGACGGGTATTTCTAAAGGCGCAGGCATGATCAAGCCGAACATGGCAACCATGCTGGGCTTTATGGCCTGTGATGCAAAAATTTCTCAGCCCGTTTTACAAACATTAGTTAAACAAGCAGCGGATGCTTCGTTTAACTGCATCACCATAGATGGCGATACTTCAACTAATGATTCATTCATGTTGATGGCTACGGGTGCAGGCGAACTTGAAATTACAGATGCCGCGAGTGCTGACTATCATGCATTAGCCGAAGCAGTGATCGGTCTGTCGCAAGAGCTAGCGCAAATGATCGTTCGTGATGGTGAAGGTGCGACAAAATTCATTACCGTGCGTGTTGAGCAAGGGCGTGACGTGGAAGAATGCCGCAAGATTGCGTATGCGATTGGGCATTCGCCTTTAGTTAAAACCGCGTTCTTCGCTTCTGATCCTAACTTGGGTCGCATACTCGCGGCGATTGGTTATGCGGGTGTGAATGATTTGGATGTGAAT
Source organism: Pseudomonadota bacterium (assembly GCA_041173845.1). Lineage (GTDB taxonomy): Bacteria > Pseudomonadota > Gammaproteobacteria > Burkholderiales > Burkholderiaceae_D > Pernthalerella. Next base: position 8,115 of record JBEDHZ010000044.1, read on the forward strand.
CAAATTAATTTGTATCTGGATGATGTGTGGGTAGCTAAGCAAGGTGGCCGCCATCCTGACTATCAAGAACACGATGGTCAGCGAGTGATGAAGCAAAGTGAAATTACTGTAAGAGTGACTCTCGCGCGTGGCGAGGCCGCAGCGACTATCTGGACCTGTGATCTTTCCCACGACTACGTATCTATTAACGCTGACTACCGTTCCTGATTATGAAAGAACTAGAACAATTTTTACTGCGAGCCGAATCCGTATTGGCGCGCGTTGAGGCCATGCTGCCAGCACGTGCTCCTGAGGTTGATTGGTCCGCTACCGCATTTCGTTGGCGTGTGGGTCGCGATCAACGCGGACACTTAAGCGCGGTTGCGCATCCCTCGCGAATTCGTTTAGACGATTTACACAACATCGCTCCACAAAAACAGCAGATTGAACAAAACACGCGGCAATTCATTAGCGGCCTGCCTGCTAATAATGTCTTGTTAACCGGTGCTCGCGGTACAGGTAAATCATCGTTAATCAAAGCGTGTCTGGTGCAATTTGCCGATCAAGGTTTGCGTTTAATTGAAGTCGATAAAGAACACTTGGTTGACCTACCCGATATCGTTGATTTAGTAGCGGCGCGTCCTGAGCGTTTCATTATTTTTTGTGACGACTTATCGTTTGAAGAAGGCGAGAGTGGTTACAAGGCTCTCAAGGTTGCACTCGATGGCAGTATTTCTGCGCAATCAGACAATGTGCTGATTTACGCTACGTCGAATCGCCGTCATTTGCTACCTGAGCGTATGTCAGATAACGAAGGCTATCGTCACGTTGATGATGGTGATCTGCATCCCGGTGAAACGGTCGAAGAAAAAATTTCCTTGTCTGAGCGGTTTGGTTTGTGGCTATCGTTTTATCCTTTCCGTCAGGATGATTACCTGGATATTGTGCGTCATTGGTTACATCACTTTGGGGTGGCTAGTTCGCAATTTGCCGAGGCTGAGCCCGAAGCTTTGCGTTGGGCGTTGCAACGCGGTTCGCGCTCTGGACGTATTGCTTGGCAATTTGCGCGCGACTGGGCGGGTAAGCACGCGAAGTAGATGTCGATTACTACGCCAGTGACTAATCACACCGCGATCACTAAGCCTTTACCCGTTGATGTTGCGGTGGGCATACTGATGAAACCGAATGGTGAAGTATTGTTAGCGTGCCGACCCGAGGGCAAGCCCTATGCCGGGTATTGGGAATTCCCCGGCGGTAAAGTCGAATCAGGCGAAAAAATTTTCGATGCACTAAGGCGTGAATTTCTAGAAGAAATTGCCGTTGACATTCAATCGGCTGAACCATGGTGTGGTGTTGAGCATGTTTACCCTCATGCGCATGTGCGACTACATTTTTATATTAGTCGTGACTGGCTAGGTGAGCCGCGTGCACTCGAGGGTCAGCAACTCGCATGGCAAGGTACCGTGGCTCTTACCCCCTTGCTGCCAGCCACCATACCGCTGATTGAATGGCTGGATCAACTTCGATTTGTTGATCGGGCTTAGGATTCACTTCCAGTTTTGATTTTGAGCTGCAGTACTAAAACTACTTCAGCTAAGGTCAGTGGATGTTATCGGGATCTAGATCGAGATCATCTGTGGGAGCGGCGCCGGGGATGATGTATTTTTCTTCTGCCCAGGCACCCAGATCAATCTGCTTGCAACGTTCGGAACAAAAAGGACGCCAGCGATTGGATTCTTTCCATTCAACCTTGGCCGCACAGGTCGGGCAATCGACGACAGTCACCATTGCGATGGGTCAGAAATTGCAGAGCGTTAGCTCGAAGGGCACATCGCCTTCGAAGGCTTTCGGCTTCATGTCACCGCCCTGGCTGGTGAAGCGAATCCAGAGCACGTATTTATTCGCCGAAATTTCAGGAATGGCACGTAAATCTTTATCAATGTTTACGCGCAAAAGTTGGTAGGTACGGCCTTGTAGCATTTGCTGGAAACTACCGGCGATCGCCACGATATTGGTGGCGCGGCCTGATTCGCGCAGCAAGCGCAGAATAATGTTAATGGCGGCGAACAGCGGCTCAAGTGGCGCGAACCATTGATTGATATCAGCGCGACGTTGCTCGGTAGATTGCTGCTGCCACGCATGGTACGAAGGTAAATCGAATTCGCACGCGCCGCCGGGGATGATGGTGCGGCCACGTATGCTCATCAACCATTCATTTTCGCGGATGTGTTGGCCGGTTTTGCCTTGGATAGCGATCAAGGCAGCGCTGGTTCTTTCTATGTCCGACAAAATTTCGTTGAGCCGATTGCTTTCAACGTTGGGATTGGATTTGAAGCCCATCAGCGTTTGCTTCTGGCGTTCTAATTCTTGCAACAAATCCGATTTAAGGTCTGCTCTTCCTGCTACCTCGAGCATTTCATAGATAGTCGCTAACGCCACATGATGTTGCAGTGGATTGTCTTGCACGACAAAGAACTTGAACTTGACGTACAAGTCCTCAAGACGCAACAGCGTGCGAATACGCTCATTGAATGGGTATTCGTAGACGATCAAGGTAGCGTTCCTCGCGAGCAGTTCATAAGTGAATAACGTGATTCTGACCGAAGCGCACCGAAAATACAAACATCCTGCTGCTTATTGTTACGATTTTTGCCAGTGAGGTGGTGATTGTTTTTCATTGGCTAGTCCTAGATAGCGCTGATGAAGCTGTTCAACCTCTGCACGCAGCGCTTCCAGTGACGTTTCGTTGACCACGATATCGGTTGCCGCCGCTAATCGTTGAGTGCGATTGACCTGAGTGGCCATGATGGCTTGCACTTGTGGGGCAGTCATTTTGTTGCGGCGCATAACTCGCTGAATCTGCAGATCCTCGCTGCAATCGACGACCAAGATGCGGTCGACGCGGTCCTTCCAGCGACCCGATTCAACCAGCAAAGGCACAACGAAAATCAAATACAGACCTCGGGCTTGGTTGGCTTCAGCCAGCGTTTTTTGTGCAATCAGGGGGTGCAGCACCGATTCCAATTGCCGACGTGCTGACTGATTTGAAAACACCAGTTCACGCATTGCAGCACGATCTAAGGCGCCATCGGGCGTTAAATATTTATTACCAAAAAGCGTTGCTATGGCCGGCATTGCATCCCCACCGGCTGCAGTTAGTGAGTGCGAAATGGCATCGGTATCAATGATGCTGGCTCCCAGCTCACCTAACAAAGTCGCCACGGCGGATTTGCCGCTGCCAATACCGCCGGTCAGCCCCACAGAAAATTGCGTAAATTTTTCAGTCATCGTGACGCTATTGTGACGGCAGTTTTCAGAACGGCGCAAGCCAGCTATTGATGATGGGTTGGCCGATCAAGAGGGCGAGCAAGCCGGCGGTGGCCAAAAAAGGTCCAAAGGGTATAGGGCTATCTCGGTGATGGCGCTTGATTGCAATCATCAATAATCCCACTGTTGCCCCAACCACCGAGGACAACAGCACAATCAGAGGCAGCATCGTCCAGCCCATCCATGCGCCCAGCGCAGCTAGCAGTTTAAAGTCTCCATAACCTATGCCTTCTTTGCCGGTCGCCGCAAGAAACATCCAATACACCAGCCACAGAAATAGATAACCCGCCGCTGCTCCAATCACGGCGTCGCGCAAGGGCACGAACGTTCCATCGAGGTTGATCAACAAACCCAGCCACATCAGGGGCAGAGTTAATTCATCAGGCAGTAATTGCGTATCCAAATCGATGAAGCTCATGACAATCAACAGCCAAAGAAAAATTAATGCGCTGAGTCCCGCTATCCCGCTACCAAAGTGCCAAATGACTAGCGCAGACAGAACAGCTGTTAGCAACTCAACGC
>JBEDHZ010000045.1:0-11529 GCA_041173845.1 Pseudomonadota bacterium
GCATGAATCACCCGGTCAACCTCTGATTAATATGCTTACTCCATTGGTGTTTGTATTTATATGGAGTACAGGTTTTATAGTCGCTAAATTTGGATTGCCCTATGCGCCGCCGCTAACATTTTTATTTCTGCGCTATACCGGCGTTGTCTTAGTTTTGTTACCGACCTTGTATCTTGTGCGCGCGCCATGGCCTCACGGCATCGTTCGTCATATCGCGGTGTCGGGTGTTTTAGTCCAAGCGGGATATTTATCGGGCGTATGGGTAGCAATTTCTTTGGGTATGCCAGCAGGTCTGGCGGCGCTGATTATTAGTATTCAACCTGTGTTGACGGCCTTTGCTGCGAGTCGGATCGGAGAGAGGGTGGGCTTGAGTCAATGGCTAGGTTTGCTGGCGGGTTTGTTGGGGGTGTCATTAGTGGTTAGCCACAAGTTAAGTTCTACAGGTGTCTCGGTGATCGGTGTGCTGCTTTGTGTCATGGCCTTATTAAGTATTACGGCGGGTACTATTTATCAAAAGCGGTTTTGCCCACGTTTTGATTTGCGGTTTGGCGCGGTAATTCAGTTTGCTGCTGCTGCTTTAGTTACCTTGCCATTTGCGTACTATTTCGAAAATCTAACATTCGGTTTACAGGCAGTACAATGGACGCCGCAATTCATAGGCGCGCTGGCTTGGGCTGTGCTTGCTTTGTCGATCGGAGCGATGTTTTTGCTTTATGTATTGATAAGGAAGAATGCAGCCACCCATGTTTCCAGTGTGATGTATTTAACGCCGGCTGTTACCTCCCTAATGGCGTGGTTATTATTCGATGAAACCCTCACGCTTGCGGGTGCGCTGGGAATGGTAGTAGCAGCCTTGGGCGTGGCTTTTGTAGTTAAAAAATAATAATGAGAGATACAGCAAAAACACGAGACCACTTCCGCCATTTTCTTCCGATTACTACGCGCTGGTCTGACAATGATGTCTACGGTCATGTAAACAACGTTGTTTACTATCAGTGGTTCGATACGATTGTTAATGAGTATCTGATTGTGAATGAAACATTAGATATTCAAAATGGTGAAGCCATTGGTTTGGTCGTTGAGACGCATTGCAATTACTTTTCGTCTGTCTCATTCCCCGATCAAGTAACGGCGGGGCTGTGCGTGACCCAATTAGGAAAATCCAGCGTACGTTATGAAGTGGGTATTTTTCGGGGTGAAGATCACATTGCTTCTGCCCAAGGACACTTCGTACATGTGTATGTCGATCGCATCACACGTAAGCCAACACCTATTCCGCCTAAGGCGCGAGCCTTGCTGGAATCGCTGCAAGTTGTTACTCCCTAAAGAGACTGAACATGATCAGAACACCTGAACAAAAAATCGTCGATGAAGCGATTACTTCACGACGTTCAATTCGCGCTTTTCTTCCTAAGCCAGTAGCTCATGAAGATATTCAAGAGCTATTGTCAGTGGCGGCGCGTGCGCCCTCAGGATCAAATACGCAGCCGTGGAAAGTGTATGTGTTGACTGGGGCAACGCGTCAACGCTTGTCGGATGAAATCATGGCGACGTATCTGGATCCGGCGAAGGTCAGCGAGCACAAAGAAGAATATAACTACTACCCGTTGAAATGGGTGGCGCCATATGTTGATCGCCGGCGTAAAGTTGGCTGGGATTTGTACGCCTTGCTCGGGCTGACCCGCGAGAATAAATCGGGTATGCAGGCTCAGCACGGACGCAACTATCAATTTTTTGATGCGCCAGTGGGTTTGATTTTTACGATTGATCGGGTCATGGAACAAGGTTCATGGCTTGATTACGGCATGTTTTTACAAAGTGTAATGATTGCGGCTCGAGCGCGCGGATTGGATACGTGCCCACAAGCGGCATTTACGCAGTTTCATAGAGTCATAGCTCAGGTGCTGGAGTTGCCTGAGAGTGAGCAAGTGGTATGCGGTATGGCGTTAGGTTATGCGGATCAAGAAAAAATAGAAAACACCCTAATAACAGAACGCGAACCCCTGTCGGGATTCGCAAAATTCATGGAGTAATAATAATGAAAAAAATAGCCGTGATTGCAGGAGATGGTATCGGTCGTGAAGTGATTCCCGAAGGTTTGCGTGTGCTGGATGCGGTGACACGAAAATTTGGCATCGAACTGGGCTTTGATCATTTTGATTTTGCTAGCTGCGATTATTTTGCAAAGCACGGTCAAATGATGCCTGACAATTGGAAGGATCAGATCGGTCATCATGATGCTATTTATTTTGGTGCAGTGGGTTGGCCAGATATTGTTCCTGACCATATATCGTTGTGGGGATCATTACTGAAGTTTCGTCGTGAATTTGATCAATACGTCAATCTGCGCCCTTGCCGATTGATGCCGGGTATTCCGTCGCCTTTAGCCAACCGTAAGGCGGGTGACATTGATTTTTATGTGGTGCGTGAAAATACTGAGGGTGAGTATTCTTCTGTGGGTGGACGCATGTACGAGGGTACCTCGCGCGAAGTGGTTTTTCAGGAGAGTGTGTTTTCGCGCACCGGCGTTGATCGTATCTTGAAATATGCATTTGAGTTGGCACAGAAGCGTCCTAAAAAACATGTAACGTCCGCGACGAAATCAAACGGTATTTCAATCACCATGCCTTACTGGGATGAGCGAGTGGCTGAAATGACCAAGTCTTATCCAGGCATTAAAGTGGATAAATTTCACATCGATATTTTGTGCGCACACTTTGTTAAAAATCCGGATTGGTTTGATGTGGTGGTCGCGTCTAATTTGTTCGGCGATATTTTGTCGGACCTAGGTCCAGCATGTACAGGCACGATTGCGATCGCACCATCTGCCAACATTAATCCGGAAGGCCTGTATCCGTCGTTGTTTGAACCTGTCCATGGCTCTGCCCCAGATATCGCGGGTAAAGGTTTGGCCAATCCTATCGGGCAGATCTGGTGTGGCGCAATGATGTTGGATCATTTTGGTTATACCGAAGCGGGTGCCGCTGTTGTTCGCGCGATTGAATCCGTGCTGGAGGCGGGTCCTAAAGATGCGCCGTTTACTCCCGATATGGGTGGTAAGGCCAAGACAGCTGATCTTGGCAAGGCCATCGCGGCGGCTATCTAAACGAGGTTTGCTTAAGGATGCTTGCGCAGATCGGTTCAATGTTGTTTAATGCAAAATGTTATTAAAAGATAATGTGCGGTAATAAGTTTGTTTAATTACTTCACCTAAGCCTTTAATTCACTTGCGGTTTTTTGAAATTTTGCTAAACTGCAACCAAATTTTTGCATCAAAGTAGGGAGTCGGGATGCGCAGCATTGTCAGAAAAGCAGGCGTTTTAGCGCTTGCAGCCGTCTTATTCACCCCGTTAGTTGAGGGTGCGAATAGCCACAAATCAGAAAAGACGGTTGGTAAAAAATCATCATCGTCAGCGAAATCGGCTCAGTCCAATCATCGCGCGCGAATTATCAATGCCAGCCTGTCGGTACAGGGTAAGCGCAAGAGCGCTTTTCATCGCGTTGCTTTCGCTGCCGCTTTGTCGGGTGTTCCGCCTATGGTTACCGCGGGAGATTTGGCGGGCCTCAGCCTGACCCGCGATCCCCTCGATCTGAATTCAAATGCGGCGTTGGTGCTTGATCATTCGACGAACGAGGTTCTGTTCGAGAAAAACGCTGAAATTTCACTACCGATCGCTTCGATTACTAAGCTCATGACGAGTTTGGTCGTGGTCGAGGCGAATCAAGATCTGGATGAAATTCTTACTGTTACCGAAGATGATGTGGATCGTGAGAAGTTTAGTCATTCACGTCTGCGCGTAGGTTCACAACTTTCGCGCTCGAACATGCTGCACATTGCTTTGATGAGCTCAGAAAATCGTGCTGCTGCGGCTTTGGGTCGTCATTACCCCGGTGGCATTAGCGCCTTTGTGGCGGCAATGAATGCCAAAGCGATGGCACTTGGTATGTCTGGCTCACGTTTTTCAGATTCTACGGGTCTATCAAGTTCTAACGTATCGAGTGCGCGCGATCTGGCAAAGCTCGTTATGGCGGCCTATCAGCATCCTTTGATCCGTCAATATTCAACGGATAGTCGCTATGTGGTTGATCCGGGCGGCCGTATGCTTCAGTACCGTAATTCAAACGGTTTGATTGAAAATCCTGATTGGGAAATTGGCCTGCAGAAGACCGGTTATATTTCTGAGGCAGGACGTTGTTTAGTCATGCAAGTTCACGTATCAGGTCGTCCCGTGGTGATGATTTTCCTTGATTCTAAGAGCAAGCAGTCGCGTCTGGCAGATGCGGGTCGTATACGTAAATGGCTAGAGAATCGCGGCGCATCAGCGATGTCACTGCGGGCTGCGAATCGTAGCTAAAGTGAACTGAAAGTTAGATAAAAAAAGCGAACTGATAGTTCGCTTTTTTTATGTTCAGACGCACGTTACACAGCGACTGTTGGCTATTGAGACTACTGAAATTAGGTGGCGCGAAATCCCAATACGGATGAAATATCGGTTGTGGTGGTGATCAAATCATCCAGCCAATCGTCGCTAAGTCGATCGGCTGGAGCGGAAATAGAGAGTCCCGCAATCAGCCGGCCTGCATCATCGCGTATACCAGCGGCCATGCAACGCACTCCCAACTCTAATTCTTCGTTATCGCGTGCATAGCCGCGCGCACGCACTAGCGATAGTTCTCGCTCGAGTTTGGCCAGATCAGTGATGGAATTCTTATTATTTCCTGCAAGGCCAGTGCGAGTTGCGTAGGCGCGAACTAGTTTGGCGTCATCAACGGATAGAAAAAGTTTACCGATGGACGTCAGGTGCAATGGGGCGCGGCCGCCAATGGCACGCACGACTTGCATACCAGAGCGCTCCGAAAATGCCCTGTCGATATACACAATCTCATCTCCCTGACGAACCGAGAGGTTCACGGTTTGTTGGGTCTTACGATGCAGAGCTTGCATGTACGGCAGCGCCGCCTCGCGGACATTCAGGCGACTTTTAACGATATTACCGAGTTCTAAAAGACGCATTCCCAAACGATAGGTGCCGGGCTCTGATCGATCTACGAAACGCTTAGCCACCATGTCATTCAAAATGCGGTGAGCAGTCGATGGATGCAGCCCAGTGGCTGATGCTAATTCTTTGAGGCTGACGGGATCGGGGTAGCTGGCTAGTGCATCCAGCAGAGCCATCATCCGCTCGATCACCTGAATAGATGTCTTGTCGCTGGTGGCAGTAGAGTCGTGTTTCATGGTTCATTTGATGCGATGCAATAAATACTTTATACCATAATGTGAAACGCCATTACAAGCCGGAGGATAAAGATTTCAGCTGCCTGGGCAAATTTATTTCATGGGGATGTGATGCCACAAGGAGGGTTTATCCATTGATAATCTCCCCACTATAAAATTTACCCATTAAAGCTGGCGATCCACTGATAGTAGTTGTGCCGCGGGCTTTGAGCTTATCGGGTGAATACCCTGAATTCATGGAGACAGAGAATGCGCGTTGGATTATTCGTAACTTGTTTGATCGATGTGATGCGTCCAGAGATAGGTTTCTCTGCGATCAAACTGTTGGAGTCTGCTGGTTGCGAGGTGGTTGTTCCGGCCAGTCAGACCTGCTGCGGACAACCGGCATATAGCGGCGGTAACAAAGCGGCTGCTCGTGAATTAGCTGAGAAATTTCTCGATGAGTTTGAGAGCTTCGACTACATCGTTATCCCTTCCGGTTCGTGCGGTGGCACTATCAAGACACATTACGATGATTTGTTCGCAGGTCATCCTGGATTGCTGGAACGCTTGGCAAAGATAAAGTCGCGCGTGTATGAGCTAACTGATTTTCTTGCTAGCGTAGTTAATTTGCAGACGCTACCGCCACCTACCGCGGGTAGTTTTAAAGGAACAGTTACGTATCATGATTCCTGCTCGGGTTTGCGCGAACTGGGTGTACAAAAACAGCCGCGTGAATTACTAGCAAAACGTGTCGGCGTTGAATTAAAAGAGATGAATGAAGCGCGGGTATGTTGCGGTTTTGGCGGAACCTTTGCTGTCAAATACGGCGATATTTCAACAGCGATTGTCGATGATAAATGTGCCAATATTCATGCGAGTGGTGCTGATGCCGTGGTGTTGGGTGATCTGGGCTGTATGCTAAATATCGAAGGTCGACTGCGTCGCACGGGTGACACGACAACTCGCGTACTGCATGTCGCTCAAGTTCTTTCAGGAGATGTGTGATGCAAGTTCAGACGATGCATTTCAAGTCACGCGCCGGAGAAAAGCTGGCGGATCAGCGACTCCAACAAACACTCAAAAAATTCGCGGGACGATTTGTCGGTGCGCGTGCGCAAGCAATCACTGAGTTAGATGATTTCGAAGCGACGCGTGATGCAGCCGTTGAACGACGCATGCGCGCTATCGACAATCTCGATGTTTGGTTAGCGACATTTGAAAAAGAAGCGACACGGCGTGGTGCAACAGTGTTGTACGCCGAGACTGCCGAACAAGCATCCAAGCTGGTGGTTGAAATCGCTAAAAATCATGGCGTGAAAAAAGTCACCAAGTCGAAATCGATGGTCTCAGAAGAGATGCAACTGAACCGCGCTCTAGAAGAGGCCGGTATAACGCCAGTTGAGACGGATTTAGGTGAATACATCCTGCAGATTAACGATAACGAACCACCGTCGCACATCATCGCTCCAGTTATTCATAAAGATAAAGAAGAGGTCGCTGATCTTTTCGCTAGAGTGCACCAAAAGCCACGGTTGACGGACATCACCGAAATGACACGCGAGGCGCGCGAAATGTTGCGCCCTCAGTTTTTATCGGCGGATATGGGTGTCACGGGCGGAAATTTCATTATTGCTGAATCAGGATCAGTTGCCGTTGTAAAGAATGAAGGCAATGAGGGTTTGTTCTCCATTATGCCTCCTAAGGTGCATGTGGTGGTGACGGGTATTGAGAAAGTGCTGCCGACTTTATCTGATCTGGCAACCGTGATGCGTTTATTGCCGCGCTCAGCGACAGGTCAGTCAATTTCGAATTATTTTTCTTTACTCACTGGGCCACGTGCCAGTGATGAAAAAGACGGACCCGAGCACATGTATTTCGTGTTGGTTGATGCCGGTCGCACGAGCCTGATCGGTAGCGAATTTCAAGACATGCTGCGTTGCATACGTTGCGGCGCCTGTATGAATCATTGCCCTGTGTATCAAAAAATTGGTGGGCATACGTATGGTTGGGTTTACCCAGGACCTATGGGCAGTGTGTTGACTCCTGCTTATGTCGGCGTTGAGAAAACACTCGACCTTCCGCATGCATCAACGTTATGTGGCGAATGTCATGTTGCGTGCCCGGTAAAAATTCCATTGCCGGATTTGCTCAGAAAATTGAGAGAGAAGCAGTTCGATCGTGGATTGCGTCCGGGCTTTGAGTATTTCGCGTTTGGGATGTGGGCATTTGTGACAAAGCGGCCGGCGCTTTATCGATTTGCTACTAAAATAGCCGCGCGCATACTCAAATTCATGGGCGGGCAACAACGTTTAATTCATTCATTGCCATTAGCAGCAGGATGGACCGATAATCGCGACATGCCAGCTCCCTCGGGAAAGACCTTCCGGGAGCTTTATCAAGAAAAAACAAAATCCTGATTTATGAGCGATCTCGGTCAGCCTGTTAGCGAATTCAAGAGTAAAAGCGGATTCAAGCGAATTTTTTCAGCGGTGTTTTATTCGATTGATGGATTTCGCGCAGCGTGGAAGCATGAGCACGCTTTTCGTCAAGAATTGATGATTGCAGTACCAGGCATTTTGATTGCTTTCTTTTTGCCAGTTACGTCACTTGAACGACTGGCATTGATTGCCGTTTTACTCTTGGTGCTGATTATTGAGTTACTCAACTCAGCGATTGAAGCGGTGGTGGATCGTGTTTCTCTCGACAGAAATCCACTGTCGAAAAATGCGAAAGATCTCGGCAGCGCTGCTGTGATGCTCGCCTTCTTTTTAGCCCTAGCGACCTGGGGCATCATTGTTGGCCCTCTCATTGCTTGGTGAGTTCGTTACCGGACTCACCAAACATTCACATATCTTCCCAACGTATTTGTTATTGACCTGGATTCATGAACTCCGCATGAACCGCATTGATCTGTTTGACGACGTCATCTGATAGTTTGATGGAGTAGGCGTCAATGTCATACGCCAATTGATCTATCGATGTTGCACCAATGATGGTTGAAGCAATAAACCAACGGGTATAACACCAGGCGAGTGCGAGCTGAGTCGCGCTCATACCATTGTCTTTCGCGATTTTCATATAACGCTTGGTCGCTTCCAGCACGAGTGGGCGCAAATAGCGAGGACTCCAATTGGCAGGGAAATGCGTAAGACGGCCCTCTGCCTGCGGATTTTCTATGTACTTACCCGTCAATTGGCCGAAAGCCAGAGGGCTGTAAGCCAGCATGCCTACATTTTCGTGATAGCAGGTTTCATCCAACCCACTTTCAAAACAGCGATTCGCTAAGTGGTAGCCATTCTGTATCGACACAATACGTGGCAGCCCCATCGTTTGTGCGCAATAGATAAATTCTGAAACACCCCATGAGCTTTCATTCGAGACACCAATGTAGCGAATTTTTCCTTCTTCGATTAATTCGTGAAGTACATGCAGCGTTTCTTCGATCGCTACACAGGGACGATCATGCTCGGGATTAAAAAATAACTGTCCAAACACTGGGACGTTACGGCTAGGCCAGTGCAACTGGTAGAGATCAATGTAATCTGTTTGCAGGCGCTTTAAGCTGGCTTCAACAGCGGCGCGAATATTTTTACGATCAAAATTATTTTCCCCGTTACGAATCCAGGTCATAAATTTTGAGGGGCCAGCGACTTTAGTCGCTAGTACGACATTTTCGCGTTGTCCCGATTTTTTCAGCCAGTTACCGATGATGGACTCTGTGGATGAATAGGTCTCTGCGCTCGGCATGACAGGATACAGTTCGGCTGTATCGATAAAATTGATACCGCGCTCTAGCGCATAGTCGAGTTGGCTATGGCCTTCAGCTTCAGTATTTTGTTCGCCAAACGTCATCGTACCCAAGCAGATTTTTGAGACATGTAAATCGCTGGTGCCTAGTTGTATTTTGTCCATGCTTGTCTCCACTGTTTATTTTTCAGGTTGTTCAATAAGTTAAAATTTCTATCGACTACAAGTTCTTAGCGTGTCATGGCTATAGCGTGTGCGCATTCTGATACGAGCGCGGGGCCACGATAAATTAAGCCAGTATAGAGTTGCACCAGATCTGCACCTGCCTCAATTTTAGAGATTGCATCAGCAGCACTTAGGATACCTCCAGCGCCTATGATAGGTAGTTCATTAGCCAATGCGCGATGTAAGCCGCGTATGACCTTATTTGATAATTCCAACACGGGTGCACCTGATAGTCCACCCGTTTCTTCTGCATGAGACATACCTTGAACCGCATCACGCGTGATTGTGGTGTTGGTGGCAATCACCCCATCGATGCGATGACGGCGCAGCGCATCAGCGATAGTGTGTATCTGATCTTCATCTAGATCGGGTGCGATTTTTAGTGCAACGGGTACGTAGCGACCATGCTGATCAGCCAGTCGTGTTTGTGCTGCTTTTAGTTGCGATAGCAAGCCATCGAGTTCGCTCGATTGCTGCAGTTGCCGAAGGTTTTTAGTATTAGGTGAAGAAATATTGACCGTTATATAGGAAGCGTAGGGATACACTTTTTCAAAACAAAGTAGGTAATCTTCCGTTGCACGTTCGATTGGCGTATCGGCATTTTTACCAATGTTTAAGCCGAGGATACCTTGGCCTTCTTGGTAATAGCGTGAGGACTGTACATTCCGCACAAAGGTATCGACCCCACCGTTGTTAAATCCCATACGGTTGATGAGCGCTTGTGCTGAAGGCAAGCGGAACATCCTCGGTTTTGGATTGCCAGGTTGTGCACGTGGAGTGACGGTGCCCACTTCAATAAACCCAAAGCCTAGCGCGGCAAGACCATCGATATAGGCGCCATCTTTATCCAGACCAGCCGCCAAGCCGACTGCGTTAGGAAAGGTCAGCCCCATGACCTTTCGGGGATCGCGAACACGTGTTGAAGCAAGCTGTGCTATGCCCAAGCGAGCGGCAGAACGCAGTAATGGCAGAGTCAGGTTATGAGCTGTCTCAGGATCGAGAGAGAACAGTAGGGGACGGGCTAGGGAGTAGAGATTGTTTTTCGACACAACGACGGCCTGTGAGTGACTGATAAAAAAAGCCAGTAGAAGCTGGCTATTTTACCTTCGACTGCTCAGTCGCTCAGAGAGCTTCCCACCGGCCCTTGCGTAATGCTTCGATGGGTTTGAAATTTGTTTTGTAGGCCATTTTTTCGCTTTGTGATATCCAGTAGCCTAGATAGACATAGGAAATACCCAACTGACGCGCCTGTTCAATTTGCCACAACACATTGTAAGTACCGAAGCTGGCGCGTTCTTCATTCGGATCAAAGAAGGTATAGACCGAAGATAAGCCATCATCCAGCACATCGATGATGCTTACCATGCGCAGCTGACCATCAGGCTCACGGAATTCGACTAAGCGTGTGTTGACTTTACTTTGCAATAAAAATTGCGCGTATTGATCACGACTATCTTGATCCATGCCACCACCGGCGTGGCGAGCTGATTGATAACGCAGATAGAGTTCGTAATGCTCTTGCACATAAGCGAGCTTAGAAACACCCGTGGTCAATAACTGATGCTGCTTCCAAGCACGACGCTGACTGCGATTAGCGACGAATTCATCAACATTGACTCGCACCGGCGTGCACGCCTGACAGCCATCGCAGTAAGGGCGATAAGTAAAAATTCCACTGCGACGAAAACCATTTTTTACTAGCTCTGAATACACATCAGCATTGATCAGATGGGAAGGAGTGGCAACCTGAGAGCGCGCTTGACGGCTTTCAAGATAGCTGCACGGGTAGGGTGCCGTCGCGTAAAACTGTAGCGTCGAGAAGGGCAGGTCCTTCAGGTGCGTCATGGGGTCTCTTCAGGCGGTGAGTTTGTTGAAATTGAGCTTAATCCTACACTGAAGCTCGCGCTTTTGTCGTGCGGTCCTTCTGCAAACAGTTGTCTAGGCCGCCAATTCTGTATATCCGGTTCAGAAATGGCTGTTTTCATTAGCGCAATGAATTCTGCGCGTCGTATTGGTTTCGCTCCCAGTGAGGCTAGATGCGACGTTTCCTGCTGGCAGTCAATCATCTTCACTCCGTGATGACGCAGAAAATCAACCAAATAAGCGAGAGCGACCTTGGACCCGTTCGGCACGAGCGCAAACATAGACTCACCATAAAACATTTTCCCTATGCTGACACCATATGCCCCGGCGACAAGATGGTTATCAAACCACAGTTCTGATGAATGGGCATGCCCCATCTTGTGCAATGCGCAATAGCCTTCGATGATTTGATTTGATATCCAGGTTCCATCGCTACCATCGCGGGGCTGCGCGCACGCGTGAATAACATCATGAAA
>JBEDHZ010000046.1:0-11444 GCA_041173845.1 Pseudomonadota bacterium
ACTCAACAGCAAATTCTTCAACGGCTTTCCGCGCTGCGGTCAATAAGGTTTGTACGTGCAAGCTGCGTTGAACGGACTCTGCATCATGACCACTATCGATGCTTACCGGTTCGCGGCGTTTTTCAACTTCCCCTAGACGATGATAAAGCGCATCAATTAATGATTCACGACGCTGAGGGTTATCTAGCAAATCATCTTGCAAATAAGGGTTTCGCCGCACGACCCAGATATCGCCCAACACTTCGTACAGCATGCGAGCCGAACGACCGGTCTGACGAGAAGCACGCAAGCTCGCTAATAATTCCCAGGCAGACTCACCTAGCAAGCGAATAACAATTTCGCGATCGGAAAAAGAAGTGTAGTTGTAGGGAATTTCACGCAGCCGCGCGCTGGGATTACCTTGCGGTGCGTTATTTAGTAAGGCGGGTATGTGCGCTGGGGCATTCATTGAGAGCTTGTAGACGACGTGTCAAAGGCACATTCTAACGTACTGCATTGCACAAGGCGTGGCGTTAAGCCCTTGCTTTTGCAAGGCTTTAGCTATTGTATGGGGTCAATTACACCCATTGCCCCAATCGTTGCCAAATACCATCCGGCACGCTTAACAACAAACCGGTAAAAGTGAGGTAACGAAGCAATTTTCCTATCGCCATGTAAATGAGACTCTGGATGAAGGACATTTTTAGCCAACCAGCGAGTACGCACAGAGGATCGCCGATCACCGGCAACCAAGACAACAGCAAGGTTTTGGGGCCAAACCGCTGTAGCCAGCCAAACCAGCGGGTCTGTTTTTCCTCTGCAAAGGCGCGTTTAGCGCCATAACCCATCATGTAACTGATAGCGCCACCGACGGTGTTGCCGGCTGTGGCCACCAGCACTGCGGGCCAAAAAAGCTCAGGATTCATCTTCACCACCGCAAATACCGCGGGTTCTGAGCCCATAGGCAACAGCGTGGCCGAGAGCAAACTAATGATGAACAGGGTGGGCAACCCAACTGAGGGCAATGACAACACACTCAGAAACGCAGCAATCATGGAGGCGAGCATGTCAGAGCCAAAGTGAAGAATCAGCAAACTATCCCGCGCCTAAGGACAATCTGCAAAGGGAGCCTAAGAAGGCGAACCGCTCAATTATAATGACGCACTATGAGCATTGACTACTTAAAGAAGATTCTGACCTCGCGAGTCTATGACTTGGCAGTCGAAACACCGCTGGAGTTTGCACCGGGTTTGTCCGAGCGCATGGGTAATCGCATTTATTTCAAACGCGAGGACATGCAAAGCGTTTTCAGCTTCAAGCTGCGCGGCGCGTACAACAAGATGGCGCAGCTCTCAAGCGCGCAGCTAAAACGCGGCGTGATCTGTGCATCCGCCGGAAATCATGCGCAAGGTGTGGCGCTATCAGCAAGTCACCTGGGATGTCGAGCACTGATTGTTATGCCAGTGACTACCCCTGCCGTAAAAATCGATGCGGTGCGTGCACGCGGCGGTGAAGTGGTTTTGCATGGCGAATCGTATTCAGATGCTTATCAACATGCGCTGACATTAGAAAAAAAACTCAAACTCACTTTCGTACATCCCTTTGATGATCCTGACGTTATCGCAGGTCAAGGCACGATAGGCATGGAAATACTGCGCCAGCATCCGGGATCGGTACATGCGGTGTTTGTGGCAGTCGGTGGTGGTGGCCTCATTGGTGGTGTTGGCGCTTACATAAAACTTGTACGCCCTGATATAAAAATCATCGGTGTGCAAACAACCGACTCGGATGCGATGACTCGCTCACTTCATTCTGGGCGTCGAGTCACGCTCACTGATGTGGGTCTGTTTTCTGATGGAACCGCGGTCAAGCAAGTAGGCGAAGAGACCTTCCGACTTGCAAAAAAATATGTCGACGAAATGATCTTGGTGGACACCGATGCCGTATGCGCCGCAATTAAAGACGTATTTACCGAAACGCGCAGCATTTTAGAACCAGCGGGCGCACTCGCTGTGGCTGGTGCTAAAGCCTATATCGAACGTCAGTCGAATCAGAAAACACCTTTACGTGATGAGACTTTGGTGGCGATCGCTTGTGGCGCCAACATGAATTTTGATCGATTACGCTTTGTTGCAGAGCGCGCTGAAGTGGGCGAAGCGCACGAGGCAGTGTTCGCTGTCACGATTCCTGAAGAACGGGGTAGTTTTCGCCGCTTTTGTCATTTAGTCGGCGCGCGCTCTATTACGGAATTTAATTACCGTATCAATGATGAAAAACTCGCTCATGTATTCGTTGGCTTACAAGTCGCGAATCGAGCCGAACCACCGAAGATAGCTCGCCAATTTGACAAGCAGGGATTCAAAACCATTGATCTCACCCATGATGAGTTGGCAAAACTTCACATACGACATTTAGTTGGTGGCAAGAGCGCGCTGGCTTCAGGTGAATTACTGTATCGCTTTGAATTCCCTGAACGTCCGGGTGCACTGATGCGATTTTTAGATAGCCTGGCACCCAGCTGGAACATTAGTTTGTTTCACTATCGCAGTCAGGGCGGTGATGTGGGGCGTGTGTTGGTGGGTCTTCAAGTACCCAAAGCAGAGATGAAAGCCTTTCGTGATTTCCTAGCCAACATTGGCTTTCGGTCATGGGACGAAAGTCAGAATCCTGCGTACCAACTATTCCTGTAAGCTGCTCGCTACTTTTTACTGCTGATTGCTGCCGACATTCATGGATCACTCTGCGCCGGCCTCCGGTTCACCCCTAGGCAAAAATACCGCCTATGTGAACGAGTACAACCCGCATTTGCTATTTCCTATACCGCGCGCTGAAAAGCGAGCCGAGTTGGGCATCACTGACTCGCCGCCTTTTTTCGGTATGGATGTATGGACTGCTTACGAAATCTCCTGGCTCAATCTGCGCGGTAAACCTCAGGTAGCCATTGCCACCTTTCTCGTGCCTGCCGATTCGCCGAATATCGTCGAATCCAAGTCGCTCAAGCTCTACCTGAATTCTTTCAATCAATCTCGTATTGCCGGACAAGAGGCATTACTAGAATTACTGAGTACCGACCTGTCTTCTGCCTTTGGTGCACCGATACAAATTAAGCTCACACTGAGTGGCGATTTTGCTCAACTAAAAATGGCGGAGCTTGATGGTCAACTCATCGATCGTCTAGATATTGAAGTTGATACTTACTCACCCGACAAAAGCTTGTTGCGGTCAGATAAAGCATCTCCCCCGGTAGAAGAAAAGCTGTTGTCACACTTACTCAAATCGAATTGCCCTGTCACTAATCAACCGGATTGGGCCAGTATTCAGATTCAGTATGTGGGACCCGCCATCGATCAAGAAGGATTATTAAAATACCTGATTGGATTTCGCTTGCACCAAGGCTTTCACGAGCACTGCGTTGAACAAATTTTTATGGACTTGCTGAAACAATGCAGCCCGTCGAAACTATTGGTGCTGGCTCGTTACACACGGCGTGGTGGGATTGATATCAACCCGTGGCGCAGTAATTTTTCACTTTCAAAAATGCCATCTAATGCCCGAAATGCACGGCAATAGCGGGGGTTTTAAAAAAAATGTTTTTTGCGATTGCCATACGGTCAAAGCAGGTATAGATTTGTTGGCCCGAGACAAGAATAAAACTAGGTTTACCGCCCCAAGAACCATGAATAACACGCAGGCCTCGAACATCGCCCTATTTGCCCTAGTACCATGACCCAACTCAGCCAAATTCTTTCAGAAAAAAATATCGTTCTTGATCTCGAGTGTTCGAGTAAGAAACGAGCCTTCGAGCAAGCCGGACTGATTTTTGAAAATAATTGTGGAATTGCCCGTTCTACCGTTTCCGACAATTTATTTGCACGCGAACGCTTAGGCTCTACCGGACTCGGACACGGTGTTGCTGTACCACACGGAAGAATCCGCGGATTAAAAGCACCACTCGCTGCATTTGTTCGTTTATCTGAACCTATTCCTTTTGAGTCGCCTGATGGCGAACCCGTCAAACTACTGATCTTTTTGCTGATTCCCGATAATGTGACGCAACAGCATCTGGAAATTTTGTCGGAAATCGCAGAAATGTTTTCTGATAAAGGTTTCAGGTCAGAGTTAACTGAAGATAGCGATGCTCAGTCGCTATACACAAAACTAGTCAACTGGCATCCAGCCGAACGAAATGTGGTTTGATTGAGGTCGCTGATGCTGTTTCAATAGCGCCCTCGTACCCATCAAATTAATCGTACCTGAACCGAATACCGGCGCCGCTGACCTATGCCCATAACTAATCCGCTATCGATACAAGAACTCTTCGATGACAACCTCGAGGCATTGAAGCTCAGCTGGCTAGGCGGTCAGGGCGGCGCGAATGGCGTAATCGTGGGCGATGCGGTATCTGCAGCCGATCAAATCGGTCACTTGAATCTGATTCATCCTGGACGCATTCAGGTTTTTGGCCATGAAGAAGTCTCGTATCTCGGTCATATCTCCGAACAATCGCGCCTCGCACAAACCCGCGAACTGGTAGCTGGCAAACCGCCTGCATTGATCATGGCGCAGTCACTGCAAGCACCGCCCTTCATCATCTCTGTATGTAATGAACACGGTATCCCTTTTATTGCTACACCCTTGCCTTCGGCACAGGTGATTGATTATCTACGCGTTTATCTGTCTAAAAAACTCGCGACACGCGTCACCATGCATGGCGTTTTCATGGATGTACTGGGTGTTGGCGTGCTGATTACCGGCGAATCAGGTTTGGGTAAAAGCGAATTAGGTTTGGAACTGATATCGCGCAATCATGGATTGGTAGCCGATGACGCTGTGGAGTTTGCGCGCATTGCGCCGAACATGATCGAAGGTCGCTGCCCTCCGCTATTACAAAATCTTTTGGAAGTGCGTGGTTTAGGTTTATTAGATATTCGCGCGATCTTTGGTGAAACAGCGGTACGCCGAAAAATGCGACTGAAATTAATCGTTCATCTCGTGCGCCGCAAAACCCTGGAAGAAAATTACGAACGCCTTCCGCTAGACCAACAGAATGAAGAAGTGCTTGGATTGCCGATACGCAAAGTAGTGATTCCGGTTGAAGCAGGTCGAAATATCGCTGTATTGCTTGAAGCCGCTGTACGCAACACCATATTGCAGCTGCGCGGCATCGATACCTTAGCTAATTTTATGGAGCGCCAACAGCGCGCCATGGGCGAGGAATAGATGCGTATTATTCTTCTCACAGGCATTTCCGGATCGGGCAAATCCGTTGGCCTGAACGCAC
This sequence comes from Pseudomonadota bacterium, assembly GCA_041173845.1. Lineage (GTDB taxonomy): Bacteria > Pseudomonadota > Gammaproteobacteria > Burkholderiales > Burkholderiaceae_D > Pernthalerella. The sequence continues at coordinate 5,261 of JBEDHZ010000046.1, forward strand.
TGGAAGATGCAGGTTATTTTTGCGTTGATAATCTGCCACCCTCTTTGCTGCGCGCCCTTGTAGAAACTCGTCTCAGTGAAGGCGCTCAAAATCTTGCAGTCGCCGTCGATGCTCGCAGCGCCACATCACTGAGTGAATTACCCGTCGACATTAGCTGGCTGCGCGATCAAGGGCATCATGTTGAAGTGATTTTTCTCACAGCGAAAACCGAATCATTAATTAATCGCTTTTCAGAAACTCGTCGTAGTCATCCACTCTCTCACCGCATTGCACCGGACGCACAACCTTCGGATATTCCGACCTTAGTGGAATGCATTTGGCAAGAGCGCGAAATGCTTTCAGCGATTGAAGGTCTGGGGCATTTGATTGATACCTCGGGCCTCTCTGCAAATCAACTGCGTGCTTGGATTAAAGAACTGGTGCAAAAAGATAGCCAGCAATTATCACTCTTGTTTGAGTCATTTGCCTTCAAGTTTGGTGTGCCACTCGATGCTGATTTAGTGTTTGATGTGCGCGTCGTTCCCAATCCTTTTTATGACAAAACGCTGCGCCCCATGACTGGCAAAGATCAGCCAGTGGTTGATTTTCTTAAAGCACAACCAGACGCAGTCAATCTACTCTCAGATATTTGTAATTTTATTGAGCGCTGGTTGCCGGCGTATCAGCGCGACAACCGCAGCTATCTGACTGTGGCTATTGGTTGCACTGGCGGTCAACATCGATCGGTGTTTATGGTTGAACAATTAGCTCAGCACTTTAAGAATCATGCTCGCGTATTGATTCGTCACCGCGAACTGTCGCACGATAATGAACGCAACTGACTGGCTACCACTGTTCCCACTACGCACCGTGCTTTTTCCCGGTGGTGTTCTACCTTTGCGCGTATTTGAAACGCGTTATGTGGATATGGTGCGCGAACGAATGAAAGCTAACGCTCCGTTCGGAGTAGTCGCTATTCGATCTGGCGCTGAAGTTGGTAAAGCGGCTGAGCCATGCGTGGTGGGTACCTTGGCTCATATCGTGGAATGGGATATGCCTGAACTGGGCGTGCTGTTATTAGAGACCCGCGGCGGAGAACGTTTTAAGGTGCTAGAGACCCGAGTGCAAGCGAATCAACTCACAGAAGCAAAAATTGAAATGCTCGCTAGTAGCACTGACATCTTTTGCGATGATGCTTTACCGGTTTGCGGCGATGTACTCGAAACGGTCATCAATGATTTTATGGATCAATCACGCGAGCAGGCTGATCAAAATTTCGTCAATCCATTTCCACAACCGCATCAGTTAAATTCACCCAGCTGGGTCGCTAATCGATGGAGCGAAATGCTACCGATTACGATTGAAGAAAAACAGGCGCTCCTTGAAATTCAAGATGATGGAGCGCGACTGTTAAAAATAGAACAGTATCTGCGCGAAAACCGAATTATCTAAATGCTGATCAGCCACACCCATCAATCGACCAATAATTTTTTGATGGGTGCAGGGAGTGCCGCATGCTTTAGATTTGCTACAGGAAGCCACTGATAATTAGCTTGCGCTGCCATGACAAACACACGTCTCATCTTGACTCGCAGCGGCGCGACTGTGAGCTTGTAATGCGAAAATGCATGCGTGAATTCTGGCATCACGCTGATTGCTTCAACTTCACCAAACTCAGCCAACTCAACATATAAGTCTTCTTTACTGATTAACCGTTTACTCGGCGGTAGCAACCGACTGACTTCAGGTAACGATAGCAAACCTCCCCATATACCTGTCGGCGGACGCTGCTCGAGCAAAATATTTTGATCATGCTCAATGACGAGCATGACCGTGAATTTTTCAGGAACGGCTTTCTTGGGCTTACGCATCGGTAGCTCATTAACGCGTTGGGTATTGCGTGCAATGCAGCGTGATGCGAACGGGCATTCATGACATCGAGGTCGGCTACGCGTGCACAGCGTCGCCCCCAAATCCATCAGCCCTTGGGTGTAGGCTTCAATAGATTGCTCAGGCAAAAGTGCTAGCGCCCATTCCCATAATTGTTTTTCTACGGCTGTCGCACCAGGAAAACCCTCAACACCAAATACTCGACAAAACACGCGTTTGACATTGCCATCCAAAATAGCAGCGCGCGTACCGTAAGCAAATGCTGAAATAGCTGCTGCAGTTGATGGCCCTATGCCGGGTAAGTCGCTCAACCGCTCTACATCAGCTGGAAATTGACCGCCATAGTCTGCTACTACTCGCTGCGCACACCGATGTAAATTACGCGCACGCGTGTAATAACCCAAGCCACTCCAATGTGCCATCACATCGTCGACAGGCGCCTCAGCCAGAGAAAAGATCGTAGGGAATCGCTGCAAAAATTTCTGGTAATACGGAATAACTGTGGCTACTTGTGTTTGCTGCAGCATGATTTCAGATAGCCAGATGCGATAGGCATCACGCGTCTGTTGCCAAGGCAATTGATGGCGACCATGCTGCTGTTGCCACTCAATGAGGGTGGCAGAAAACGAGGGGTCGATAGTGACCTCGAGCTGATCAGTAACGATGCGCTTCATCGCTGACAACGCCCACAATAAAATGTAGAGCGCTGACCTTGAACACTACGCTTAATCGGCGTTTTACATACTCTGCAAGGCTCACCCTCGCGGTCATACACAAAATAGGTTTGCTGAAAATAGCCTGATTGACCGTCGGCACCGATAAAATCGCGCAAGCTACTACCACCTTGTTCAATCGCTGCTGCTAATACACCTTGAATCTCAATCGCCAGTGCCTGATAACGTGACGAGGAAATTCGTCGTGCAGCCGTATTCGGATGTATACGTGCACGGAACAAACTCTCACACGCGTAAATATTTCCCACACCAACGACGATGTCTCCCGCTAACAAAACCTGCTTGATCGCTGCGCTGCGCTGACGACTTTCTCGGTACAGCCTTTGTCCTAAATCCTCGCACGTTAAAGGCTCGACCCCTAAATGACGTAACAAGGAATGCTGTTCGATGTCGCCTTCTTCGTTGGAGTGCCACAGCACGGCACCAAAACGACGAGGGTCCGTTAAGCGCAATCGCGTATCGCCCAACACCACATCAACATGATCGTGTTTTTGCGGCGGATGCGATCCGGACAACACGCGCAAATGTCCCGACATACCTAAATGAATAATCAGGGTGCCATGCTCAAAATTTAACAAGAGATATTTTCCGCGCCGGCCGGTGGACAGCACGCGCCGTTGCTGCAAAAGCGCTGACAAACCAGCGGGAAAAGGCCAGCGCAAGCCTTCGCGCCGAAGAATCACCTCGGTCACCTGACGGTCTTCGACATGCGGAGCAATACCACGACGGGTGACTTCTACTTCAGGCAGTTCAGGCATCGGAAACGGTGAGAGGATAGTTTTTAAAGTGGGGGCCTGCGATCATTCCGGCTTTCGTCGTAAAATCATTCGCGGCCAAAACAACGCATAACCCATGCGTCGGCTTATTCAAGCTTCACGACAGGATAATCTTTTGAAACATTTTTCAGCCATTCTAACGCTCTCGGCATTGCTTGCGACGGCCTCCCCATTATTCGCCGCCGACAGCACAACTACTGACGAGCCTGTGGATGTCTTGCCTTCTGTAGGCAGGACCGAAGAGTTGGTGTTCCGTTATCTGTCCGCTGAAATCTCTTACCAACGCGGTAATGCATTTGCGGGATACGCCAATATGCTGTCGATCGCACGCAGCACGGGCGATGCGCGCCTGGCACGCCGCGCTACGGAAATGGCTATCGCCGGGGCATTACCAACTGAAGCGATGAAAGCCGCGCGTATTTGGCATGAACTCGCCCCTAATGCAGACGATGCCGCACAAGTGCTGTTAGGGCTACAGGTTTCTAACAATCGCTCGGATGACGCTAAGGCTTCGCTGGCTAAACAACTGGCCAGTAGCTCGGCCGCTATGCTGCCTATGGCTATCGGTAACGTGCAACGGTTGCTAGCGCGTATGCCTGACCGTGTTCGCGCCAGTGCGATGATGAAAGAACTACTGGAGCCGTATCGCGACTTAATCGAAGCACGAATTGCGCTGATTCAAATGGCTATGGTGAGCGGCGATCGCGCAGCTGCGTTCAAAGAATCGCGTGAAGCGATTAGTAAATTCCCAAATTCTGAAATTGCTGTACTGATGCATGCACAGCTACTTGAGAACAAAGCTGACGGACTAAAACTGCTAGCCGACTTTTTGAAAAAAAACTCTAAGTCGCGCGAAGTACGCCTGACCTATGCTCGCATGCTGTTTGAGCAATCCAAGGTAGCTGAAGCCAAAAAAGAATTCCGAACATTGCTGCAACAATCGCCTAACGATCAAACCTCGCTTTATGCGCTTGGCTTGTTGATGGCACAAACCAATGAGATCGCGGAAGCTGAAAAATATCTCTCGACCTATATTCAAAACCTGAAAGGCCAACCTGATCGCGAACGAGATGCCAGTCAGGCGCTGTTAATTCTGGCGCAAATCGCGGAAGATCGTAACGACACGACAGCCGCTATGGCATGGCTAGACATGGTTGCAACAACGGCACAAAACGGTGCAACAACGGCAGCGTTAAAGCGAGCGCAACTTCTCGCTAAGAGTGGCAAGCTTGATGATGCTCGCGCCTTGCTGAATCAAACAGATGTTGAAAATGATGATGAACGCGTCAAGCTCATCATCGGTGAAGCACAGTTATTGCGCGATGCAGATAAATTATCTGACGCTATACACCTGATACAAGATGCGCTCGAGGCTTATCCAGATCAATTAGATTTGCTCTATGAACTGGGTATGCTCGCTGAAAAGAATCAGCAGTTTGATGTCATGGAAACAGCGCTGCGCAAAGTCATGAAGCTGATGCCGGACGGTCAGCATGCATTTAATGCGCTGGGTTACTCGCTGGCTGATCGCAATATTCGCTTACCTGAAGCGTATGACTTGATTAAAACCGCCTTATCTATCGCGCCGGACGACGCCTACATCATGGACAGCATGGGTTGGGTAGAATTTCGCATGGGCCGATTAGAGAAGGCAGAGGAAACTTTACGTAAGGCGTTTTCTATCAAGGCCGATCCTGAAATTGCCGCCCATCTGGGCGAAGTTCTTTGGGTACGCGGTCGCGAGGAAGAAGCAAAAAAACTCTGGCGTAATGCAGGCGGCAAAGATACTAAAAACGATACGCTCAAGAACACGCTGCAGAGACTGCAGATAAAGCTCTAACCATTGCTCGCGAGCGCTGGATGAAACGACTGATAGTTTGGATTTTTGCGCTTCTGACGATTACTGGGATGGTCGGTTGCAGTAGCCTGCAAACATTGTCATCGCTTACTGAGCGCAGCTTTCACGACAATATTCTGATCCAAGGACGTTTTTCAGTCACATTTGAGCAAAGCAACCGACCGCAGTCAGTTCAAGGACGCTTCCAATGGCAGCAACAAGGTCAACGTATCGATATCGATCTGATGTCGCCGTTAGGCCAAACGATGGCCAAGCTGACTATCACTCCGAACTCCGCCACCATTCAACAAACTGGCAAAGAAATAAAAGTCGCTGACAATGTCTCCGAACTCACCGAACAAACCTTAGGTTGGTCACTACCTGTTGAAGGAATGCGCGATTGGTTGCAAGGATTTAATCGCACTACGACTAATCAACGACAAATAGCTAGACCGAACGAAAACGATCAATTTGATACCGAGGGCTGGCACATTCAGTATGTCAGCTGGCAGCAAAATTCGGTGTCTGATTATCCTAAACGCATTGACCTGACCCGTACCTCGCCGCAACTGCATCAGTTAAGTTTGCGCATCATCATCGATCAGTGGGAGCCGCAGTGATGCTAACTACCGCAACTACTCCTCGTTATTTGCATGATTGCCCAGCACCAGCCAAGCTCAATCTGTTTCTTCATGTAGTTGGCCGTCGTGACGATGGCTATCACTTGCTGCAATCTGTTTTTCAGTTAATTGATTTGCAGGACACGCTACATTTTGATCTGCGCGATGACGAACGCATTGTTCGCGTAACCGACCTCGCTGATGTGCCCGAAGCGGATGATCTGGTAATCCGCGCAGCCAAGCTACTAAAAGCAGCCGCCAATTCACGCGGAAAGACTATCTGCGGCGTTGATATTGGCTTGGAAAAGCGCATACCTATGGGCGGCGGGCTGGGCGGCGGATCATCGG
>JBEDHZ010000047.1:0-11370 GCA_041173845.1 Pseudomonadota bacterium
ATCCACACCATGCAATAAAGGTGATACAGCGCTGTTAGCTGGATGCCGTGGCATCCGGTAAGACGACATTTACATCGAGAACTTCCAAATTACCTTGACGGTCCAGAGAGATTTTGATGTCTTCTGGATTAACTTGAACATACTTGGAAATAACAGCAAGCAGCTCTTGATGTAATGCTGGCATGAAATCGGGCCCGTTATGAATCGTCCGCTCGCGGGCAATGATGATCTGCAAGCGCTCTTTAGCAGTGCTGGCAGACTTGTTTTCTTTATTAAAGAGAAACGATAGGAGTGACATATCACTTGCCTCCAAAAATCCGTGACAGAATGCCCGGCTTTTCATAATCTGCAAAGCGTATGGGTTTATCTTCGCCTAAGAAGCGTGCAACCACATCTTTGTAGGCTTCTGAAACGTCGCTTCCTTCAACGTGAATCGCAGGATTGCCTTGATTGGATGCATGTAAAACTGATTCGGACTCAGGGATGATGCCTATCAATGGGATACGCAGAATTTCTTGAACATCACCATACGACAGCATTTCACCCGCTTCGACACGTTTCGGTACGTAGCGAGTGATCAGCAAATGCTCTTTCACAGGCTCATCACCAGTTTGCGCGCGGCGTGACTTAGCTTGGATAATGCCCAGTATGCGATCTGAGTCACGCACTGACGACACTTCCGGATTGGTCACAATAATCGCTTCATCGGCGAAAGTCAGCGCCATCACGGCACCGCGTTCGATACCGGCGGGTGAGTCGCACACGATGTAGTCGAATCCCATTTCTTTCAACTCATTCAAGATACGTTCTACACCTTCTTCGCTTAGCGCATCTTTATCGCGAGTCTGCGATGCAGGAAGTACGTAAAGATTATCGCAGTGCTTATCTTTAATCAGCGCTTGAGTCAGGCTGGCTTCGCGATTGATGACGTTAATCATGTCATACACCACGCGACGCTCACAGCCCATGATCAGATCGAGATTACGAAGACCAACGTCAAAATCAATGACGGCTGTTTTGTAGCCTAATAATGCTAGGCCGGATGAAAAACTGGCGCTGGAAGTGGTCTTGCCTACGCCACCTTTGCCCGAAGTTACGACGATAATTTTTGCCACGGAAAACTCCTTGTCTGCAGAAGCGCTGATTACATAAATTCAGGAATTTTTTACATTGGCCTTCATTTTGAAGGCCTTCATTTACTTAATTTAACCATGCACAGCCGTGCTGGCTATAAAAATCGTAATAATTAAAATCTTAATACATTAAATTTTTTACGTTGATCAATTAAATAAAAAATTATTTGAGCGATATCGCAGTAATGTCTAAACGATCATCTTTGAGCCTAATCTGAGCGGGTTTTCCGGCTAGCGTTGGCGACCAACCTTCATCAAAGGTACGGTAAACGCCAGCGATCGATACCAACTCAGCTTCCATCGACAACGAGAAAATTCGCGCGTCACTATTCCCTGCGGCGCCTGCCAGAGCGCGGCCACGTAGCGGGGCATACACATGAATGCTGCCATCAGCGATCACTTCAGCGCCCGGATTAACCACAGCCATGATCACCAGATCGGCACCACGAGCGTAAACACGTTGACCGGCACGCACCGGAGTATCTATCACCATCGTATTGGCTGTACTAGTCGCCGCCGCCGCGGGAGGCGCTGAAGGCGCAACTGGCTCGGGAACAGGCGCAGCAGGAACCTCCGGTGAGGGTGGTGGGGTCAATTCAAATTGTTTGGATTGATCGACAACATCGATGCTCAGTCCATGACTACGTATTTCTTCTTCCAGCGAGGGAGGTGCATTACGTACGGCCACTGGATGAAGCCGATGTTCTTTGAACGTTGAAACTAATGCAGGCCAATTAATGGTGCCTGGAGTTGGCATTGGGCTGAGTGCGCTGAAATCGAGAAGCGTGAACTCATCTTCAAAGTAATCAGGAGTTCCACCAGTGATTTGAGAAAGTGCTGAAGACAATTTCGCTGGATCGGTGTCGGCCAACAGGGCAGCAACAGCGACCACCGTAGAAATTTTTATTTCCAGGGGCTTCCTGGTTTGGTTCTTTGACATACAGTCCCGGTATTTAAACAACCGTCGGCACCAGTGGCGGAGCGTTCGGGGCAATGCCAAGCCTTGCCGGGCCATATTATACCCTCGGCGCATGCTTTGATCCTACGCAAAGCGGCTGAATCTGGGTGTCTCAGCATCGAAGTACGTTGTCCAGTTCGATTAGGTACTGGCCGGCGCTTACTTCCTATTGAAATTAAGGAGCACAACGATGCCGAACACTCTGCAGCACAATTCATTGGTTGATCTGGCCAATAACCAACTCAGCGCATCAAAGGAACTAGCGAATGCTATTTTTTCCGGATTCGAGAAGATTGATCACGCCTTGGTGGACGTAGCTCATCAGATGCTTGATGCTCAACGAAAATTTGGGAGTGTCGCTGCCGATATGCGCGATCAGTCACGCATGGTTGAATTGCAGGAATCGGTATTATGTCGTCCTGATAAAGCGATGCAATGCCATCAACAAATTATGTCAGCGATGATTGAAATACAGACTGAGATTGGACGATCGACGCGGGAATATTTTGATCGACTAAGTGAGTTGTCTCGTGGACAGTTACAGCGTTTAGCTAAGCAATCCGAATTTCGCAGGGAAAAATCCCAAGTCCAGCACCTGGAAGCAGGTAATCCTTTTGCAGGAATGCTTTCGGTTTGGAGGGATACATTTCAAGAAGCGAGGCAGGTAATGGCGGAGACTATGGCGAGTGCTCAGAATGGTGCGGAGCATATCAGTGAGGCGACTGATGAACTGGCTCATCGTTCTATGGAAGTCGCTCAGGGCACTCACTCGAGATCTATCAGCTCACACAAAAGGCAGAGGAGTGAACAACGTAAAAATTAAGTGACGCGGCATTCGTAAGGTTTAATGCCATTGATGAAAAATATTGGATAGCCTGGGCGGCTACGCCAGTCACACTGGCTTACCAGACTATCCTCAATTTACCAGGATGTTACGCACGTAGCTCTCTCACTGTAGCCTGAATGAATCCAAGATTGCTATCTCATTCGCGTTCCGATTTTTACTGACAACTTAAAGAGACGCTATTTGTAAGTCGCTGTTACCAGAACTGGCATTGCCGTTGCGGATCAACGATGCTTCACGTGCCTTCTTACTCGCTTTTTTGGAGCGAGCGCTAGAGGGTGGAAGTCGTCGCAGCGTACGAAGTGAATCAATATCCTTAATTCCTATCGACCGCTGGTCAACGGTAATTAACCCAAACTCATTAAATGCAGAGAGCGTACGACTGACTGTTTCCAGTGTGAGGCCGAGATAGCTGCCGATTTCATGACGCGTCATTCGTAGATTAAATAATTTGCTGGAATAGCCCATTTCTGCAAAGCGTTCTGACAACGATACTAAAAAGCGAGCAACACGAGCTTCTGCGGACAATGCACCCAGCATGCTAACCATACCTTGTTCGCGCGCAAGTTCACGACTCATCACACTGTACATGGCGTGTTCCAATTCGGAATGCGAACGTCCTAGAGCTATAAATTTTTTAAAAGGTAGAAGTATTAAATCGCAGTTCGAGAGGGCGACGGCCTCAGAAGCGTATCGTTTTGTGTGAATTCCATCTACACCAAATAAATCGCTTTTCATAGGAAAGCTTAGCACTTGTTCGTTACCGAATTCATCGATTAGAACCGTTTTTAGAAAGCCTGAATGAACAATGAATAGCGTGTCGAAGGGTTGTCCTATGGTGTGTACGCGCTGTCCGGTTTTGAATTGCACATGCTGAAATAAAAACTCTTCATCATTGACTGATGATGTCGCAGGTATACGCAACAGTTCACATAGTTCTTTTAAATTTGACCAGAGTTTGCCTTGTCTTTGCCAGCTCGTATCGCCGGTCGCTGCACTAATGTTGAGGTTACTGCCCGGTTCTGGACGAGTCTCGGGAACGTTGGATGAAGTCATGTTTACCTCCAGGAGTTTAGGGCTGGGACGGAGTGCTTTGTGTCAGAAATAGTCTGAAAAATTGTTTCTTGTTTTGTTATGAATAAAAAATAGCTAATCATTTTTTGAATCAACGACATCAGCCCGGTTTGATTAGTTGAGGGCAATGAATCAATCACATGGCAAATCATTTGATGGCTTTGCTTAATTGGTGAAAGAAGTAGTTAGTATCAACGCGGATTTCAGTGATGGCTATCGGATATCTCTGAATGAGTGTGTCAGCGTTACTGATTAAGAATGAGCTGATTCTGAAATTTTTTCTGTGAGATTGATCCTTCCCGTTAGATGTTCTTAGCATGATCAAAACTCGATTATTTTCGTAACGGTAGAAGAAGTTCATGAGTAACGGCATATCGCACTAAATCAGCGAGAGATGAGCTATTCATTTTTTGCAAAATACGACTCTTGTGACTGCTTATAGTTTTAGTAGACAGGTGTAGTAATGTTCCAATTTCAGTCGCCGTTTTTCCATTGACGAGCAAATTGAATACTTCCATTTCACGATCTGATAGCGAGGTATGTGGAAGCTTTTCATTCATCGGCATCGCTTCAATGGCTAGTTGTTCAGCGACATCCATGCTGATATAAGGCCGTCCCGTGGCGACTCGCCGTATGGCGATCACAAGTTGTGTGCCTGCGCCTTCTTTCGTCATGTAGCCCAGTGCTCCGGCTCGGATGGCACGAGCGGCATATTCGTGTTCTTCGTGCATGGTCAATACCAAAATATGTACCAAAGGGACTTCTTCCTTGACTTGTCGTATCAATTCCATGCCGCCTTTACCCGGCATGGAAAGATCCATAATCAATACATCACAAGGGTTATTTCGTATCGACTGCAATGTTTCAAAGCCATTGGTCGCTTCGGCGCATATTTGAATGTCTGTGACCGGTTGCAAAATGTGTTTTAGGCCTTCTCGCATCAGTGCGTGGTCATCCGCAATGACTACCTTAATCACGATTCCGTCCTGTTTGCTGCTGGTGTTGCGTCTGCTATGTAGATCAAATTCATACCTTCACCGTTTTAGCTCAGGGGTAGTTTCGGCAGGGCGGAAGTTCATTGTGCTTGCTCCATAGTAACAAAATGACAACATTAAGGCTAAATGTAACAGCTTTTCGCAAAGCGACCTAGATGATTTGCATCAAAAATTTTGAGCGAATCAAATATTTGTGATTCGTTACTTAGTTGGATTGCCGAGTGACATCGATGAATGTTTTGTGAAAGAAAAATTCATTTATTCGCTCGTCTTTGATCACAATTAACGCCTGTTGAAAACGCTTAGCTACGGTAGTCAAGTGCCGCTCTGGATACATCAGTGCAGCATTAATTGAAAGCCAGTCGATTCTTCGTAAGGGAAAAATTTCTTAAAATTAGTACTGTTTTTTATCGTGCTGTAATTTTTCGCTGTTAGTCTGGTAACCTTAATATCTTTTGAGGCTCAAGCAGCAATTATGAATATTCAACCTGGTGAAATCGGGCACATCATTCAATTAGCGATTGCCCCCGTTTTTTTACTGACTGGGGTCGGTACAAATATGCTGGTGTTGACTAATCGACTAGCTCGCATCATTGATCGCACCAGAGTGTTGGAGGAGCGTCTAGAAGAGGGGGCGCCAGCAATTACGGCTAAGGCCAGAGCGGGTGCTTTTGATGAATTAGATGTTTTGTTTCGTCGTGCAAAAAAGATTAATCGAGCGATTTTCCTATCGACCTTTTGCGCGTTATTAATTTGTTTAGTCGTTGCTGTTTTGTTTGTGGCGGATGCGCTAGATTTACGATTGGTGACGCCGATTGCTGGCTTATTTGTGTTGGCGTTAGTTTCACTGACTGGAAGTTTTATTGTTTTACTGAGAGAAGTCTTGCTAGCCACTGAGTTTCAAGACATTTTGCGACAGAGGATAATCCGAGACAATCCACCCTAAATCATCTTTGGATTAAACGGCCATCATCTGTCGCACCAGTCGCATCACTGAGTAGTTTTATAAAGAGCGTATCAATTCGCAGGTGGATTCAAACAGAGGATGGCCCGGTGTTCCGAAGGCATCGCATATCGTCAGATGGTTATAACCATTAAGCAAAACATCGTGACGGTGATTCTCAAACCAGCTTTCAGCGATCAATTGGTTTTGGCGTTTAAATTCTTCAGATTCAAGATCGCCCACCGAAGTAATAAACGGAGCAGGGTGCGATTGAGGCATCCAGCCTGGTGATAATTTATTCACGCGCTCCGTCGTCAATTGCAAATCATCCGCTACAAAATCAACATGACTGACAGCGTCCAGATCGTACAATCCCGACATTAGTACACCGGCTTTCACCAAATCGACAGGCAAATCGCTCGACCATTCATCCCATTGCGCGGCCATCATCATGGCTGCTAAATGACCACCGGCAGAATGTCCCGCTACTACTATCCTTTCTGGGTCGTAGTCATAGCGTCCGGCATTTCGATACAGCCAAGCCAATGCGCGTAACTGTTCGCACGTAATCTCTTCAATGCTTGCCGTCGGTGCGAGTGTGTAATTGGTCAGTGCCACATTGAATCCAGCGTCTCTATAGCCTGGTACGACAAAGGTGAAATCAGATTTGTCGAGCGAGCGCCACCAGCCACCATGAATAAAAACGAGTAGAGGAGCCGAGCTTTTGTGTGCCGGATAAAAATCTAATCGTTCACCAATAGTCGATCCATAAGGTAGGTCGAGCAAACCCGCATGCGTACGTCGAACCAAGGCTGAGTCACGCTGCCAGCGTGAAAAAATTTCTGGATGATCTGGTATGGAGGCTCGTGCGTTGTACTGCTGACTGTAATAAGAAACGAGCGATTGCGTGGCGGTAGATGAGTAGGACATTACGATCTCCTTTTTTTATATTTTTCAGAAGTGTAATGGGTTTCTAGGTGTTACAAAACCTAGATGGGTGTATTTGACGTTGACGTAAAGGTCAATCCTCGCCTAAACTGAAGCTGTTTTGGTGCTCGCTCGTCGGTTCCGACGGGCAGTTAAACGGGAAACACGAAGCGTTAGCTCAGGTCACTTGTTGAGATAACGCCAGCGTGTGCTGCCCCCGCAACGGTAAGCAAGCGCATGGTTCGCCATGCAGTCTGTTTCGAAAGCCACTGTGTGTTTTATCGCATGGGAAGGCGAAATAGATCGCTTGTTAGCCCGGATACCGGCCATAACAGGTGGGATAGACGATACGGGATGGTGTTCGTCGGACCGTAAATGAAGTGGGCTTTGCCTTGCACATTTTCGCCCGATAGTCTCGATGTCTTTCCTGGTAGGTCGACCCGCGGGGAAGCGGGTGGACGACTCCATCGTTCAAAAAATATGAAAACTATTTACACCCATACGACTTCGGGTTGGCGTTTGTCGCTGCTCGTTTCTATTTTAACGTCAGCATTTTCTAATCAAGCATTTTCCGAAGAAGATAAACCGAGTTTGCCGCCTGTAGTTGTTACCGCAGCGCGAACACCGCAATTGCAAAGCGATGCATTACTCCACACAACGGTGATTACCGCTCAGCAGATTCGCGATAGTCAGGCAACTGATCTGCCATCCTTATTATCTCGTGAAGCAGGTTTGCAAATTACTCAAAGTGGCGGAGTCGGCTCAGCGACTGGTATGTTTTTACGCGGTACCGATACACGCCAGACCTTAGTGGTTATCGATGGCGTGCCAATGACTAAACAAGATGCGACGGGCACCGTCAGTATCGAGCACATGATGTTGGATCAAATTGATCGCGTTGAAATCGTACGCGGTAATGTTTCTAGTATTTACGGCTCGGGTGCAGTCGGCGGGGTGATTCAGATTTTTACTAAGGCTGGTTCGGGTGCGCCAGGCTTCTCTAGTTCGGTAGAGGCGGGCGCTAGGAATACTCAACGGCTGTCAGCTTCGGCCAGAGGTGGCGCAGATCGATTAAGTTATGGCTTAGTGGTCTCTGACTATGCCACTCGAGGTTTTTCCTCCATGAACACCCGTCAATCGCCCTTGGCTAATTCTGATCGTGATGGTTATCGTAACCAAAGCGTGAATGGCTCGATTGCGAAATCGTGGTCCGACGGGCATGAGATTGGTTTACGCTTTATCAATAGTGTCGGTAAAGCAGATTATGACAGTGCCTATGGCTTAACCACAGATCGCCATGAAAGCCGGACTGTGGTTAATTCATTCACGGCGTTTAGTAATAATCGCATGACCGATAGCTGGAATTCACGGTTGTCATTATCAGAGTCGTCCGATGATCTCACCACGCGCGAGTATTCAGCCACTACGACCCGCAATTACTATCAAACGAAAACGCAAGTCGCGGAATGGAATAACGAAATCGTAGTGTCGCCTCAATGGCTAGTTACGGTAGGTGCTAATCATCAGTGGCAGCATTTCAGCAGCGAGGCCTATGGATCAAACGATGATTATCGACGCACCGCTTACAGTGTGTTTGGCGGCCTACAAGGAACGATAGCGCGGCATCAGTGGCAATTTAATGCTCGTCAAGATGATACTGGCGGGCTTTCAGCCACCACGGGTTATGCGGGCTATGGCTTTAAACTGGATCAGCACGTCAAGCTCATCGCTAGCTTGTCAAATGCTTTTAGTGCACCGCCATTAGGTTATCTCTATGGCGCGTATGGCAATTCAGCATTGAAGCCTGAGTATGCCAGTTCGGTAGAAGCAGGTATTCAGTACAACGATGGCCCAACTATTGTGCGCGCCACGGTGTTTGAGACACGCACAACGGATCAATTTCAATGGGTGTCAACCAGTTTCACAAATGTGAAAAAGACGCGCAATCAAGGTATTGAGGTAAGCGCGATGCAGTACTTTATGACATGGGAATTGCGCGCTAGTCTGACATTGCAAGATCCAATTGATCTGAGTACAGACGAGCGTTTAATACGTCGTCCTGCTGTATTGGGTTCACTCGGAGCTACCACTAAAATAGATCAGTGGCGTATTGGTGGTGATGTGTCATATACCGGTTCACGCTCAGATACATCAGCAACACTCGCAGCGTATTGGTTGGCTAATGCAACGGCCCGTTATCAGGTCGATAAAAAGCTATCGCTTTTCGGTCGTGTAGAAAATCTTTTCGATGCAGATTATCAAACGGCGTGGGGCTACAACCAGGCGCGGCGCGGTGTATTCGTTGGACTTAATTGGCAACCCTAAAAGTATGAAGTTATGAACCTTCCACCGCATAGGCTTACATATGGCTTGCTCATGCTGGCGTGCGTGGCTATCGCCGCGATACTTGCGGGGGGCCTATGTGGTGCGATGGGTTGCGCAATTCCAGCATCAACATCCGATGTATTGTGGCAGCTACGCATGCCACGCGCGTTATCAGCATTCGCCGTCGGCGCTTCGCTGTCGTTAGCTGGTGCGTTAATGCAGCTGCTGTTACGCAACCCACTGGCTGATCCCTATGTGTTGGGCGTGTCGGGTGGTGCCGCTGCAGGAGCACTGGGTCTGACATGGTTAATTCCAACTTCGTTAATGACGTATGGTCTGCATGTAGGATCGTTAGCGGGGGCATTGATAGCTACCGCTTTACTGTTTGGCTTAGCGAGTCCTGAATTGATCTCTCGTCGTCAGAGACTCAGTGATGCGCAGCCTGGCCTGCGATTAATTCTTACGGGTGTGATGATTGCTGCTGGATCAGGCGCATTGATTACTTTGCTTTTAAGCCTCTCCGATGACACCCATTTGCGGGGTGTTTTATTCTGGTTGATGGGCGATCTGGATGCCAGTGAATTGCTTTGGCCGGTGTGGTTGACGCTGACGCTTGCAGTGATTTGGTCGCTACGCAATGCATCGGCGCTGAATGTTCTTGCGCATGGTGAGCTAACCGCATTTCTAGTCGGCGTGCCTACTCGTCAATTACGCATTATGACTTTGCTGGTTGCGGCCATCAGCACGGCTGCTGCTGTCTCGGTGGCGGGTAGCATAGGATTTGTTGGTCTGGTGGTGCCGCACGCTATGCGTCTGCTGGTTGGTAATGATCAGCGAGTGCTGCTTCCTTCTTCTGCGTTAGTGGGTGGTGCGGCATTATGTTTGGCCGATCTTATTGCGCGCAGCATAGTCGCACCTGTGCAATTACCCGTAGGCGTGATTACGTCATTAGTGGGTGTGCCTGTGTTTTTATTTTTACTTACGCGGAGCCGCTAATGCTGACCACCCAACAGCTATGCATTAGTGCAGGGAAGCGAAGCTTAATTAATGGACTTAACTGGTCTGTAAATCGTGGTGAGTTTTGGTGCGTGTTAGGTAAAAATGGTGCTGGTAAAACAAGCTTGCTGCACACGTTGGCGGGTGCGGCTACCCCTACGCAGGGATCTGTCTTACTTAGCGATCAAAACACAGATGAATTAGATGCACTCACGCTCTCGCGACTGCGTGGATTAATGTTGCAATCGTATTCCGATGTTTTTCATGAGTCGGTGTTTAATGTTGTTGCGATTGCACGTACACCGCATCGATCTGGCGCGCAGTGGGATACGGCAGCTGATACTGCGGCAGTTTGTCATGCTTTGCAGTGTGTGAATCTGGAAGAAAAAATGAATGCCGACGTTACCCAGTTATCGGGTGGAGAGCGACAACGTGTCGCCTTAGCTGCATTGATAGTACAGTCACCTGAACTGATGTTGTTAGATGAGCCTACGGCGCATCAAGATGTGGCCTATCAATTAAAAACCATGCATTTATTACGTGATTTGTCACAGCAACATGGGGTGATTGCGAGCTGTCACGATATTAATCTGGCAGCTAGATTTGCTTCACACATATTGCTAATAGGTGATCAACAGCATTGGCTAGGTCCGGTGAATGAGGTGCTTCAAGCAGAGCGTTTGAGCCAGGTATTTGGCTGCAGCTTTCGACGTGAAGGTGAAAGCTGGCAAATGCATTGATTAGCGTGCTGCTAGGTTTAGCTTGCAGGTGAGGGCCACAGCACCATTTGCGTACATCGAAACAGCGCTAGCGTCTTGCCATTCGCAATAACAGTAGCATCCCATACTTGTGTTGTTCTTCCTTTGTGCACGGGCTTTGCGTGGCACTCAATTCGTCCTTCACGTGCCGTACCGAGATGATTACTCTTTAGCTCGATAGTCGTGAAGCTGAGCGCGCCTTCCGGAAGATTTAACATGCAGCCCAAACCGCAGGAAGTATCCGCCAGCATCACAATCGATGCGGCATGCAGATAGCCATTCGGTGCGAGATGATGAGGCTGTACCACGAAGCTTGCTGTTAGTCCCTGATCATTTACCGACGTAACTTCAAATCCAAGATGGTCCGGTAAGGTACCTTTGAATTTCGCTTGAAATTCAGATGAGTTAGTTATATCC
>JBEDHZ010000048.1:0-12103 GCA_041173845.1 Pseudomonadota bacterium
GATAAAGGTCTGCTAGCCCAGCTGATTTCCTACGGCATCGCAACATCGATATCGGTTGACTGATCAATCTGACAAATTGGATCATCCGGTATTAGAAATGTTGCTGAGCGGCAGTGATGCCGTATCAGGCTGACTATGCGTTCTCTACATCGGACTGAATGAGTCGGCGCCGATTCTGATAATAACGAGATTAACTAGGAGAAGATAAATGACTCACACCCCGACTTTGCGTCCTCAATGGAAAAAACTGACAGCCATTTCGGCCGCCAGCTTGTTGGCGCTGAGCATGGCTGGCACAGCAGCTGCGGAAGACTTCAAAATTGGTATCGTCAGCTTCCTCTCTGGCCAAGCCGCGGATAGTTTTGGTGTGCCTGCTGTGAATGGCGCAAAAACACTGCTCGAAGCCTTTAACGGTGGCAAAGCTCCTGCACCGTATAACAAAAAAGGTTTTGGTGGCATGAACATCGTGCCTGTGTATGTCGATGAAAACGGTGGCGCAACCAAACAAGTACAAGAACTGCGCAATCTGTATGACCGTGAAGGCGTCGATATGGTGATCGGCTATGTCAGCTCCGGTGACTGCTTGGCGGTATCGCCCGTTGCTGAAGAAATGAAACGCCTGTTGGTGCTCTACGATTGTGGCTCACCCCGTATTTTCGAAGAAGCGAGCTACAAATACGTATTCCGTACCGCGTCGCATGGCGCGATGGATAACGTCGCTGCAGCGCGCTATCTGAAATCACGCAACATGAAAGTCAGCACGATCAACATGATCAACCAAGACTATGCATGGGGTCATGATTCACTGAAAGACTTTACGCTTTCAATGAAATACCTGTATCCAGACGCTAAAGTGCAGTCAGACCAGCGTCCGAAATTCGGCGCAGGCCAGTACGGCACTGAAATCTCTCAGTTAATGTCTCAGACAGCAGACGTCACTCATTCCAGCCTCTGGGGCGGTGATTTGCAGGCGTTTGTTTTGCAAGCGGGCCCACGCGGCTTGTTTAAAAAGACGCAAGTGGTATTAACCGCTGCTGACCACGTACTCACTCCACTCGGCGACAAAATGCCTGACGGTACAGTCTTAGGTGCGCGTGGTGCTAACGGTTTGCTGGCACCAAAATCGGCGTTGAATGATTGGTGGTGGGCGTCGTACAAAATTCAATGGGGCGTCTATCCAGTGCAAGCTCCCTACCGTATGGCACAAGCGCTGATGGGCGTGAAGCTGGCGGTAGAAAAAGCGATGGCAGCGAATGGCGGCAAGAAGCCAAGCAACGAACAAATTGCTGCAGCACTGCGTAGCTCTGAGTGGGAGGCACCGAGCGGCAAAGTCAAAATGGCGCTCGCCTCTGGACAACAAGCGATTCAACCGACAGCGATTGGTCGTACCCGTTGGGATGCTGCAAACAAACGCGTGTCATTGGAAGATATTCAGCGCTTTGATGCAGAGTGCGTGAATCCCCCAGCGAATATGAAGTCGGAAGACTGGATGAAAGCCGGCTTCCCCGGCGCCAAGTGTGACTAATAAAACCTGATGTTGTGCGGGCTTCGCTTTTTAAGTGAAGCCCGTTCTTTAAGTCACTGCAGTTCCCCCTAAAGATTACGTGCTATCAGGAGCATGCTGATCTGACAAAAAGAATCACTATAAGAAGCGTCCCATGAATCTCATTTTTACCATCCTGATCGATGGCCTGACCTATGCGTCATGGCTATTCATCGTTGCGCTGGGCCTGACTCTGGTCTTTGGCGTATTAAAAATTCTCAATGTCGCGCACGGCAGTTTTTACGCGCTCGGTGCTTATGCAGCGGCCACACTCGTGGGTTGGTTTGCCAGCATGCACTTAGCGCCTGAATTGTCGTTGGTCGCGATGTTACTGGCCGCTGTTGCAGTAGCTGCTTTGATCGCGCCGCTTTGTGAGCGCGGTCTGCTACGTGTGTTCTATGGTCGTGATGAAGTGCTGTTGGTGCTAGTAACCTTCGCGCTCTTTCTGATTATGGAAGATGCGACCAAACTCATTTGGGGTGTTAACCCACTCTATGTCTCCGAGCCGTATATGTTGTTCGGCACCATAGACATGGGCCCTCAATCGTACGTTGGCTATGACTTCATGTTGGTGGCCGTGGCTGCGATCGTAGGCTACGTCGTTTGGTGGGGCCTTAATCGCACACGCATCGGAAAAATTGTGCTCGCCGTGATTCACAGCGAAGAAGTCGCTTCAAGCATGGGTGTGAATGTCTCGCGAATTTATACGCTCGCTTTTGCGACCGGTATTTTTCTCGCATCACTCGGTGGTGCGCTAACTGCGCCGATGATTTCAGTGCAACCCGGTGTTTCAGTTGGCGTCGTGATTGTCTCGTTCGCTGTCGTGATTATCGGTGGCTTAGGCAGTATTCCAGGCGCAGCGATTGGCGCATTAATTGTGGGTATCGCCCGCTCAGCAGCGGTACACGTTTGGCCAGTGGCCGAGTTATTTTCGATTTATGTGGTGATGGCTATCGTGCTGATGTTCCGCCCTGAAGGATTATTTCAGCGCATTCAGGCGAGGAAGATCTGACATGAACTCCTTATCTTCTTCAATGCGTACGCTCATCGCTGGCCTGGCCTGCATAGCTATCTTGCTGGTGGCTGGCACGGCTATGCCTAAGTGGCTAACTTTTCTAATTACGATGTCGGCAGCGAATGGTCTCGTATCACTCGGTATTGTTTCGTTGATGCGAACCGGTGTGGTGTCCTTTGGTCAGGGCTTGGTGTTTGCGCTGGGTGGTTATACCGCAGCGCTGTCGTTTGGCAATCTGGGTATCACTGACGCTCTGCTACTCGCTATAGGTGGTGGCTTAGTTGCGTTACTAGTCGCTCTTCCCTTCGCGTTGCTGATTGCACGCTACCGCGGTATTTTCTTTGCGATGCTGTCACTGGCGTTATCAATGGTGCTTTATGGTCTCTTAATGAAATCGCAGACCATGGGTGGATCCGATGGTTTCAATATGGGTCGCGTCAGTATTTTTGGCGTACGTCCAACCGACAGTTGGAGTGGTTATGCGAGCTACGCCGTCACCGTCACTTTAGGTGGATTGGTTGGTATGGCAATGCGCATTTATTTCGATTCAACACGCGGACTCGTCGCCCTAGCTTCGCGTGATAATGAAATTCGCGTTGAATACTTGGGCAGCTCGGTACAAAATTTAATCGCTGCTAATTATCTGATTGCTGCTTTTACCGGCGGCATGGGTGGTGCACTGGCTGTCATGGCGCTGGGCCACGTAGAGCCTGAATTTAGTTTTTGGACGACCTCGGGTGATTTTGTGTTTGTCGCTATCTTAGCGGGCCATCACAGTGTGATCGCTGCTTTCATCGCATCAACCGTGCTTGAAATCGTGCGTTCATTCTCCAGTTCATATTTTCCGAATAGCTGGCAGTTATCCCTCGGACTGTTCTTACTCGCCGTCATTCGCTTCCTGCCACGCGGCATCGGTTCGCTCTGGGAAGCCAAACGTAAAAAAGGAGAACAGGCATGAGTGCTCATGACTTTGCGATCTCCGCTCGCTCACTAGAAAAACGTTTTGGCGCAGTGGTTGCTGCGTCCGACATTAACGTCGATATCCCCGCGGGTGCGAAGGTCAGTCTGATCGGTAGCAACGGTGCCGGCAAAACCACCTTCGTGAATATGATCACGGGTTATATCAAACCCGATTCTGGTCAAATTCTTCTGCACGGTGAAAACATTGCAGGCTTAGCTCCGCGCAGCATTGCGCGACTCGGCGTTGCTCGCTCGTTTCAAATTCCGCAGCTCTTTAAAGAAATGACGGTGTTCGACAACATGCTAGTAGCAATTGCTTCGCAAGCGGGTGGTTTGTCTTTCTGGCGTACTGCACGTAATGCTGCTGCACAAGAGCGTGCTGCCGAGCTTTTAGAGCGCTTTGAATTGTCAGCCCACACACATCGCACGGTGGGTGAACTACCGGGCGGTGTACGTAAATTACTTGACATCGCAATGGCGCTCACGCGTCAGCCGAAAGTTCTGCTACTGGATGAACCAACGTCCGGTGTATCGGCCGATGAAAAGTTCCCGATGATGGATACCGTTATGCGCGCTCTTTCACAAGAAGCCGTGACCGTACTCTTTGTTGAACATGATATGGATATCGTTGATCGTTACGCCGACCGCGTGATTGCGTTTTATAGCGGACGCGTGATTGCTGACGACAAGCCGTCCATTGCACTAGCCTCAGCCGACGTACAACGCTACGTAACCGGCACGCTATCAGACAGGAAAGAACATGCTGAGGATTGAAAAAATTGATGTATCGATACAGTCAGTGCAAGTACTGCGCGGACTGTCATTAGAAGTCGGTAGCGGCCAAATGGTGGGACTCATTGGTCGTAATGGTGCTGGCAAATCAACGACTCTGCGCTCTATCATGGGTCACCTACCACTGAGCAGCGGTCATATCACGTGGGATGGCGAAGATCTGGCGCGCATGCCACGTCATGCACGCGCTGCTTTAGGTATTGGTTATATGCCGGAAGATCGTGGCTTAGTTCCTGAACTGACCGTTGAAGAAAATATTCTCGTTCCCTTGTGGGCGATGAAAGTCGAAGATACTGCGCCGCGACTTGAATTTGTTTATCACGTGCTACCCGAACTCAAAGAGATGAGTCACCGTCGTGCACTTCTACTCTCAGGCGGACAGCAAAAATTGGTGGCTTTAGCACGCGCGTTGACGATAGGTCGCAAACTGCTACTGCTCGATGAACCGTTCGAAGGTGTAGCACCGGCGTTATCGGCGCGCCTGTCAGAAGTGATAGCTGGACTACGCGGTGGTGATCTGTCAGTGCTAATTGCACAATCGGATTTGAATCATTCTAAAAACTTGCTCGATGCAGAAATTGTGATCGAGCGTGGTGCCAACCGCCAGCCTGCCTAAAATAGCTTAATCAAAATGATAGCCTGGAAAGATCACGTAACACTGCCTGCTATGCGCAGTGAAGTCCACTTTGACGGACGAGAGATTCAATGTTTTGTGAATCGCCCTCCTTCGTTTTACTGGATGTTTGAGCGTGCGGTTAAAGAGCGCCCGCAGCATGAATGCATCAGCTTTAATGATCAGCACCTAAGCTATGCTGAGGTCAGTACTGAAGTAAACAAACTATCGAATGGATTCGCTGCGCGCGGCATCAAACAAGGCGACCGCGTAGTGATGTTCATTTCTAACCGACCTGAATTCATTACGGTGCTATTCGCATTGCAAAAGTTGGGCGTGATCACCGTTCCCGTGGGCACTCGCGAACAAGGGCCGGGCTTGGCGTATATCGTCAATCAATGTGGCGCTGTCGGTATCGTGTTTGATGAAGAACTCACTGACCGGATTCCCGATGCAGCCACATCACCGCAATTGCAATTACGTGTTTCAACCGGTCAGGCCAGCGGCACTATCGAAGCATTGCATGCACTGGATGGCCCTGACGTGAATACCGTAGCAGTCAATGAAGAAGACTGCGCTTGTATTCTCTACACCTCAGGTACCACCGGCAACCCCAAGGGGGCCATGCTCACGCATTTGAATATTGCGCACTCGGTGGTGCATTACGAAGTAACGATGCAGCTCACCCAGGATGAACGTGGTGCGCTTGCTGTGCCTGCTAGTCATGTCACCGGATTGATCGCATTGATTGCCGAAATGGTGCATGTGATGGGTACGTTGGTAGTCATCGCAGAATTTAAGGCCGCTGATTTTGTTCCACTCGCAGCGCGTGAACGCGTCACGTTTTCAGTGATGGTGCCGGCGATGTATCAACTCTGCTTACTACAACCGACATTTCGTACTGTCGATTTGTCGAACTGGCGTGTCGGTGCTTTTGGCGGCGCGCCTATGCCCGTGCCAACAGTGCAGGCGCTGGCTGAAGCCGTGCCCGGTATGACACTCGTCAACTGCTATGGATCAACAGAGTCGACCTCACCGGCAACGGTAATGCCATTAGGTTTATCGGCGATTCATAACGACAGCATTGGCATTACTTTACCGTGCGCGACGATTCGCATCATGAACGATCAAGATGAAGAAGTCGCCCCCGGTGAATCCGGTGAACTGTGGATAGGTGGACCAATGGTGGTGCCCGGTTACTGGAACAATCCTGAAGCCACAGCAAAAGGTTTTGCTGAAGGTTGCTGGCGCTCGGGGGATCTAGGATCAAAAGATGCCCAAGGTTTGGTGCGTATCTTTGATCGCATCAAGGACATGATCAATCGTGGTGGTTATAAAATTTATTCTGTCGAAGTAGAAAACGCTTTAATGGCCCTGCCCGGCGTAGTTGAAGCTGCGGTGGTCGGGCATCCCTGCCCGGTGCTGGGCGAACGAGTGCATGCCTATGTGTACGCACCGAAGGCAACGGTGGATGCCGCTGCTGTAAAAGCACACTGCGCAGCGCGTTTAGCGGATTACAAAGTGCCCGAGCAAGTTGTATTTACCGATCAGCCACTGCCACGCAATCCGAATGGCAAGCTACTCAAACGATCCTTGCGACAGGCAGCGTAATCACTAAACGATGTAATGCGAACATTGCTGGTAAGCTCTCTTGTTAGGAGAGCACTCTATCGGATGTCTGTTTCCGTTAATCGCCAATGAAATTTCTGATTGCCCGCTTCAACCACGAAACCAATACCTTCTCACCGGTAGCAACGCCGTTGGAATCGTTTCTGCCTTTGTATAACGAAGATGCACTCAACGATCAGCGAAATGCTCGTACCGCAATGGGCGCATTCATCCGCCTAGTTGAAGCCCAAGCCGACCATCAATTAATCACACCACTTTCTGCAACGGCCAATCCCAGTGGTACAGTCGCCGCTGACGCCTACACAACATTAAGTCAACGCATACTTGATGCATTACACGAACAACCCGACGCTATTTTGCTCGACCTGCATGGCGCATTAGTCGCCGAAAATGCCGCCGATGGCGAGGGTGAACTTTTAAAAAATATTCGTGCGATTGCACCCGACGTGCCGATTGCCGTAGCACTCGATTTGCATGGCAATGTTACCCAAGCGATGGTGGAACATGCCACCATCATTGTCAGTTTCAAGACCTATCCGCACATTGATATGGCCGAAACTGGGGAACATGCCGGACGATTGATGATGGATTTACTGTCAGGCCAATCACGCCCCATCACTCGCTGGAAACAACTACCACTACTCTCTCATACCTTACGTAGCAATACCAACGAAGGAGCGATGCAACGAGCCGTAGAAGCGGCACGTCAAGCAGAACTCGAATCAGGCGTGCTAGCTGTCTCTATCATGGCAGGATTTTCATTGGCTGATTTTTCTGATGCAGGCATGTCGGTCATCGTCGTCACTGACAACGATGAATCACTTGCAGAATCAGTAGCAGAACGCATCGCGCAACAAGTCTGGCAAGATCGTGAAGGTTTTGTGTATCACAGCGCTCCACTAAAAGAATCTTTAGAACATGCACGAGAATTACAAAAGAGTGAGGGTGATGGCCCGGTACTGCTGCTTGATCATAGCGACAACGTGATGTCAGGTGGCACCTGCGACACCATGGATGTGCTCGCGACTGCGCTGATTAAACATCTCACACCCATTGTGGTGGGTCCGATCTGCGATCCCAAAGCAGTACAACGTCTTTGGAAGCTGCGCCCAACCGATGTCGTGCGTGTTGACATAGGTAATCACAACCAGCTTGCTCACCAAACCAAGAAAAAGAAATCACTATCGCTGGTGGGAGTTTTACGCGCAAAAAGTGATGGTGAATTTATCGTCACCGGCCCGATCTATACGGGCGCCAAAGTCAGTATGGGGCGCACTGTTTTATTCGACACCATCGACGCCCTGATCGTGATTTGCGAGCAACGCACCGAACCTTTTGATATGGGAATTTTCAGCTGCGTAGGACTCGATCCGGCTAAGTATGATTACTTGCTGCTGAAATCACGCATGTATTGTCGGCCTGTGTTCGGAGCTATTGCCAAAGGCTTGGTCGAGTGCGACTCTGATACGGGCGGGCCGACTAGTTCAAACTACGCATTTTTCCCATTCGCTCAGTTGCGTCGACCGATATTTCCACTCGATCCAACCACTAAGTTCGTAAATTAATCGTCGTTCAAATCGGCAAAGCAGAACGTCCCGCATATCGAACTGCACTACCTAAGGCTTCTTCGATACGAAGTAATTCATTCCACTTCGCCATACGCTCTGATCGCGCAAACGACCCTACTTTTAATTGCCCGGCATTCCATCCTACGGATAAATGCGAAATCATCACATCTTCGGATTCACCTGAACGCGCCGAAACAATCGTAGAAAATCCACAGGCTTTAGCTGCTTGCAAAGCAGCGAGTGTTTCGGTAATGGTACCGGCCTGATTCGGTTTAATTAATACCGCATTGCAGGCTTTTTGTTCGAAGGCTTTAGTGACGCGTGCCGCGTTCGTCACAAGATAATCATCGCCTATCACTTGCACTTTAGCTCCTGCAGCTTGTGTAAAAGCGATCATGCCTTCGGTGTCATCCTCAGCGAGCGGATCTTCAATCGATAAAATCGGATACTTAGCTAACCACTGCAGCAATACCTCTATCCATTCTTCACGACTATACGAGCGTCCTTCTAAGCCGGGTCGATACACACCACCACTTCCAAACTCCGAAGCAGCGATATCGAGCGAAATCATAATCTCACCGTTTCTGTATCCCGCCTTCTCGATAGATTTTGTCAGCATTTGCAGTGCTTCTTCATTGCTTGCAAAATCCGGCCACCAACCACCTTCATCCGCGACGCCTGCACGCCGACCAGCCTCACTCATCAAATCACCGGCAGCGCGATATACGTCCGCCACCATCGCCAATGCTTCATCCATACTATGCGCGCCGACTGGCATCACCAATAAATCTTGAATATCAATGCGTCGGCCTGCATGCGCACCGCCACCAAAGATTTGAATTTCCGGCAGCGGCATCTGCACCGCTTGTTCGCCTGCTAGATAACGCCATAAAGGCGTATGGTGCGCATTCGCTGCCGCCTGCAACACCGCCATGGACGTAGCTATCAATGCGTTGCCGCCTAAGCGCGATTTATTCGGTGTGCCATCCAACTCAACTAACACACCGTCGATGATTGCCTGATGCACCGCATCTTGCCCAACTAACACTGGGGCGATTTCATTTTTTATATTCGCCACCGCCCTGCTCACGCCATAACCTGCCTGCGCGTCACCACCGTCACGCAATTCAACTGCCTCATTACTACCGGTCGACGCACCTGCTGGGGCGATACCACGACCCACCGTTCCATCTTCTAGTGTCACTTCAACTTCAACCGTAGGACGACCGCGTGAATCCCAGATCCGCCGTGCATGAATTGTTTGTATGTGTGTATTCATTTTTTATGTCGATAAAAAAATGGCTGTAATTCATTTCTGTAATTCGCGCTGCCATTCATCGCGAATCGTTTTCAATTGCGTACGGAGTGAGAGTACCCGTGCTTTAGAAAAATGTCTTAGGCGTTCGCGATCGCGCTCATTCAAATATTCGAGGGGCGATTTACCATCGACTCGCGCCAGCATGATTGCCGCTAACAGACGCGTAATTCTCGCTTCTATGTGCGCTGGATTTTCCCAGCGAACTCCTTGCAGATAGGCCGCTGAAAACGCGTCAAAGCAGGTTAAAAATGCATCGCTAGAAGCAGGCCTCCAAAGACATTTAGCGAGTAAATGACAAAGACAAAAAGCGGCATCAAATGCTGGCTCACCATACCAAGCACATTCAGCATCTAGAAATAACGGACCAGTCGGCCCCACCAATAAATTTTTAGGGCTGATATCACCATGCACCAGTGCGCGCTTATTGTTCGCTGTTATGGTAATCAACTCGTGTAACGATGCAGCACAATCTGCATGGGCTTTGGCAGTCGCACCGAAATATGGATCTAATCGTAATTGAAAAAAATTCTCATCATTAGCAAAGCTCTGCGCTAGAGCATCATTGTCCGCGGTAGCAGAATGAATAGCGGCCAGTCGACGCCCGACTTCAGCTGCAAAGACACTATCAGCCACACCATCGCGTAACTGTAACTTCCACACTGGATAACTCTCAGGGGGCAGCCAGTTCATCGCAAAGCAAAACGAGGATGGATCGGAACCTAAAATAGTGGGCACGGCCTCGGGCAAATCATTCGATACGTGCGATATCCAGGCGAGTTCAGCATGGCTACGTTCTAAAGGTGCGCTCCAGTGCATTGCCACCTTCAATTCAGGTAGCGCCTGTTTCACGCATAAGGGACCGCGTCGTGTATCGACCCGTACGATCAATGACGACACGCCACCGGTAAGGTGGGTAATTACTGGCTGTTCATCGGCATCGATCAGGTCCATGCGCAAAAGCGCGGCCGTGATGATGCGCTCCTCGGTCTGGCTGTTCACAAGCGCTTTCTTATAGTCGTTTTTGGCCGCTTGGCCTTTTATGCAGTGGAATGCTTACTATAACCGAGCCAGCCTGAGACTAGGATTTTTGCGCAGAAGGCGCCATGAGTGAGAATGGACTATCGATGTTATCGAATGAATTTGCAAACTACTGAAGAACAGAAAATAGCGTTAATACTGATATAGCATCAGCAGCATGAGGGTAGTAATCAGCATCGCGGTCCACAAAGCCAGTGTCCTAGCTGGGATTTTTAATTTGCCAGAAATGGCTGCGGTAGCTACAGGCGGCATCGATGCTTTTATCGATGGCCATGATCGAGCGCGTCTTTCTTTTCCGTTCCAGGGGCGTTGTTCACGCGCCGCGAGAGCTGCCATCGCCTCTCTATCTAAACGTCGCTCGGTACGTGCTATCCATTCATCATGCTGGCGGCGTCGCTGCGGATCAGACAGCACGTCATACGCTGCTGTAATCAGTTGAAATGTCTTTGTAGAGCGCAGATCACCACCATGACGATCAGGATGAAATTTTTGACTTAATGTTTTGAATGCCGCGCGTATAACTTCGGGGGGCGCGTTCTGTGCGACTTTTAAGTTGTCGTAGTGGGTGTGCAAACGCTTCATACGCGCCTCGGCTTAATCTCTTTTGTTTGGATAGCGCCAGTGCAGGTCGGATGGATACAAAAATTTCAGCTCGCACCAAACCCACCCACACTGGACGGTTATCAGACTAGACCGACCACACAACTAATTATTTGCGCAGAATCAAAACTGATGTCGTGAGGCACTCCTTACTTTGCTTATAGTCGTCATAAAATTTATACCGTAAGGGAATTATTTCATACAGGGTTCAAAAGCAGGTTAGCGCTCCTCAAATAGNNAATAGCGCGCTACGATCAATCTTTGTTATGTCGGGCACACCGAGCAATGCCTGAACAATATCGATCTCCTGTTGGAGCATTCCAATCGCTCGCTCTACTCCTGGCTGTCCGCCAGAAGCCAGGCCGTACAATCCAGCCCGACCAACTAGACAAGCACGCGCACCTATTGCCATCGCTTTAACGATATCGCCACCGCGACGAATGCCACCATCCATTAACACGGTGGTCTTATCACCGACAGCATCGACCACTGCGGGTAACGCCGCAATCGCTGAAGGCGAACCATCCAGTTGCCGCCCACCGTGATTCGAAACGATGACCGCATCAGCGCCGTGAGCCTGCGCTCTTTTGGCATCGTCAGCGCGCAGTATCCCTTTGACTGCGAGCTTTCCTTGCCACTCACGTCGTATCCAATCAAGATCTTCCCACGTCACTGAAGGATCAAATGCAGCACTCACGTACTGCGCCAAGGTCATTAATTTGCGCGCGGGTGCATCGGGATTATCGATGTTCCCGAAGGTGAATTTTGGTCCAGTCGCCAGCCGATATAACCAACCGAGTTTGCTCGCATAATCAAAAATATTATCCAAGCCTATGCGCGGTGGCACAGTAAATCCATTGCGCTGATCACGTTCACGTGGCCCCGGAAGCGGCAAATCTATCGTCAGCACCAGCACACGCGAACCCGCATCCCAGGCACGCTGCATTAACGAGCGTGAAAAATCGCGATCTTTTTGTATATACAACTGAAACCAAAAATCAGAACGTGCACGCGTTGCGAGTTGTTC
>JBEDHZ010000048.1:12129-12793 GCA_041173845.1 Pseudomonadota bacterium
ATTGGCAAAATCCTACACCCTTAGTTTGAGTCGCTCGAGCAATCGCCAGATCGCCGTCGGGCCAGAGTATGCCCGCTATCCCCGTAGGCCCCAAAATCATGGGTGAATTAAATGTAGTACCTAGCACCTCGACTTGCTGTGAGCGCTGGCTAACGTCGACCATAAATCGTGGTGCGAAGCGAATCTTTTCTAAATCGGCTTCGTTATCCCGCAATGTACGCTCATCATGGGCAGCACCATCAATGAACCCGAAGACAGATCGTGGAAGTTTTTTGCGTGCGATGTCGCGCAGATCGCCGATGGTAATGGCTTGGTTGTAGTTCATTCCCCTGTCCTTTTATAAGAATTATTGGTTTAAATACGGGTCGTAAATTAAATTAATCACTACAGCCGATATGATACCGGACTTGGATGTGTTACTGAACTAGGCTTGAGCTCGGCTAGTGCAGAGTCTTGCGAGCACTTTGCTCCCCATAAACCAGCTTACTTAGGATGTAAAAATAGACGGGAAATATCGATGCTCAGAGTATCGAGTTTGTTGAAACCCGAATAATGACCGGAATAGACCGGATTAGCGACTATCCCAAAGTGTAATGACAGGCAGTTTGCGACCAGAGCGGTCTGCGGGGGATGTTAGATGCAGAATTGCTTGATTCAACCAAGT
>JBEDHZ010000049.1:0-11286 GCA_041173845.1 Pseudomonadota bacterium
CGCGATGTCGTTGCATGTACATGATGAGTTTGTCTTTGTACAAATCATTGTGCGGTAGCGCGTGTGGGCGTGGACCAACCACTGACATATCGCCTTTAAGTACATTTAAAAATTGAGGTAGCTCGTCTAGGCTGGTACGTCGAATGAAACGACCAATCGCTGTTATGCGCGGATCATTTCGAGTGGCTTGGGTGAGTCGTTGATGCGATTCGGCATGCATCTGCATACTGCGAAATTTATAAACCTGAAAGATACGACCATTTAAACCCAGGCGCGGCTGAATAAAAAATATGGGGCCGTTCGAGGTGAATTTGATAGCTAGGGCTAGCGATATCAGGATAGGTGCAAGCAGGATGAGTACGCATAGCGCAAAAATTCGATCAAATAGCTCTTTTAACAAGCCATGAACATCGCGTATTGGTGGGCAGTTCAGCTCGACGGCTGCCATTCCTAAAAAATCGCCTGATTTATGGCTAAGTAAGCTCATAGCGGAGGTGTCGGGTATCCAGCGAATATCGACCAGACTATTCCTGAGTAAATAATGTAACTGACGAAGTTGAGACGATTCATTTAAGGCGAGTGTGATCCACACTTCATGTGCTTGATGCTTTTGTATGGCGGACGGTAGGGTATGCATGTCACGGATGATCTCTATCCCTGACTGCGGGCATATTGAAGCAGAGGCATCGTACAGGCCACAAATAACGTAACCAGTCCATTGATGATGTTGTGCACGCTTGTGCAATTCTTTACCTGCAGCACCGTAACCGATGATGATCACGCGTCGCTGGTTGTAACCATGTTCACGCAGGCTCTGCATACAAGTGCGTATCAGTAAATGTATGAAGGTAATGCAGGTGACTGACATGACAAACCAAGTGGCAATCCAGGTCCATGAGAGTGAATGATTCGGTTGAGTTAGCGACACAAATAACACGCCCACCCCGATAATTAAACTGAGCGAAGCAGCCATCTGGCAGAAAGTGACAGCGAAAGGATGATCGTGCGAAAGCATACGAAATTCAAATCGCGGAAGCATCGGTAAAGCGAGAGCAGCACAAAAGTAAGTGACGATCAGGTGCGAATTGGAGAGTGTGTTTAGCGGTACGGATAATCGTAGTAGTGCTGCGCTGTGGGCCAATGTAAAAATGACGACGATATCGAGAACGCGCACTGCATACTCAGTGAGTGATGAATATTCTTGGGTGATGTCCCGCATGTTTCGTGTCGCGTTGTTGAATTAAGTGACGAATCTGATCATTGATATGGATCAGAGTTCGTATTGGACAAGTTGTGAATTTCATAAGTGCCGTCGGATTGAGATCGATCAACTAAGATTCTGTGCGCTATCATTTGCGCTTATGAGTACCGAAAATTCAAATGAACATAGCCTGTATGAGCTGATTGGCGGGGATGCCGAACTGCGAACGCTGGTCGATCGTTTTTATGACTTGATGGATTTAGAGTCTGAGTTCAAAGCTCTTCGTGCGATGCATCCAGCGACGCTTGATGGATCGCGCGACAAGTTGTACTTTTTCTTGTCCGGTTGGATGGGTGGCCCTGATTTATATACGCCACGCTTTGGTAACGCGTTTCTTCGAGCGCGACACTTGCCGTTTAAGATAGCCAGTAAAGAGCGCGACGAGTGGTTAACGTGCATGCTACTGGCGATGCGGGATTTGAACTATAGCGAAGCAACGCAAGATAAGTTGCTTAATGGCTTGTTTGGTACTGCAGATTGGATGAGAAACTCACCCGGTTAGATTAGCAAGTGCTCTAAATAAAACCATCAAAGGCTAAGACAGAGACAAGCTCACCTGCAGCGACGTCGCTTTGATCATGGTCTAAAACTACCATGCAGTTAGCTTCCGACATGGAGCTAAGAATCCCTGAGCCTTGCGCACCGGTTAGTGTGACTTGCTGCTTACCGCTTGTGTTCGTCGAAAGAATGCCGCGTTGATACTCAGTCCGCCCTGGTTTTTTTCGTATGGCATGCGTGCTGGCGACCTTGAGTAAGGTTTGTGTATGCGGCGTAGTACCCATGAGCTGATAGATAGCATCGCGCGCTAAAAAATAGAATGTCGCCATGACGGCGACAGGATTTCCCGGTAGTCCAAACAATAGTGCGCTACGTCCATCGCAATGAATTTTTCCAAAGGCCATAGGCCGACCGGGACGCATAGCTATTTTGCAAAACAGGACTTCGCCTAGTCGCGCCATCATTTGACGCGTGTAATCGGCGTCACCAGCGGATACACCGCCCGTAGTAATGATTACATCGGCTTGTGCGCATGCTTCTCGCAGTGCAGTTTCTAATGAGGCGGGATCGTCTTTCACCACGCCCATATCAATCGGCTCGCACTGTGCACGGACTAACATGCTGTGCAAGGTGTAGCGGTTACTGTCATACACGCAGCCTTCATCGAGGGCTTGACCGATGGAACGTAGCTCATCGCCAGTAGAAAAAAATGCGACGCGTGGCCGACGAATGACGGCGATGTCGGCGATACCTAAAGAAGCCAGTAAACCGATATCGGCTGGGGATAAGCGCTTACCTTTGCGAAGTGCGACGGATCCTGAGCGCAGATCTTCACCGGCCAACCGGCGGTTGTCGCCGGCATTCACTTTGCTCGTCGCAATGCTGATGTGCGTATCGGTTGCATCACTCACTAACTCTTGCGCAATGACGGTATCGCAGCCACGCGGAATGGCTGCACCTGTCATGATGCGTACGCATTCACCTGATCGCACTTCGTTTAGATACGGATGACCCGCGTAGGCTTTGCCAACAACGTTTAATTTTGCAGATGTATCCGATAGATCAGTCGCTATAAAGGCATAGCCATCCATAGCGGAATTATCGTAAGAGGGTACATTGATCGGTGAGATGACATCCTGCGCAAGCACGCGCCCCAACGTCTGTTTTAATGGCAGGGTTTCAGTATCGCTTAACGGCGTAATACAGCGTGCTATAACTTGCTGAATGATTTCAACCGGCACATCGTGCTGATCAATGCTAGCAAGCAGATCAGATAGATCGGGAAGAATAGTTTGAGACATTCGCTGTCGGCTTAGCCGCCGATATACGACATTTCAACTTTACGATCGCTGCGTGACAAGCCTTCAGTATTGATGGTGCGCAGTTCGGAGTACCGATCATCACGCTTAGCCCACAGATGAGAAACAGCTGCAGTGATTTCAGCATCGCTGTGGCCGTTGCGCAGTAGTGCGCGCAAATCGTGGCCGCCGGTGGCAAACAAGCAGGTGAAGAGTTTGCCTTCCGTTGACAGACGAGCGCGATTGCAATCACTACAGAATGCTTGAGTCACGCTGGAGATAACGCCGATTTCGCCGCTGCCATCGGTATAGCGCCAACGTTCGGCGGTTTCGCCGGTGTAGTTGGCATCAACCACTTCCAGTGGCATGGATTCGCTAATACGTCGTACCACTTCGGCTGATGGAATGACTTCATCCATTTTCCAGCCGTTTGATGCGCCGACATCCATATATTCGATAAAACGCAAGATGACGTCGCTGCCTTTGAAGTGGCGCGCCATGGGAACGATTTCTTGATCGTTCATGCCACCTTTAACCACCATATTGACTTTGATGGGGCCGAGTCCGACTTGGCTGGCTACGGCAATGCCATCGAGCACATCGGTAACCGGGAAATCGACATCGTTCATGCGTTTGAAGGTGGCGTCGTCGAGTGAATCGAGCGAGACGGTGACACGTTTTAGGCCAGCATCTTTGAGTGATTGTGCTTTTTTACCCAGCAATGACGCGTTAGTGGTCATAGTGAGATCAAGCGGCTTGCCATCAACAGTGGTCAGCACAGCCAACATTTCGATCAGTTTTTCTATATTTTTTCGCAGTAGCGGCTCGCCGCCGGTCAAACGAATTTTTTCGACACCATGCGCAATAAAAATTTTTGCGATGCGGGTAATTTCTTCAAACGATAGCAGGGAGCTGTGTGGCAAAAATTGATAGCTGGTGTCGAACACTTCTTTCGGCATGCAGTAAACGCACCGAAAGTTACAGCGGTCGGTCACAGAGATACGCAAATCGCGCAAAGGTCGGCTGAGCGTGTCCGACAGCAAACCATTAGCGGGCGTCAGTACGTCTGGAATATGGGGCACGGCATGCAGATAACGCAGGTCGGCTACGGGAATGATGCGCTCGGTCATGTGAGTTAACTACGACGGTGATGCGGGTATTCGGCGCCCCACTGAATGTGAGGCTACCACCAGGGCACGTAAGATACCACGAGGCCGGCAACCGCACAGGCGACGATCACGCGCGTCGCACTGACTTTAAAGCGCATCAGCGCGATAGCTGCGACTAGCCCGATGGCGATGGAGGCACTATCCCACTGACTAAGCGGCAGCGAGATATGAAATACCTGATCAGCAAAAAAAACAGCCAGGCTGGTGATGACGCCCACGACTGCGGCAGAAATCGCGGTCAGCGGCGCAGTTAAACGAATATTGTCGCGCGTCGCTTCCACCAAAGGCCCACCCGCCAAGATAAAGATGAATGAGGGCAGGAAGGTAAAAAAGGTAGCAACCAAAGCACCTGCAGTGCCTGAGGCAAAGAGGGCGATCGGACCAAACAGAGATAGGTTGGCAAAAATTTCTTTGGTCCAGCCGCCGATGAAGCCGACGAACGCAACGATCATGATCAGTGGGCCTGGTGTAGTTTCACCCAAGGCTAAGCCATCCATCATTTGATCAGGAGTGAGCCATTGAAACGTAGTGACAGCACCTTGATAGACATAAGGTAGAACCGCATACGCGCCACCAAAGGTGAGTAGCGCGGCTTTAGTAAAAAACCACGCCATTTGTGACAGTGGATTTTTTTCACCAAGCACTAAGTACAGTAAGGCCATGCCGGTGACGGCGATGACGATGCCGATCACGCTGGTGAGTAGTAGTTTGCGACGACTGAAAGCGGCATGCGCTGGGGGTGGTGTGTCGTCATCGATAAGCGCGGGACCAAACGTCACTTTGCTGGATGGGTGACCACCACCGGGTTGAAAAAAATCCGGCATAACGCGACCGCCGATGAAGCCTATCAACGCAGCTACACCAATGATGAGCGGGAATGGAAGCTGAAATACGGAGATAGAAATAAAAGCAAGTACGGCGATGCCGATTAACCAGTGATTTTTAAGTGTGCGTGAACCGATACGCCAAGCCGCTGAAAGTACGATAGCGACGACGGCTGGTTTGATGCCAAATAAAATTCCAGCTACGACGGGTAAATCACCAAACGATACGTACAACCATGACAGCCCGATAAACATCAGTAATGATGGCAGCACAAACAATGCGCCGGCCATGATGCCACCAACCGTGCGATGCATTAGCCATCCGATATAGACAGCTAACTGCATGGCTTCAGGACCGGGTAACAGCATGCAGTAATTAAGGGCGTGGAGAAAGCGACGTTCTGAAATCCAGCGCTTGCGTTCAACCAAATCAGCATGCATTAGTGCGATTTGACCCGCGGGACCACCAAAACTAATGCAACCTAGTTTTAACCAGTAGCGAAAAGCTTCAGCTAGCGACACTGAGGCAGGAGGCTCATGCGGTTCAACTAAAACTTCATCCGGTGAGGTCACGATAGATGACAAGCTTTGATTACATATTCGGATAGTTGGGGCCGCCACCACCTTCGGGAGTCACCCACACAATATTTTGAGTCGGGTCTTTAATATCGCACGTTTTGCAATGCACGCAGTTTTGCGCATTGATTTGTAATCGATCGCCATTCGTGTCGTTAATATATTCATAAACTCCAGCTGGGCAATAGCGTGATTCTGGGCCGGCGTATTTCGCGAGATTGATATCAACCGGTACGGCTGGATTTTTTAAAGTGAGATGCGCTGGCTGATGCTCATTGTGGTTGGTATTAGAAATAAATACTGACGACAGACGATCAAAGGTGAGCTTGCCATCCGGTTTAGGATAAACGATAGGCTCGCATTCTGAAGCAGGTTTGAGCATTTCATGATCAGCATGCGTATGGTGTAACGTCCACGGTGCTTTACCACGCAACACTAATTGATCAATGCCTACCATCAACGCGCCGGTATACAAACCTTTGCTCATCCAGGGTTTGAAATTACGTGCTACGTGCAATTCTTCATGTAGCCATGATTTTTCAAAGGATGTGACATAGGCCGTTAATTCATCGTGCGCGCGTTCAGCGACTAAAGCATCGAACGCTGCTTCAGCGGCCAGCATGCCGGATTTCATAGCGGTGTGACTACCCTTAATGCGACTCGCATTTAAAAATCCAGCATCGCAGCCTATCAGTGCACCACCCGGGAAGGTGAGCTTGGGTAGTGATTGAATACCGCCTGCGGTAATGGCGCGTGCGCCGTAGGAGACGCGTTTACCACCTTCGAAAAATCCGCGTATGGCAGAGTGTGTTTTGTAACGCTGAAATTCTTCAAAGGGTGACAGATAAGGATTTTGATACGCGAGACCAACGACGTAACCCACCACGACTTGATTATTTTCTAAGTGGTACAGGAACGACCCGCCGTAAGTATCAGAGTCTAGTGGCCAACCGGCGGTATGAATCACGAGGCCAGGTTGGTGTTTGGCGGGATCGATTTCCCACAGTTCTTTAATGCCTATGCCGTATGTTTGCGGATCACGACCTTCATCTAATCGATAAGCAGAAATTAACTGCTTACCTAAGTGGCCGCGTGCGCCTTCAGCAAACAAAGTGTACTTAGCGCGTAATTCCATACCTAGCTGAAATTCGCTGGTGGGTTTGCCATCACGATCAACCCCCATATTGCCAGTCGCAACGCCAGCCACGGCACATTGCTCGTCATATAAAATTTCTGCCGCCGTAAAGCCTGGAAAGATTTCTATGCCCAGACTCTCAGCTTGCTGCGCTAGCCAGCGCACGACATTGCCCAGAGAGATGACGTAGTTGCCGTGATTTTTAAAACAGTCAGGCAGCATCCATTGCGGCGTGCTGGTCGCGCTAGTCTCAGTCAAAAACAGAAACCGATCTTCAGTGACAGCGGTGTTGAGTGGTGCGCCGCGCTCTTTCCAGTCAGGGAATAATTCGCTCATGGCACGTGGATCCATGACGGCACCGGAAAGGATGTGGGCACCGGGCTCGCTACCTTTTTCGAGTACGCAAACCGAAATTTCTTTGCCTTGTTTTTCCGCCAGCTGCTTCAAGCGAATAGCGGCAGAGAGTCCCGCCGGACCGGCGCCGACGATGACGACGTCATAGTCCATGCATTCGCGCGGGCCGTATTGTTCTAAGAAGGCGGGGTTTTGGCTTGGATTCATGGCGTACTAAATAGTGGTGGGCGACGAAGATAGTAGATCGGCATTGTCGGGGATTTTGGCCTTGTGCGCTAGCTCGGGCAAGCTGTTTCGGGCTGAATCATGTAATGATAGCGGGTTGGCTGGCGATTGCTGGCTCGGGCAGCTGAAATAATAATCTTAGGGGGCAATCGTGGGCATCGAAGTAAATCTGAATGGCAAGGTGGCGTTGGTGACCGGCGCCTCGAGCGGATTAGGTACTCGTTTTGCAAAAATTCTCGCCGAAGCAGGTGCGCAGGTGGTGCTGGCAGCACGTCGCACTGAGCGTTTAAAAGAATTGCGCGCCGAGATTGAAGCCGCGGGTGGTGCGGCTCACATGGTGGCTTTGGATGTGACAGATTACGCGAGCATCAAATCTGCGCTGGCGCATGCTGAGACTGAAGCGGGTCATATCGATATCCTGATTAATAACTCAGGTGTCTCGACAACTCAGCGTTTAGTGGATGTCACACCGGAAGATTATCAGTTTGTGATGGATACTAATTTGCGCGGGTCGTTTTTTGTAGCGCAAGAAGCGGCTAAACGAATGATCATGCGTGCAAAGAGTGAGCCTAATCGTCAACATCGCATCGTGAATATTGCATCCGTGGCTGGTTTGCGTGTGTTGTCACAGATTGGTGTGTATTGCATGAGTAAAGCCGGCGTTGTGCAGATGACGAAAGCGATGGCACTCGAGTGGGGCCGTTACGGTATCAATGTGAATGCTATTTGCCCAGGCTATATCGAGACTGAAATTAATCGCGAGTATTTCCTTAGCGAAGGCGGCCGTAAATTAGTGGATATGTTGCCGCGCAAACGCGTGGGTCAACCTGAAGACCTCGATGGCCTGTTATTGCTATTAGCATCGGATGAATCACGCTTCCTTAACGGCGCGATTATGACGGCAGACGATGGTATGTCAGCTTTCTAATGGGTGCAGTTTCTGACTACACCCTAGTGCACAGCGTGCGTATGCCGCTACGCTGGGGCGACATGGATGCAATGGGGCACGTTAACAATACTGTTTATTTTCGTTACCTGGAACAAGCGCGAATTGAATGGTTTGAAGCGATGGGTTGTCCACCTGCGTTTTCTGGTATTGGTCCCGTCATCATCAGTGCTCACTGTACTTTTTTAAAACAGTTGCGTTACCCCGGTGATATCACCGTCAATACGCTAGTCGGCGATTTTGGACGCTCAAGTTTTCATACGCGTCATGAAATACGTCGAGTCGATGATCCCATCACGCTGATGGCCGAAGGTGGGTCTAAGGTGGTTTGGGTCGATCAACGCATAGAAAAATCGGTGCCGCTGCCCGATGAGATGCGTGCTTTGCTTGTGAAATTATGTGTCACTTGATTGTTATTATTTGAATGGCCGTGGCAAAATTACGTGGTTGATTTTTAACAAAATTTTCTTCGGCCCTTACTACGTTTTTCAGGAACATCTATGAAAAAGCTTTACCCGGATGCTGCGAGCGCGCTCGCAGGCGTTGTCAAAAATGGTCAGACCGTTGCAGTAGGTGGCTTTGGTTTGTGTGGTATTCCGGAAGCCTTGATCGCTGCTTTGCGCGATTCAGGTGTGCAGGGTTTAACGGCCATATCGAATAATGCAGGTGTTGATGGTTTTGGTTTGGGCCAACTGCTCAACACACG
The DNA here is from genome assembly GCA_041173845.1 of Pseudomonadota bacterium. Classification (GTDB taxonomy): domain Bacteria; phylum Pseudomonadota; class Gammaproteobacteria; order Burkholderiales; family Burkholderiaceae_D; genus Pernthalerella. The sequence continues at coordinate 8,993 of JBEDHZ010000049.1, forward strand.
TCAAATTAAAAAAATGATTGCTTCCTATGTGGGCGAGAACAAAGAATTCGAACGCCAATATCTCGCCGGTGAATTGGAATTGGAATTCACACCGCAGGGAACACTTGCTGAAAAGCTGCGCGCAGGTGGAGCTGGCATTCCCGCATTTTTTACACGCACTGGTGTAGGTACGCTAGTTGCTGAAGGCAAGGAATTACGTGAATTTGATGGCGAGACCTATGTGATGGAAAAATCACTTGTGGCCGATGTGTCGCTGGTCAAAGCATGGAAAGCCGATCCAGTTGGCAATCTGATTTATCGCAAGACCGCGCGTAACTTTAATCCGAATGTCGCCATGGCGGGTAAGACAACGATTGTTGAGGTTGAAGAATTAGTTGGGATTGGCGAGCTTGATCCCGATGCCATTCATACCCCGGGTATTTTTGTTCATCGTATTGTGGTGAATGCGAATCCAGAAAAACGTATAGAACAACGCACGGTTCGTGCACAGTAAAGCGGAGAAATTACGATGGCATGGACACGTGAAGAAATGGCCGCTCGTGCAGCGAAAGAACTGCAAGATGGCTTTTATGTAAATTTAGGCATTGGTCTGCCGACGATGGTGGCCAACTATGTTCCGAATGATATTGAAGTGTGGCTGCAGTCTGAAAATGGCTTGCTAGGAATCGGTCCGTTTCCAACGGAAGATGCCGTTGATGCAGATTTGATTAACGCGGGTAAGCAGACGATTACGGCGATTCCCGGTTCATCGATTTTTAGCTCAGCTGATTCATTCGGCATGATTCGCGGCGGTAAAGTGAACATCGCTATTTTAGGAGCGATGCAGGTTTCCGAGCACGGTGATCTGGCGAATTGGATGATTCCCGGAAAAATGGTGAAGGGTATGGGCGGTGCGATGGACTTGGTGGCGGGTGTGCAGCGCGTGGTTGTGTTGATGGAACACGTGGCCAAAGCCAAAGATGGAAGCAAATCGCACAAGCTCTTAAAAAAATGTACGCTGCCTTTGACTGGCGTGGGTGTGGTTGATCGCATCATCACCGATCTTGCTGTGTTGGATGTGACGGATAAAGGGTTGAAGCTAGTTGAATTAGCACCTGGCGTGACTAAAGAAGAGTTAATTGATAGCTCGGACTGCGAGATTCATTTTTAATCTGTTTTACATTATTCCTGCTAGTAATGAACAAAGCCCAGTCCCTAAACAGACTGGGCTTTTTCTTTAGGTGAACTCTTAGTGTTGTCTGCTGCCGTTGTTTAGCAACACGATGTACTAGTTGATGTACTTGCCTTTTACTACGCTGATTTTTCGCTCCAATTTTTGCGCATACTTAATTCAGTAAAACGTGTAATGCACTTTTTTGAATTAAACATACAGGGGCAAGTCATCATGCGAGGTTCTTCAGGGATTCCTAAAAGGAATATTAATTCGACGTCAGTACCTACGACGACTGCCGATACCGATGCTGAGTTAAAAAATAGTACAGAACCCCATAACCCACAAAAAACACAAAAGCCACCTTTGGTTAAAGGAAGGCAGCCAGCTTATCACCAGAATGAAGAGGCTAAAACGAGTACGGTCTCTGGGTCCAAAGAAATGCAACAGGCGCTGAGCTCAAAGGAGAGCTTCAGCCCGTTATCAACTCAAACTGTGAATCAACATACAGTGCTGGTTCTTTCTTCTACGGGGAAAAATTTTGAAGAGAAAATCGCAAAATCTTCTATAAGTAGAAATGTGAATGACTTTCCCAATTCATTGGCTCTTCGTGTTCAATCGGCCTTGGCTGCGCACGATTTAGATCAATTGAACAATGCGCTTGACACCATAGAAAAAAATTCACTTCGATTTGACCAGCCACCTTTATCAGAGTTGCGTGCATCAAAAGAAATTCGTGTTAAAGCAGCGGCTATGCCATCTGTAGTGTCAACTTATTACAGCGCTGACAAAGCAGATACATTATTGATCCGCATGATTCGATTAGGGTTGAATCCAAATGGGGAAGATGAGTATGGAAACACTATGCTTATGCATGCCTGCAAATCAGGAAATTTAACCTTAACTACGTTTTTGCTGACTGAGTGTCCGAATTTAAACAAAGATCGACTGAATATTTTTGGTCAAACTGCGGCGACGATGGCCTATAACTATAACAATGTGCAGCTTTATCCATTGCTCGAGCAAGCCGACATCTCTCCCCGTCCTGACAATCCAGCCATTAGATTTTATCTAAGTTCGTTTGATATAGCTGATTACGGATCGTCCGATTCGGAAACGGATGAATACGTAGATTTATTTAAAG
>JBEDHZ010000050.1:0-27149 GCA_041173845.1 Pseudomonadota bacterium
TCTTTGCGGCGCTTAAGAATAGGTATATAGGCATCAATAAAATGATTACCGACATTTTGTGTCATCGCAAAACTTTGATCGAAACCGGGCGCATTAAAGTCATCAAAAAAAACACCGCCTACGCCACGTGCTTCTTTGCGATGCTTAAGATAAAAATACTCATCACACCATTGTTTAAATTGAGAATGAAGATCAGCACCGAAGGGCGTTAGCGCATCGTGGCAAGTTTGATGAAAATGTTTCGCATCTTCGGTAAAGCCGTAATAAGGCGTTAAATCCATGCCACCGCCAAACCACCAAACAGGATCTTTACTGGGGCCCGTGGTGGTAAAAAAACGTACATTCATGTGCACTGTTGGTGCGTAGGGATTACGTGGATGAAAAACTAGCGATACACCCATCGCTTCCCATGGACGACCAGCCACCTCAGGTCGATTGGCCGCAGCCGATGGAGGTAGGCTGCTCCCCGTCACATGAGAGAAACCAACGCCACCGCGTTCGAGCACATTACCTTCTTCAATCAAACGCGAGATACCGCCACCACCTTCTGGGCGCTCCCAACTGTCTTTAATAAACTCCTTACCATCCACCGCTTCAACGGCAGCAACGATGTTTGCTTGCAGTGATAACAACCAAGTTTTGACAGCTTGAATATTCGGTGCGCTCATAGTTTCGCCTGATTTGTTTTAGTTTTAATGAGACTCGATTTATAAACGTCGCATGGCACGCCAGCCTATGTCACGGCGAAACTGCATACCATCAAAATGAATTTTATCCAGTGCTTCGTACGCGGCTTTGTGTGCTACGCGAACGGTGCCACCTAATCCAACTACACACAACACACGGCCACCCGCTGTTTTTAGTTGATCATTTTCTAGTACGCTGCCAGCATGAAACGTGACGCTGTCATCTGTTTCTGCAGGTATACCCTTAATCACATCACCTTTGCGTGGTGATTCAGGATAATTCGCAGCGGCCATCACCACACCAAGTGCCGTACGTCTATCCCATTCGAGTTCTATCTGATCGAGTGTTCCCTCGACAGCGTGTTCCATAACTTTTACTAAATCTGTTTTCAGACGCACCATGATGGGCTGAGTCTCTGGATCGCCCATGCGGCAATTAAATTCCAGCGTTTTAGGATTGCCTTCTGCATCAATCATTAGGCCAGCATATAAAAATCCTGTGTACGGAATACCGTCTTTCGCCATGCCTTGAACGGTCGGCAGAATAATTTCACGCATCACGCGCGCATGCAGTTGAGGTGTCACGATAGGCGCGGGTGAGTACGCACCCATACCGCCGGTGTTCGGGCCTTCATCGTTATCCATTAAGCGTTTGTGATCTTGGCTTGTCGCTAATGGAAGAATATTTTTTCCATCAACCATAACGATGAAACTTGCTTCTTCGCCTTCGAGAAATTCTTCGATGACTACGCGCGCACCAGCATCACCAAAACGATTATCAGACAACATCATGTCAACGGCGTCGTGCGCTTCTTTCAGCGTCATCGCAACGACAACACCTTTACCAGCGGCTAGGCCATCGGCTTTGATAACAATAGGAGCACCTTGTTGATCGATATATTCATGCGCAGCTTTAGCGTCAGAAAAACTTTGGTAAGCCGCTGTAGGAATGCCGTGTCGCTGCATAAACGCTTTAGCGAAATCTTTGGAACTCTCCAATTGCGCTGCTTTTTTGGTAGGGCCAAAAATTTTTAAGCCACGCTCGCGAAATACATCGACGATACCTGCGGCTAAAGGTGCTTCAGGCCCAACAACGGTCAATGCAATGTTTTCTTGTTGAACGTAATCTGCCAGTTGAACAGGATCAGTAATGAAGATATTTTTCAGCCGACCATCCAGCGCGGTACCTCCATTGCCAGGAGCGACCATCACCACTTGTATTTTCTTTGACTGTGCCAGTTTCCAGGCCAGTGCATGTTCACGACCACCCGAACCAACGACCAAAATTTTCATGAGAAATCAGACCTGTTAATTGACTTACCTTCAACGATAGGTAAGTCCAGTTGTACACATTAATTATTACGATTGAATGATGGCATTGGTATAAACCTCTTGAACATCGTCGAGGTTTTCCAGTGCATCCAGTAGTTTTTGCATCTTGATGGCGTCATCGCCAGCGATATCGGTATGGGTCGAAGGTTTCATGGTCACTTCGGCCATGTCAGCCTGAAACCCAGCTTTATTCAGAGCTTCACGAATCGCAGAAAATTGATAAGGGTCGCAAACAACTTCAAAGCCGCCTTCGTCATCAGCAATGACATCTTCAGCGCCAGCTTCAAGTGCTGCTTCCATCAATGCATCTTCATTGGTGCCAGGAGCGAACATTAACTGTCCGCAGTGTCTGAACAAAAATGCGACCGAACCTTCGGTGCCCATATTGCCGCCAAATTTGGAGAAGGCATGGCGAACCTCGGCAACGGTGCGTACACGGTTGTCAGTCATGCAGTCAACGATGAGCGCAGCGCCATTGATGCCGTAGCCTTCGTATCGGATTTCTTCATAGTTAGCGCCTTCCAAGCCGCCGGTGCCGCGTTGAATAGCGCGCGTGACGTTATCTTTGGGCATATTCGCGTCAGCTGCTTTGTCGACTGCGAGTCGTAAGCGTGGATTGCTGTCGATATCCCCACCGCCCATGCGGGCAGCCACGGTAATTTCTTTGATTAATCGGGTCCAAATCTTGCCGCGTTTAGCGTCCGAAGCCGCTTTTTTGTGCTTGATATTGGCCCACTTGCTATGTCCTGCCATCGTTGGTGATTTCCAGAGTCGTTGAGCTGGCCTGACAGGGGGGGGCACGATTCGTAGGATTCGTGTAATTTTGACGCCGCGAGGGGCGCTTTTGTCCCAGTACAGGCGGTTGCGAACAGAGCCGGAATTTTACCACAGCGCCCTTGGTGATTTATTCGAAAACAGGGTGTTCAGGAATGGTGAAGCGGGGCGTCAAGCTCACGATTAAAATCAAATTGCGCCACCTTTTAATGCCGTAAAGACTACATTTCCCAACCTATGCAGGCCACTAGTTCGACCGATCATTCGGTGATTTCCGCACGGCACTTATTTCTGACCGGTTTGGCATTGGCCATTACGGGATCGATTTTATTTTCAGCCAAAGGCGTGGTGGTCAAGCTGCACTACCGTCAACACGTTGATGCGATGACGGTGTTGGCCTTGCGCATGTTATTTTCTTTGCCGTTTTTTGCAGCGATTGCTTGGTTTCAAATGCGTCGTTTGCCGGCATTGTCCTCGCACGATCGTTGGCGCATTATTTTGTTGGGCTTGATTGGGTATTACTTATCGAGTTATCTGGACTTTATAGGCTTGAGGTATATTTCTGCAGGCCTTGAGCGACTGATTTTGTTTTTGACGCCTTCGTTTGTGCTCTTGATGTCGGTATTCCTGCTTAAAAAACGCGTCAGCCGGACGGAATGGCTGGCGCTTGCTATTTGTTATGGCGGCACCGTATTGGTATTTCTGCATGACGCCAGAAACAGCGGCTCAGATGTGTGGTTGGGCGGGGCCTTTGTTCTGGGTAGTGCTGTTTTTTATGGCATGTATTTACTGTTTTCTGGTGAGCTAGTGCAGCGAGTGGGTACAGTCAGGTTGGTGGCGTATGTCATGTGCGTGTCAGCAGTGGCATCGGTTGGGCAGTTTTTGTTATTGCGACCCATACAGACCTTGATTCAGCCGCTAGTGATTTATCAGTTATCGCTGCTGAATGCTATTTTTTGTACTGTATTACCTGTTTTTATCACCATGATGGCGATTGCACGTGTAGGAGCGCCAGTCGCATCGTTAGCAGGAATGATAGGACCGGTCTCTACCTTGTTCCTTGCAGCGTGGATTTTGGATGAGCCCATTACCGCCATTCAGTTATTAGGCACGGCGTTGGTGTTAGCTGGCATTTATTTGTTATCGACAAAAAAATCGTAAAAAAGAAGGAGACCAACCATGGATTTAGGAATCGCAGGTAAGCACGCTTTAGTGTGTGGTGCAAGCAAAGGATTGGGTCGCGGCTGTGCCGAGGCGCTAGCGCGTGAGGGCGTGCACGTCACGCTAGTTGCGCGTAACGCTGCTGCATTGGAGACGACAGCGAATGAGATTCGCAAAAGTGTCGGTGATAAGGTCAAAGTACAAACCGTCGCCACTGACATCACAACAGCCAAGGGTCGTGCAGAGGCCTTAGCAGCTTGTCCTAATCCCGACATACTTATTACCAATGCCGGCGGCCCTCCAACAGGTGATTTTCGAACCTTCGATCGCGATCAATGGATTGCTGCGATTGACGCGAATATGCTGACGCCGATTGAGTTAATTCGAGCCACCCTAGATGGCATGATGGAGCGTGGTTTTGGTCGTATCGTTAACATTACATCTAGCGCCGTGAAGGCACCAATTGATATTCTTGCGTTGTCGAATGGTGCACGTTCAGGGCTCACAGGATTTATCGCTGGTTTGTCGAGAACTACACCGCATAAAAACGTCACGATTAATAATTTATTGCCCGGTCCTTTCGAGACCGATCGTTTGTGGACTACATTCGAAGCCTCTGCTAAATCAAGCGGTCAGCCTATTGATGATTTAATAGCTTTGCGTCGTAATGCTAATCCCGCAAAACGTTTTGGTACACCGGCAGAATTTGGTGCCGTCTGCGCATTTATGTGTAGCGCACACGCCGGCTATTTGACAGGTCAAAATATTCTTTTAGATGGTGGTGCATTCCCTGGCACATTCTGATTTGTTTGCTGCACACAGGTTAAAATTTTAAGTGCACATTTTTTAGTATGTAATAAACGGCAGTTGACGTTTGTTTACCTTTTATTTTTATGGGAATAATCATGGCAAAAGCAATTCAATGTTTTAAGACTGGCGGTCCCGAGGTCATGGAATATGTCGATGTTGAAGTCGGCGAACCGGGTGCTGGTGAAGCGCGTGTGCGTCAACATGCGATTGGGCTAAATTACATTGATGTGTATTTCCGCACGGGTCTTTATCCCTTGCCATTGCCTATGGGTTTGGGTATGGAAGGAGCGGGCGTTGTTGAAGCGGTGGGTCCCGATGTCAAACATGTGAAAGCGGGCGATCGTGTTGCCTATGCCGCACGCCCACCAGGATCGTATGCAGATTTACGAGTGATGCCTGCTAGTGGTTTGGTTAAATTACCGGATGCGATTAGTTTTGAAACAGCCGCCGCCATGATGTTGCAGGGTCTCACGGTGCAATATCTGTTTCATCGTACTTTTCCGCTCAAAGGCGGTGAGACGATTTTGTTTCATGCTGCTGCAGGTGGAGTCGGATTGATCGCATGTCAGTGGGCCAAAGCACTCGGCGTGACGATGATTGGTACCGTGGGTAGCGATGAAAAAGCGGCGCTGGCGAAAGCGCATGGCTGTACTCACACTATTAACTACAACACAGAAAATTTTGTCGAGCGCGTAAAAGAAATCACCGGTGGTAAAGGTGTGCCTGTTGTTTATGATTCAATTGGCAATGATACCTTTATCCAGTCGTTGGATTGTTTGGCACCTTTGGGCATGATGGTGAGCTATGGTTCAGCATCGGGTCCAGTTCCACCGTTTTCATTGAATGAATTAGCCTCGCGCGGTTCCTTATTCCTGACACGCCCTTCACTGTTTAACTATGCAGCACAGCGTAGCGATCTGGAGGCGATGGCTGCTGATCTGTTCCGTATGGTTGAAAGTGGCAAAGTCAAGATTGAAATCAACCAGCGCTATGCATTGAAAGATGCACAACAAGCGCATCGTGATTTGGAGTCGCGCAAAACGACGGGCTCAACCATTCTCTTGCCATAAAATTTAGCCATGAATAAATTGCCAGACTTTGACGATAATCCTATGAATCATCCGGAAGAACAGCCGGTGATCTCGGATCAGACTCCAAAGTTTGGCAAGTTGTTGATTGTGCTAGTGGCGGCGGTGCTGCTTCTAGCTTTGATTACCTGGGCATCGGTCGCTTACGTGACTTGAATTTGGTTTTTATCATTTCCGCTCATTCAGCATTCTGATAGTACATACAGGCAAACTAGTTTTATGTGCCTGAGAATTTGGTACCTCTCCTTAGCTTGGTAAAATGCGTTTTTGCATGCAGTTTGCATCAGCCACCTTATTTACTAACAGCTTGATATGCGTACAGATACAGCAACCATCGTCCTTCGTGACAAATACACTCAGCCGGCTTATTGGGTGCAAAGCCTCGATATGGGTTTTGATCTTGATCCCAAAGCTACGCGTGTTGCCGCGCGCAGTGTTCACCATCGAAACCCAGCAAGTAAAGAGAGCGATTTGGTGCTGCATGGCGATGAGGTGGAATTGGTTGCCTTGCGTATGAATGGCATCACCTTAAGCAAGCGTCATTATCGTCTCGAGCATGGAAAATTAATTATTCCGAATGCGCCCGATGAAGTAACCTTGGAAATTGAAACACTGATACACCCCGATACGAACACCTCGTTGATGGGGCTCTACGTTTCGAATGATAATTTTTTCACGCAATGCGAAGCTGAAGGCTTCCGAAAAATTACTTTCTTTCCTGACCGTCCCGATGTGATGGCCAAATATCGAGTCATGCTGCGCGCGGATAAGAAAAAATATCCAGTCTTGCTATCCAATGGCAATTTGGTAGAGCAAGGGGATATTGGTGATGGACGTCATTACGCCTTATGGGAAGATCCGTTCAGCAAACCTTCCTACTTGTTTGCTTTGGTGGCAGGACGTTTGGTGTGTGAAGAGCAAACCATTCGTTTGAAGTCTGGCAAAGAAGCGCTACTACAAGTGTGGGTTGAAGAAGGAAATCTTGATAAGACGTCGCATGCCATGCAATCGCTGATACGAAGCATACGCTGGGATGAAGAGCGCTTTGGTCTGGAGCTTGATCTTGATCGATTCATGATCGTCGCAGTATCCGACTTCAACATGGGCGCGATGGAAAATAAAGGTTTGAATATTTTCAATACCAAATATGTGTTGGCTAATTCGCGCATTGCTACGGATGCTGACTACGCGAACATTGAAGCTGTAGTAGCACACGAATATTTTCATAACTGGACAGGGAATCGAGTCACGTGTCGTGATTGGTTTCAGTTATCGCTCAAAGAAGGTTTGACGGTTTTTCGCGATCAAGAATTTTCCGCCGATATGATGGGTAGTGAAAGCGGTAAAGTAGTTAAGCGCATAGAAGATGTGCGCGTACTACGGCAGGCACAATTTCCAGAGGACGCCGGCCCGATGGCTCATCCAGTTCGCCCTGATTCCTATGTTGAGATCAATAATTTTTATACGCTGACCATTTACGAAAAAGGTGCTGAAGTCGTTCGCATGCTGCAGACCTTGCTAGGACGCGATGGTTTTCGTAAAGGTATAGATTTATATTTCCAGCGTCACGATGGTCAGGCAGTGACTTGCGATGATTTTCGTGCAGCGATGGCGGATGCGAACGCGCGTGATCTTTCGCAATTTGAGCATTGGTACAGTCAAGCGGGTACCCCTCGCGTGATAGCGACGACGAACTATGATTCTGACGAAGAGACTTTCACGCTCGAGTTAGAGCAATTCTGCCCACCCACACCGGGTCAGCCACTTAAGCAGCCGATGCACATTCCTGTCGCGGTGGGTTTGCTTAATGCCCAAGGCGATGATCTGCCCTTGCAATTAGAAGGTTCAAAGAAGAGTCACGGTGAGGTGCAGAAGCTTCCAACGACCATCGTTCTCGAATTGACGCAATCTAAACAACGTTTTACGTTCATTGGTGTCAAACATCCTCCGGTACCTTCGCTGTTACGTAATTTTTCAGCGCCTGTTGTGCTTGAGGCTAATTACAGTGACCAACAACTAGCTTTTCTATTGGCGCATGACAGTGATCCATTTAATCGTTGGGAAGCAGGGCAGCGTTTAGCAACCCGTCGTTTACTCAGTTTGTGCAACGACGGTGTTGGTCCTAATCAAGCCTATCCTGTTACTAGCCAAGATGAGTTGTTGGCAGAGGCCTTGGGGCAATTGTTGCGTGACACCTCACTTGATGCTGCCTATCGCGATTTAGTATTGACCCTGCCTTCTGAGGTCATGCTGGCAGAGCAGGTTGATGTGATTGATCCAGAAGCTATTCACAATGCGCGTTGCGCATTACGTAGCTATTTATCGCATGTGTTGCGTGATGATTTTATGGCTGCTTATAACGCCAATCAGCAATCTGGCAGCTACAGTCCCGATGCGATTTCAGCAGGGCGTCGTGCATTACGTAACAATGCCTTAGGCTATCTCGCTGAATTGAATGACAGCGCAGTTCATAAATTAATTCAAGATCAACTAGCTGTAGCGTCCAATATGACAGACCGCTTAGCTGCGTTGTCGATTATGAATGTGCATCAAGCACCCGGAATAAGAGATGCACTGCAGGCCTTTTATACAGATTTTGAACACGAAGCGCTGGTAATCGATAAATGGTTTAGTTTGCAAGCGTCAGCACCTGGTACTGATACGAAAGCGATACGCAAGCTAATGCAGCATCCCGCTTTTTCTATGACCAATCCGAATCGAGCACGTAGTTTGATATTTGCTTTCTGTAATAACAATGCCGCTCAATTTCACGCGGCAGACGGAAGTGGTCATGCATTTTGGGCAGAGCAAGTCATTGCGCTCGATAAGATCAACCCACAAGTTGCCGCACGATTGGCGCGCAGCATGGACAGATGGCGTAAATTTACACCAGTACTTCAGGCTAGTATGAAAGCAGCGCTAGAAAAAGTAGCTGCCACTCGCAAGCTGTCGAATGATGTCGCAGAAGTTATCGGCAAATCCTTATCAAAATAAATTACACCTATCGAGACGCCCTATGAAACGAGTCAGCCTGACGCAGTACCTGATTGAAGAGCAGCGCTTAAATAACTCCATACCGGCAGAATTACGCTTGCTGATCGAGGTCTTGGCAAGAGCGTGTAAGACCATCAGTCATTCTGTGGGTAAGGGCGCATTAGGGGATGTGTTGGGTGCCGCAGAAAGTGAAAACGTTCAAGGCGAGATACAAAAAAAGTTAGATATTATTTCCAACGAAATTCTGCTGCAAGCCAATGAATGGGGCGGTCATTTGGCGGCGATGGCATCAGAAGAAATGGAAACCATACATCCGATTCCCAATCGCTACCCCATGGGTGAGTACATGTTGTTGTTTGATCCTTTGGATGGATCATCCAACATTGATGTGAACGTATCGATCGGCACTATTTTTTCAGTGCTTAAAGCGCCAGAAGGCATGGCCACGCCGACTGAAGATGATTTTCTTCAGCCGGGTACCAAACAAGTCGCAGCGGGCTATGCCGTGTATGGTCCGCAGACAGTTTTGGTACTCACTACCGGCAATGGAGTTCACGGATTCACGCTCGACAGAGAGATGGGCTCGTGGGTCATGACCCAACGAAATATTCAAATACCTGCCGACACCGCTGAGTACGCGATTAATGCATCTAACTCGCGTCACTGGTATGCGCCGGTCAAGCGTTACATCACTGAACTCGAAGCAGGCAAGACTGGACCGCGCGAGAAAAATTTTAATATGCGTTGGATTGCTTCGATGGTCGCCGATGTTCATCGCATATTAAATCGTGGTGGTATTTTTATGTATCCCGCCGATCAGCGTGAGCCAGACAAGCCAGGTAAATTGCGCTTGATGTATGAAGCCAATCCTATGGCGCTGCTGATCGAACAGGCAGGCGGCGCAGCTACTGATGGCAAGCAGAGAATTTTAGATATTCAGCCGACTAAATTACATCAGCGCGTTGCAGTTTTTTTAGGATCGCGAAATGAAGTTGAGCGGGTCACTCGCTATCACGCCGAATAGAAAAAACCTAACTTCAATCTGATTGCGACAGCAAATTGCGTATCGCTGCAACGAAAGTTTCAGCCTTTTTTACCGCAATAGATACCTGCTCGCTTGTAATGTCCTCGCCTGTGTAGTCTGCCAGAAGACGTAGTTGTTCGACTTCATTGAATGTGCGGCCCAACTCACGAGAAATCTTATTAGTAGAGACTATATGTAATCCGAACGCAGAGATAAGCCCGCTATGCGTTTTAGTTGCTTTGTAATCAGCTCTGTTTTCCGCCAGAAGGGCGGCGTGTGCTGCATCATACATAGCGTAATACGCACGGTTACATGCACCGTCAATTTCTCCAGCGTCGTTAAGTAAATGTGCTGCATGCAGCGCACGCTCTGCCTTGATGAGATATTTCGCAGGTGTAAAAGCTGAATTCAAAGTCGGATACCTTCGCGCCTAATGGTATCAATCAAGGCGGGATTGCTGAATTGTTCTGGATGAGCCAACTCGTTATGCCATAAGGGAAGGGCTTGTACCAGAATGCCAGTATCCAACAAAACATCAAATGCAACACCTGCCATGGCAATAGCTGCTTCAGACCTGTTGCCAGGCTGATCATTCAGGATTACAGCAAGATCAGCATCGCTGCTCGGGTTGTGGGTGTTCCTGGCTCGGCTGCCAAAGAGAATTGCATGATCAACGGGGAATTGCTTTGAAATACGCTCAAGGAATACCTTGGTGGCATTTGCGGTTTGCGGATCGATTGTTGATGGAATGCTATTCATAGAAATAAGTCTAGCATGGCTTGACAGGGTATCAGAGGTCTGTGACCCAACCAGACTGAATCTGTTTAGAGATAGCGTGGCCTAGAGGCAGATAAGTTTACGCCAATAGGCGAAGTGATCGCTCGCATAAAATCCCAATCACGAAGTCTGCTGCCTGATTAGCCTGCTTACTACTTCTTCCAACTCACCGCCTCGCCTAATTCTTTCAACGACAATTTCGGTGCTAGCTCACGAATAAAATCAATCGTGTACTCGCGTAGGAATGCGCCACGACGAACGGCGACTCGAGTGACGTTTGTTGCAAACAAATGGCTAGCTGAAATAGTTTTTAGATTGTCGGGTAAATGGTCGACAGCCATTGAAGCGACGATTCCTACACCTAATCCAAGTGATACGTATTGCTGAATCACGTCTGAATCCATCGCGGTAAGAACCACATCTTTATCAATAGCCGCTTTTCTGAACGCTTCGTCAATGTGGCCACGACCCGTGAAGCCCTGATCGTAAGTAATGAGTGGATGGGCTGTGGATGGGCTGCTAAATCTTGCAGTGATATTTTATCTATTGCTAGCAGTGGATGACCGACCGGAACTACGATGGCATGGTGCCATTCGTAGCAAGGGAAGGAGACGAGTCCTTCAAAGCGCGTCAAACCTTCAGTCGCGATGCCTACATCGGCCTTACCTGATAAAACCCATTCAGCAATATGTTCTGGCGCGCTTTGCTGTAAAGCGATGCGTACATCAGGAAAGATTTCACGAAATTTTTGCACAACGCCAGGTAATACGTAGCGTGTTTGTGTGTGAGTCGCAGCGATAGATAGTGTGCCAGTCGTTTTGCTGGAATAAGTCTGACCAGCGCGCTGTAGATTTTCTGCTTCGAGAAGTAAGCGCTCGATGATGTGTAAGACTTCTTTGCCAGGGTCTGTTAATCCGGTTAATCGTTTGCCGTTACGCTCGAATATATCGATGCCGAGTTCTTCTTCGAGTTCACGTATTTGGCGACTCACACCCGGTTGTGATGTAAATAGGGCGTTGGCAACCTCAGTCAAATTAAAGTTTTGTCGGATGGCTTCACGTACTGAGCGTAGCTGCTGAAAATTCACTTTATATTCCTTGTTCTTTTCTTCTAGGCTGCATGATCAGGGAAAACTCGAACACGGCGAGGTCTAACAACAACCGTTGATCCCGTTTTTAATTGCAATTGAGCGAAGCGTTCTGCAGATAAGACTGCTTCGATCAAGCGACCGTCTCCATCAGCTTCAAGTTCAAGTTGTGCCAGTGGTCCAATGGCATGTGCACGTTTAAGTTGAGCAACGATGCCTTCAGCACCGGCGGTGTAATGTTCAATGTCGAGTTCATGCGGTCTTACATACCCAACGGTTTCTAATTCACTGGTTGCGGTTAGATCCGATATGGGGAGCGCTGCACCGGCCGTATTCAATACGCCTTGATGTGCGCGACCATGAAATAGATTTACATTCCCTAAGAATCCGTACACAAACGGTGAGGCTGGATAGTTATAAACTTCTTCGGGAGTTCCTACTTGTTCGACTTTGCCTTTATTCATGAGCACAACGCGATCAGCGACTTCGAGCGCTTCTTCTTGATCGTGTGTTACAAAAATACTTGTGACATGAAGTTCATCATGTAACTGTCGTAGCCAACGTCTGAGTTCTTTTCGTACTTTAGCGTCGAGTGCACCAAAAGGTTCATCGAGCAATAACACTCGAGGTTCAACGGCCAGCGCACGCGCGAGTGCAATACGTTGACGTTGCCCGCCTGAGAGTTGAGATGGGTAGCGATCAGCCAGCCAGTCGAGCTGCACTAGCGAAAGCAAACGCATGACTTTTTCGCGGATCTGAGCTTCACTTGGACGAATCGCACGTGGTTTGACTCGCAATCCAAATGCGATATTTTCAAAGACACTCATGTGCTTGAATAGCGCGTAGTGTTGAAATACAAATCCAACCTGACGTTCACGTACATGTCGAACGGACGCATCTTCACCATCGAGTATGACTTGACCTTGATCGGCTTGCTCAAGACCCGCGATAACGCGCAAAAGCGTGGTCTTGCCACAGCCCGAGGGACCCAGTAGCGCCGTTAATTCACCCGTAGCAAATTCAAGCGAGACATTGTTCAATGCGACAAAATTACCAAAATGCTTGCCTATATTTTTTACTTCGATACTCATGCGCTAAGCTCCTTGGGACTGGCGTTTAAATCACGATTAATGCGCCATTCAATAAACGATTTCAATGCAAGTGTGACTAGGGCTAGCAGAGCGAGCAGCGATGCCACTGCGAATGCTGCAGCGAAGTTATATTCGTTATAAAGAATTTCAACTTGCAGTGGCATGGTATTAGTCTCACCACGAATATGGCCTGATACCACTGACACAGCCCCGAATTCGCCCATGGCGCGCGCATTACACAAAATCACGCCGTACAGTAAGCCCCACTTAATGTTTGGCAGAGTTACATACCAAAAAGTACGCCAGCCCGATGCGCCAAGCACGAGTGCTGCTTCTTCTTCCTCGTTACCTTGTGTTTGCATGAGCGGTATTAACTCCCGCGCCACGAAAGGAAAGGTCACGAATACCGTTGCCATCACGATGCCGGGCACCGCAAAAAGAATTTGTATGTCGTGTTCCATCAGCCACGCACCAAACCAGCCATGCGCGCCAAACAGCAGCACATAAATCAAACCAGAGATGACAGGTGAAACTGAGAATGGCAAATCAATTAATGTAAGTAACAAACTTTTGCCACGAAACTCAAATTTTGCAATCGACCAGGAAGCAGCTACGCCAAAAATTAAATTGGCAGGTACTGCAATTGCGGCCGTAATCAAGGTTAAGCGTATGGCGGATAGCGCATCAGGATCGCTAATAGCCATTGCATAGGTTTGCCAACCTTTTCTGAAGGCTTCAGTAAAGACAACGGCTAACGGTATTAGCAGGAACAAAAGTGAAAATGCGAGTGCAATCGCTAGTAGCGTAACTTTTAGCCACACTGGTTCAGTGATGGCTTTGGGTGTGTAAGCTGGTTCTGCCGCAGCGCGCTCAGAGGCTGGCAAGGATGTGAGTGTGATGGACATATCAGCGTTTCTCCTTGCTGCTTTCACGACGCATCCAAGCCTGCAAAAGATTGATTGCTAGTAGCATGATGAATGATGCACCGAGCATCACAACAGCAATGGCAGTAGCGCCTGCATAGTCATACTGTTCAAGCTTGGTGATGATGAGTAGAGGTGTTATTTCAGAAATCATAGGCATATTTCCTGCGATGAAAATCACAGAACCGTATTCGCCGAGTGCTCGTGCGAAGGCGAGTGCTGCTCCCGTCAGCAGGGCGGGCAATATCGCTGGAAAAATCACTAAGTTAAAAATTTGCAGCCGATTCGCGCCTAGGCAAGCAGCCGCTTCTTCGAGTTCTTTTTCCGTGTCTTCTAAGACAGGTTGTATGGTACGAACGACGAATGGCAATCCAATAAATACGAGCGCGATCGCAACGCCTAAGGGAGTGAAGGCGACTTTTATACCCCATGGTTCAAGGTGGCGACCTATCCACCCATTCGGTGCATATAGGGCCGTGAGTGCGATACCGGCGACGGCGGTAGGCAAAGCGAACGGCAGATCAACTAATGCATCAAGTAGTTTTTTACCTGGGAATTCGTAGCGTACTAATGTCCAGGCTAGCAGAGTGCCAAAGACGGCATTCACTGCAGCCGCGATCAACGCAGCGCCAAAACTGAGGCGATAAGAAGCGACGACTCTGGGCGAGCTAACAGCCAGCCAGAAAGCATCCCAGCTCATCTGCAATGTGTTTAACAGTAGTGCTGAGAGTGGAATCAAGACCACTAAAGAAAGATAGAACACCGTAAACCCGAGCGATAACGAGAAGCCAGGTAATACACGGGTGGGCGCGCTCATGCGCGGAAGTAGGCCGGAGGGGTAAACCATTTGAATCGCTTAATTTTGCAAAGAGATGGGATCTTTGCATCCGATGCTTATGAATAAAACGAATTTTTTGGCATTTCCTTAGATGAATTTCAAATATAGACCGGCCCCGAAGTCGATATTGCACTCCGGGGCCGGCAGAGGAGAGAGAGCTTTAATTAGAATGCCAGTTGATAACGAGCGATGACTAAATGTTCTGTGTCACCTGTCAAAACCGTGCCGGTATGGACATTATCAAACTTAGTAATATCGTAGTTGAGCGCAAATTTAGAGTCTTGCGTCAGGTACCAGTTCAGTCCCACTCCCCATGTTTTGGCTGAAGTGGCATAGCCCTTGGCGGTGTCGGCAAAGGTGGATGCTTTGTCATCCAGATTATTTTCTTGATAGCGCGCTAATAACTCCAATGCTCCCCAGCCGCCATCCGGACCCGGCTTGTAGGGTGTCAAAGGTTTGACTCCGCCATAAGATGCATCTTCGCCAGTCAGTAGCCAAGACGTTGAAATATGCCATGCACTGTTTTTCAGATTGTCCGCAGTAGTTCCTTTTATTACCGCCTGATTAACTGTGGCGTATTCCGCCAGGATACCTAACGGGCCACTATAGTAATAGGCCTGCGGGGAGAGGCGATTACGGCTGCCATTGGCAGACGTAGTGCTGCTGTAAGCAAAGAAATTGTAAGCTTGACCGGGTGTTTTGTAAGCGGGAAGCGCATTGTTCGTCGCGCTGCTCCATGTGCCTGCAATGCCCAGACCTAAGCCAGCGAGTTTGCTATCTGTGCCTGCAAAGGGTGTGGTGAAGATACGTGCAGTCAAATCTTTGGCATTGTTGTCGTCTTGGTTAGTGAAGTTTTCTCCTCCATCCTTGACACCATTGAAAACACCTACGGCGTAATTCACTTTTTTATCAGCGACAACACCGTAGAGCGATACACCAAGATCGCGATTCGGAAGAATATTATTGCTGACGTAACTGCGCTCAATGAATTTGGTGTCAGCGGCACCTTGCAAACGCTCTAAGCCGACGAAAGGCTTAAATTTACCGAGCCTAACTGAGGCTTCTGGGTTATGTTTGATATCAAAATACGCATCAACGACACGCGTTTGATTTTGTTTAATTCCTGAGGTATCCGATCCATCACCACTTTGAGCAAATTCAGGCGTGAAACGGAAGCCATAATTTTTGAAAACCGTACCCTCGAAGGTGGGGCGAATACGACGGAATAAAAATCCATCATAGACAGTTCCTGCTGCGCTATTTCCTTCAAAACGACGAAAATCTAATTGAGCTACACCGCGCAGGCGATATTCAAAATCACCATCAGCTGATTTAAATCCAAAGCCTTTGTCGCTGGCAGTCACAATCGGTGCACTCTTTTGTTTTGCAGCGGCTTCTTCAGCAGCGATTTCTTGTTTGCGATCCAACAACGCGTTGGTCCAGTTCCTCTATCAAAGCTTTTAGGCGATTGATTTCTTGTTGATCATTAGCATGTGCGGGGAATGCCGCAATGATGCTGCTGGCGATTAGCAGGCGTAGCAGGGGCCTGCCCGACTTAATGAAAGCGGGTTTCATGGTGATCCTTTCTTGGTTTGTTTTAGATGACGGGTGTTAACCGATCCGCTTTGGATGGATGAAAATATTTATTTGGTTTGATAAATTTGATCAAAAATCCCACCATCTGCGAAATGTGTTTTCTGCGCTTTAGCCCAGTTACCGGCGATTTCTTCAACGGTGATCAGTTTTACTTTTGGATATTGCGATGCATACTTTTTACTGATTTTTTCATTCGTAGGGCGGTAATAATTTTGTGCCGCAATTTCCTGTCCTTCTTCGGTGTAGAGGTAGTTAAGATAAGCTTCTGCTTGTTTACGTGTCCCGCGTCTATCGACCACTTTATCAACCACTGCAACAGGTGGTTCAGCAAGAATACTCAGTGAAGGCGCAACAATTTCTACTTTGTCCGGACCCAGCTCTTTAATAGCGAGCAGAGCTTCGTTTTCCCAGGTGAGTAGTACGTCACCGATACCCCGTTCGATAAATGTGGTTGTGGCACCGCGTGCTCCAGAGTCGAGTACAGGAACATTTTTATAAAGTTTGGCTAGAAATTCTTGTGCACTTTTCTCATTGCCACCGGGTTGCTTTAGTGCGTAGCCCCAGGCTGCTAAATGATTCCAACGCGCACCCCCCGACGTTTTTGGATTAGGGGTGATAACTGAAACACCGGGACGAACGACGTCATTCCAATCGTTGATTTTTTTAGGATTGCCTTTACGCACCAGAAAAACAATCGTTGACGTATAAGGCGAGCTATTGTGTGGCAAGCGTTTTTGCCAATCTTTAGCGATTAATCCGCGGCTGGCTATTTCGTCGATGTCATAGGCAAGTGCCAGTGTCACGACATCGGCTTGAAGGCCATCAATTACGGCGCGTGCTTGTTTACCCGAACCACCGTGCGATTGCTTGATTTTTAGCTCTTCGCCTGATTTACTCTTCCAGTGTGCTGCAAATGCTTTGTTGAAATCTTGGTAGAGCTCACGCGTGGGATCATATGACACGTTGAGCAGTGATGATTCGGCTGAATGAGCCGTACCTGCGGCCACCAGTACCCAGAGCGCAGTAGCTATAAATTTAGAAAACATAATGACCTCTTCAAGCAAAGATTGGAATGGTCAGAGCATAAAGGCGCAAAAACTAGCTGTGAACGAATAAGATCGCAGTTACTTATGCAATTTCCGACTAACTGAGGTCGGCTATAGGTATATTTCGGCCTGATCCCACATAAAATATCGGGTAATCATTGGGGGAAGTGGTCGCGCGTCATATCCCTCAACCTGGCTTTAATTAGCAGAAGAATCAGTATTCAGGAGTGAGTCGTGACAGATTTTGATAAAGGTTTACATCGGCGTGATGTCAATTACGTGCCGCTAACTCCATTGGACTTTATTGCGCGTGCAGCCGAGGTGTATGGGGATCGTCCGGCCGTAGTTCATGGTTCGGTGCGGCGTAACTGGCGCGATACCTATGCGCGCTGCCGCAGACTTGCTTCAGCTTTAACCGCACGCGGCATACAAAAAAACGATACGGTTGCTGTACTTCTGCCCAACATTCCAGAAATGGTGGAGTGCCATTTCGGTATACCGATGGCTGGCTCAGTACTGAATACCTTAAATACACGGCTTGATTTTTCTACACTGCTATTTATGTTGCGGCATGGTGAAGCCAAAGCGTTGATTGCTGATACTGAATATGAATCTCTCGTAAATAGTTTGCGTGCTGAGCTGCCAGATTTGCTGATAATTGGTGTGGCGGATGTAAGCGCTGATATGCCTCCGGTACCTTCAGACTGGATTGATTATGAAGCGTTGTTGAACGAAGGTGATTCAGCGTTTGATTGGCAACCGCCATCCGATGAGTGGGATGCGATTGCATTGAACTACACATCAGGAACAACCGGCGATCCTAAGGGGGTGGTCTATCACCATCGCGGTGCTGCGATCAATGCGATATCCAATATTCTTGAATGGGATATGCCTAAGCATGCGGTGTATCTTTGGACGCTGCCTATGTTTCACTGCAATGGCTGGTGTTTTCCCTGGACACTGGCTGCTCGTGCTGGTGTGAATATCTGTTTGCGTAAATTCGATGCCCAACACGTATTAGAGTTGATTGCTAAAGAACGAATCACGCATTACTGCGGTGCACCGATTGTACAAAGTGCGTTAGCTTCGGCTCCGCCTGAATGGCGTAAAGGTATACAACACAGAGTTTCGACTATGGTTGCAGCAGCTCCACCGTCTTCAACGATGCTGGCGCAAATGACGGCTATGGGTTTCGACATTACGCATGTGTATGGTTTAACAGAAGTTTATGGCCCCGCAACTGTGTGCGCTAAACAGAGTGAATGGAATGAGCTTGATCTGGCAGCGCAGGCAGAAAAAAATGCGCGGCAAGGTGTGCGTTATCACTTGCAAGCGGGGGTGAGCGTAATGGATCCCGAAACGATGCAACCCGTACCCTCGGACGGCGAGACGATGGGTGAGATTATGTTTCGCGGGAATATCTGCATGAAGGGCTACCTGAAAAATGAGCGGGCAACCGAAGAGGCTTTTAGTGGCGGATGGTTTCATACCGGTGATTTGGCAGTGATCACCCCCGACGGCTACGTAAGGATTCGTGATCGCAGTAAAGACATCATCATTTCAGGCGGTGAGAATATTTCTAGTATTGAAGTTGAGGATGCCTTATATCAGCATCCTGCTGTGCTTGCGTGTGCCGTTGTTGCTGCACCAGACGCTAAATGGGGAGAGGTGCCGTGTGCATTTATTGAGGCTCGTGCGGGTGTGACCGTAACCCAAGAAGAAATCATCGCACACTGCAAATCTCTGTTGGCAGGATTTAAAGTGCCAAAAATAATAGTATTTAAAGAAATCCCGAAAACATCGACGGGAAAGATACAAAAATTTTTGTTACGGCAGGAAGCGGGTTCGGTGAAGGCGATTCATCAGAGTTGAGTTTGCAGAGATTTAGGAAATTTTCATAAAAAAACCCGGCGAGTCCCGGGTTTTTAAATCACAAATTTTTTCTAACTGCAGTTTATTATTTCTTTTCTTTAGGCGCCAATTTCACCTGCGCCATAATCGCAAAGGCTTGCGGGGTCAGCGTGGCCCATTGCTCTAAATCTTTTGGTGATACGTTAGTAGGAGGCGGGCCGATATTTAATAACGCCGCCTGGAAATCTTTCTCAGTGGGTTTTTCAGGTAGTTTTGAAAATAAATTGATACGCCAAGCATTGCAAATAGCGGCTTCACGTACGCGATCATTTTTCACACCCGGCCAGCCTTTAGTTAATTCATTGGTGATCTCATCACGCTGTGTACGGAGATCATTGGGTGCTATTTTAGTTTTGGTTCGATTGCCTTTGTGCAGAACGTGAATTTGCGCAAACAGCCCAGCAAATTGAGTCATAAGCTCGCCAAACTGAGGTGTGGGTGTTGTCAGCGTGGAGTGGACTGCGGACATAGCAGAGCATCGTAGTGCGGCAGTTTCAATCGCAGTATCTTCTGCGCGGGCGTTTGGCGCAGACAAAATGAGTAGATTGATGCTGAGTGCAGCAACTAGCGTAGAAAGTTTTGTGACGTACATGATGTGGTTTCTAGAGATGTTTTATCGTTGTAATAAATAGCGTGCTTTGCTGCGAGATCTTGTTTGGGATGTCGGCTGATTGCCATGTTGGTCAACCAACGCACGCTCTGGCAAGATTGTAGCTGATCTGAAGAAACGCCCGTATTTCAGGCCCATTTCAACAAACAAAATATAATCGAGCTTTGCTGCCTTCGGACAGCCTGACTATCAAAGTGATTTTCCATGCGAGTTTTTAATTTCAGTGCAGGACCAGCGGTATTGCCGGAAGCCGTTTTGCAGCGGGCGGCCGAGGAAATGCTGGACTGGCGTGGCAGTGGCATGTCGGTGATGGAGATGAGTCACCGTGGCAAAGAATTTATGAGCATTGCCCACAGCGCGGAAGCCAATTTTCGTGAGCTGCTAGGTATTCCCTCAAATTACAAAGTCTTGTTTCTTCAGGGTGGCGCGATGGCGATGAATGCGCTGATCCCTATGAATTTGCTCGGTAAGCATCGTTCTGCGGATTATGTGAATACGGGTATTTGGTCATCCAAATCGATTAGCGAGGCAAAAAAATACTGCCAGGTGAATGTGGCGGCTTCGTCGGAGGATAAAGACTTTACCTATGTCCCTACGCAATCCACTTGGAAGCTTGATCCGCAAGCAGCGTATCTTCACATTTGTAGCAACGAAACCATAGGCGGTGTTGAATATCATTGGTTACCTAATGCGGGTGACGTGCCTTTAGTCGCCGATATGTCGTCAAACATATTGTCGACAGTTATTAATGTGAGTGACTACGCTGTCATCTATGGTGGCGCGCAAAAAAATATTGGGCCTGCGGGATTGACCTTTGTGATTGTGCGTGATGATTTGCTGGATAGAGCATTAGACATTACACCGACCGTATTTCATTGGAAAGAACAAGCCGAGCATGAATCGATGGTGAATACACCACCTACGTATGGAATTTACATGGCAGGACTTGTATTCGAGTGGTTGCAGCAGCAGGGTGGTCTGGCGGCTATTGAAAAAATGAATGCTGAGAAAGCATCTCGTTTGTATGACTACTTGGATTCAACAAATTTTTATTCGAGTCCAGTGAGTATCAATGACCGATCGCGTATGAATATTCCTTTTCATTTGCATGACGCGCGTTTAAATGACAGTTTTCTTGACGGCGCTCAAGAACGTGGCTTGTTGCAATTAAAAGGCCATCGTAGTGTCGGTGGCATGCGTGCGTCTCTTTATAATGCGATGCCTATCGATGGCGTGATCGCATTAATCAATTACTTGCGTGATTTTGAAAAACATCACGCTTAATCTGCATAACGCAAAATTTACTTATCGTTTTATTGCCTGCGTGGCTTGTCTTTGTGTCGCATTGGGGATTTAATCCTCTTCCACCAAGTCCAATCGAAAAGTTGTTGGCGATTTATCGCCATCGCGAACATTTTTCGGACTTGTACGACCAGGAGTCACCATGCAGAGTGAAGTGCAAAAAGAATTCGAGCCTTTTCAGCAGATTTTCGAATGTGGTCCCCAAGAGAAGGTGCGTCGTGAGTTGATGCATGCTTTGCGCTATAGCGGCGAACGGCCTGTTGCAGAACTAGTTGAGATGTCAGATGCGGAGCGGTGCAAATGGTTGTTTTGGAATTTGCACGAAAACTTAGAAGAAATTCGCGCAATGGAGCCAACCTTGTCGGCTCGAGTCACCGGTACGCAATTTACTGTCACCGATGGTTCGCGTTTGTTGGGTCAAGGTTGCATTGAGAAGCGCCTCGATCTTTCATGTAAATGGTCCATGTCACTCTCGTGCGCAGGACCGCATGAAGAAATATCACATGCGATAGGTGAGGGCTGGATTAATTTAGTTATTGCTGATGAAGCGCCTGCTTATCTGACCTTGCGCGATGGTCAGAAAGCGTACCTGGATGCAGATCACTCTGTCTATCCGAATCAAATCTATCTAGAGGGTTGGATTACGCCAGACATTTGGCATGAGATGCGAACGCATCTTTCAAATCCTAATCCTACCTGCCGCACTGATATCGTTTTACTCGATAACGTTTTGTTCCCAGTAAAAAAAGAATTTGATTTTGTGGCGGGCCCACCCGGCGCATTAGGTGTGATTACGATGGAGTTTCGTGCTTTTTCGCATCCGACTGAACGTCGCGCTAACCGGCGTGGCGAACCTAGATTGCGTTAGGAGGTTAATGATCATGAAAAAATTAGTTGTCCATCGTGAGCCTGTACCTTTGCCAGAAGATCAGCCCTTTCACGAGGATGTGCCGCATCCCGTGCCACAGGACGAGCCTATACCCGATCCGCATCCCGAGTTGCAGTAATCAAGCGCGAAATAATTTAGAGGCCGCTTTACAGTGCGGGCGCGTGTTCGCGTTCCATAATGCGTTGAACACGTCGTAGATACCAAGCCAGTGCGAGCCCTACCAGCGCTAAGCTTAGGCTATTCCCCAACCAAAAACCGGCCGCACCCAGTAAAAAATCTGGCGTGACCCCGGTGATATTAAATGCTATCGAATAACCACCACCCAAACCTACGCCCCACAATGCCACTGCATACATTAGTGTGGGTATGGTCGCAACTTTATATGCACGTAAAACAAAAGCTGTTCCGACTTGAATTGCATCGAATAGTTGGTAGAAGGCGATGAAAAAAAACAGTGGCATCGCGGCTTCTGCGACGCTGACATCTGGTGTGTAGAGTCCGATGATGTAGCCACGTGTGAGCCATACAATGATGCCCAAGCTGACTGAAAGAATCACTCCCAATCGTATTCCTGCACGACCTGTGTGGCGGGCTGAGGGTAAACGGCCTGCACCGATTTCTTGAGCCACTAGCGTCATAGTGGCATTCGCGATTGATAGCGGCAGCATATACAGCACCGTGCCGAAATTAGCGGTAATTTGATGTGCAGCTAAGGTGTTGCTACCTAAGCGAGCAATGAACAGCGCCATGAAGGTGAAGGCAGTCACTTCAATTAAATACGATAGACCCATAGGCAAGCCTAGCTTTAGTAATGCTGATTGAGCTTTCCAATGTGGTTTATCAATTCCGCGGCCAAAAATATGAAATTGATTAAAAAAAGAATCGTTACGAAGGATCAGCCAACTGATGAGTGCGATTAACCATGCACTGATGGCTGTCGCAATTGCGCAGCCGGGACTACCGAAGGCGGGTAAACCTAAACCGCCGAAAATAAATAATGCATTGAGTGGGATCTTCAAGCCCAAACCGGCGATTTGAAGCAGCATGACATTTCGTGGGCGAGATAAAGCCGTGTTTAACGACGCGTACACGCGAAAACCTAACGATGCAGGTAGTGCGAGCGATAGTATTTGCAGATAGCGCTCAACTTTGCCTGTCATCTCAGGTGGAGCATGAGCGACGGATAACAGCGCATGCGGAAAGCTCAATAGGCAAGCGCCAACGATAGAGAGAAAAATCGCTAGCCACATACCTTGGCGTACCTCAGCGCCGATAGCGTCTATTTTTTTTGCGCCGAATAATTGTGCGATGGTGGGCGAGAGCGCTTGCAAAACACCTGATAGACCGACGAATACACTAATGTAAATGGATGCACCGAGACCGAGTACCGCCAAATCGGTAGCGGAATAGCGCGCTGTCATAGCGGTATCGATCACACCGTTAGCAACGACAGCCAGTTGACCGATTAATATTGGCCATGCAAGTCGCGCAACGCGAGAAGTTAGCGACGAGTTATGCGGGCTGGCCGCGAGAGTCATGGAGAGTTGCGCTTGTAGAGACGGAAAAATTCGTGGCGATCTGAAGCACGACGACCTTGCCATAGCAGCGTTACATCACCTTCGATTTTTTTCAATGAACCACCGCGGCGACGTAATCCATCATCCTGCACGAGCAGTAATTCACAGTCCGAATTTTTTAAATTTCGGCTGAAATTCACTTGACCTAAATAGCCAAACGACGCTCGCTGTGCAGGACCAACGCCATCGGTATCAACGCAACGATAGCTTTCTGGTAGATGCGTTTCAATTTCTGCCGCAACGCTGGAGTAGCTTTGTGCGTAGTTCAACCACGGTAACCAGAGCGTCATCAAAAGTACCCAGCAAAGAACGAGCCCACCAGTAGATAACACGACAGCGCGCCACAACACGGAAGGCTGACGTCCCAAACGCCAGCGTAATAGCAGTACCCATCCAACGGTTGTGGCTAGTGCAACGAGCGTGGCTAAAAAGTTGAATTCAGGTTCAAATCCTGGCGCGACTTTGAAGGCATTTTTTGCGAGTTTTTCTGGCCAGCCGGTTTGCTTTGCAATCCATCCTAACCAAATGAATGAAGCGATCGCTGTCAGTGTCATCACTGAGAACCAGTCAATCGCATTGATTGCACCACGTTTTAGTGTCGGTAATCCAAAGGTCGCCAAAATCGCCAAGGGTGGTAACAGCGAAAGTAATTCATGATCTTTCGGTGAGGTAGTGAACAGATTTAGCAGCAACAGTGCAACGACACCCGAAGTGGTTAGCAAGACATGCAGCGTTGCTTGCGAGCGCCATGCCCAGACAGTCCAAGCTGCAATCGGCCATGCTGGCCAGGTGTACCAAACCAAAGTTTTAGAGAGAAAACCTAGAGTAGCCAAACGAGGCCAACTCAGCATGTGCAAATTGGTGTTTAACCAAACATCGGTGACTTCTGCGCTGCCAGGCATCAATGCACGATGAGCCAATAGCCAAGTCAGCGGTATAAGCAATCCAATCGGTAATGTCGTGCGTGCGAGGTGCAGCATGACATCGCGATAGCGCAGAGCCGCCAAAATTAACAAGCTAATCCATAGCGCTAGCGGCACAGTCCAGCCGCGCGCAAGTACTAATAATCCGAGTGTGATACCCAGGCCTGCAGCAGCGCGTGTATTGGCTTTATCAAACAGACAGGCAGCGCCATAGAAAGCAGCTGCAACCAATGCGACGTGTAAAGCAGGCGTAGCTGTCTCATGACTACGTAACAGCAAGCCTAAGCAAGCAACGTAAATTAAGACGGCACCGTCGGCCAGGGTGCGCCCATAGTCCATCGCGGCGGGTTGCCCGCCAAATGCGAGCTTTAAAGGTTGGGCTTCGTTGCGGCGTCCGAGCACAAATGCGGTACGCCATACAGAAACAACGCCAATGGCAAAGAATACGAGTACTGAAATTCTGGCTGCTACTGCATCGGTGAGTAGCCAGCCTAATAATTTGATGAGTAGCGCACCTATCCAGAATGCCAGTGGTGCTTCGTTAGGCATTGATAGACCAGCGATGTTCGGAGCTAACCAGTCTGCCAATGATCCATGCGCCATGGTCCACATGATCCCAAAACCGGCAGCATCATCGGTTTTCCAAGGATCGCGTCGGAGTATGCCGGGAAGTATGTACAGCAAACACATGACGACCAAACCCCAGCGCGGCAAGGCGAGTGTCGCAGCAGCAGGCAGTCGTACGGGTTTCATTGAGTAGGGTCGTTGGCAGTAAAAAAAGCAGTGCTATTGTGACTTAAAAAAACAAAAATGCCGCACTCGGCGGCATTTTTGGTGAGGCTGAAGCAGATTAGCCAGCAGCGCGAGTTTTGGAACCCGTGTTGCCGAATTTCTGACGGAATTTCTCGACGCGGCCAGCCGTATCGACGATTTTGTGCTTGCCCGTGTAGAAAGGATGCGATTCCGATGAAACTTCAACCTTCAGCAGAGGATAGTCCTTGCCTTCGAAATTGATAGTTTCGCGCGACGACATAGTCGAACGCGTAATAAATTTGAAATCGCATGAGAGGTCGTGCACAACGACGTCACGGTATTCAGGGTGTATGCCTTCTTTCATTTCATTCTCACTATCAGGTGGGTAGCCAATCATCACTTCGTCGGTCCGTCATGCTTCTTGACCCGGTTGATGATCACTTGTCCGGTTAAGATCGTCTCGACTGAGGCGATCTAAAAAAAGAAGCGAGATTATAACGGCAAATCAAAGGCTTGGGGTGATTTGCCGGGGCTGGGATGGTGCTGCCAGCGTTGGCGGCACGAACATTAATTGAAGTCCATGCGCCAAATTTGTTGCCTTTTTAAGAACCGCCGCGGCGCATTAAATCAAAGAACTCCGCGTTGGTCTTGGTGGCTTTCATCTTATCGAGGATGAATTCCATTGCTTCGATCTCATCCATACCGTACAAGAGCTTTCTGAGAATCCAGATCTTTTGCAGTACATCGGGCTTAATCAATAGCTCTTCGCGACGAGTGCCAGATTTATTCAGATTGATCGCAGGGTAAACGCGTTTTTCAGCCAGGCGACGTTCAAGGTGAACTTCCATGTTGCCGGTACCCTTGAATTCTTCATAGATCACATCATCCATGCGGCTGCCGGTTTCGATCAGGGCGGTCGCGATGATGGTGAGCGATCCACCTTCTTCGATATTTCGTGCCGCACCAAAGAAACGTTTTGGACGCTGCAATGCATTCGCATCGACACCACCGGTTAGCACTTTGCCCGAGGCAGGAATCACGGTGTTGTAAGCGCGCGCTAAACGGGTGATCGAATCCAGCAAGATCACGACGTCTTTTTTCATTTCAACCAAACGCTTGGCTTTTTCCAGCACCATCTCAGCGACTTGCACGTGACGCGTGGCGGGTTCATCAAACGTAGATGCCACCACTTCACCGCGAACGGAACGCTGCATCTCAGTCACTTCTTCTGGACGTTCGTCAATCAGCAGAACGATCAGAGTGATATCAGGATGGTTGGAGGTGATGGCGTGCGCCAGATGTTGCAGCATCACCGACTTACCTGATTTAGGTGAGGCTACTAACAAACCACGCTGACCTTTACCAATCGGGGCAATCATATCGATGATGCGACCCGTAATATTTTCTTCTCCACGCATCTCACGTTCCAGCAACAAAGGCTGATTCGGGTGCAGCGGTGTCAGGTTTTCAAACAGAATTTTGTGCTTCGAAGCTTCTGGCGGTTCGCCATTCACTTTGTCTACTTTAACCAGCGCAAAGTAACGTTCACCATCCTTGGGTGTGCGCACCTCACCCTCAATCGAATCACCGGTGTGCAGGTTGAAGCGTCGAATCTGCGAGGGTGAAATATAGATGTCATCGGTCGAGGCCATGTAACTGGCATCGGGCGAGCGCAGAAAGCCAAAGCCATCGGGCAAGACCTCGAGTACGCCGTCGCCAAAAATTTGTTCGCCGGATTTGGCGCGTTTTTTGAGGATGGCAAACATCAATTCTTGCTTGCGCAGTCGCGCAGCGTTGTCAATGTCTAGGCCAATGGCCATTTCTAGTAGTGCGGATACGTGTAGAGCTTTGAGTTCAGATAAATGCATAAAGTCGAGATCCGCGATGTGCGGCTTTCAGGTGGGGGAGGGAGGAACTACGGTGAGCAGAGAAGGAATCACTGGCAACGCTAATGCAT